>DASXSD010000131.1:0-6035 GCA_036506195.1 Candidatus Dormiibacterota bacterium
CCCGTTCATGAGCTCGATCCGGCGCCGGTCGTTGCCGAGCAGCGGCGCCAGCCTGCGACGGATGCCGAGGTTCAGGCGGGCGAGACGGTCCTGTGTGTAGGCGCGGTACATGTAGTCGCGTTCCTCGTCGGTGACCATCTCGAGCGTCAGCTCGTCGTGGTTGCGGAGGAACAAGGCCCACTGCGCGTTGTCGGGTATCGACGGGGTCTGGGCCAGGATGTCGACGATCGGAAAGCGATCCTCCATGCGAATCGCCATGAACAGGCGGGGCATGAGGGGGAAGTGGAACTCCATCTGGCACTCGTCGCCCTTGCCGAAGTAGGCGACCGCGTCCTCCGGCCACTGGTTGGCCTCGGCCAGCAGCATGCGGTTGCGGTATTGGGAGTCGACGTGCGCCCGCAGCTCGCGCAGGAACTGGTGCGTCTCCGGCAGGTTCTCGCCGTTGGTGCCCTCGCGCTCGTACAGGTACGGCACGGCGTCGAGCCTCAAGCCGTCGATGCCCAGCTCCATCCAGAAGTCAAGGACTTTGAAGATCGCCTCCTTGACCTTCGGGTTGTCGAAGTTCAGGTCCGGCTGGTGGGAGTAGAACCGGTGCCAGTAGTACGCGTTGGCGACGTGGTCCCACGTCCAGTTGGACGTCTCGGTGTCCTTGAAGATGATCCGCGCATCCTGGTAGCGCTGATTCGTCTCGCTCCAGACGTAGAAGTTGCGCAGCGGGCTGCCTGGCTTCGCATGCCGGGCGCGCTGGAACCACGGGTGCTGGTCCGAAGTGTGGTTGCACACGAGCTCGGTGATGACGCGGATGCCGCGCCGGTGGGCCTCGCGGATCAGCTGGCTGGCGTCGCCGAGCGTGCCGTACATCGGGTTGACGTCCGTGTAGTCGGCGATGTCGTAGCCGTCGTCGCGCAGCGGCGAGGGATAGAAGGGAAGCAGCCAGAGCGCGTTGATGCCGAGGTCCTGGAGGTAGGGGAGCTTTTCGATCAGGCCCTTGAAGTCGCCGCCCCCGTCGGCGTCGCTGTCCATGAACGCCCGGACGTGGACCTCGTAGATGAGCGCGTCCTTGTACCACAGCGGATCGTCCTCGAGCTGGAGGGTCTCGACGAACTTGCGCCGCGGCCTGGTTGCGATCACAGGAAGTACTCGAAGTCGTGCTCGCTTCGCACGCGGCGGCGGAAGCGAAAGATCTGGCCGGGCATGGAGAACGGGTTCACCTCGACGAAGTTGCGCGGTCCGCTCCAGAGGTAACGCGCGCCGCTGATCAGCTCGTGGGCCTGGTAGGCGCGGTCGCTGTCGATGCCGAGCTCCTCGAGCGGCAGGTTGACCACGCCGCGCTGCACGTGGTGAGGATCCATGTTGACGACAGTCAGGACCACGTTGCCGTTGTCAGGCGTGCTCTTCGAATAGGCGAGGAGCTGGTCGTTCTCGGTGAAGTGGAACCGCAGGCCGCGGTCGGTCTGGAGAGCGGGGTTCTCGTGACGGATGCGGTTGACGATCGTGATCAGCTCGCGGATGGCGCTGTCCGGCTTCCAGTCGCGCAGCTGGTACTTCTCGGAGTCGAGGTACTCCTCGGAGCCGTGCTCGCGCGACCGGTTTTCGAGCGCCTCGAAGGGTGGGCCGTAGAGGCCGTAGTTCGCGCCGAGGGTGGCGGCCAGGATCAGCCGGGCCTGGAACGCCGGCCGGCCTCCTGTCTGCAGGTATTCGGTGAGGATGTCCGGAGTGTTCGGCCAGAGATTGGGACGGAGGAAGTCGCGGACCGGCGGCTGAGACAGCTCGGTGAAGTACTGGTACAGCTCGTAGGCGGTGTGCCTCCACGCGAAGTAGGTGTACGACTGGCTGAAGCCAAGCTTGGCGAGGCGGTACATCACCTTGGGCCGCGTAAAAGCCTCCGAGAGGAGGATCACCTCAGGGTTGGCGCGCCGGAGCTCGGCGATGACCCACTCCCAGAAGGCGAACGGCTTGGTGTGCGGGTTGTCGACGCGGAAGATGCGCACGCCCTGCTCGGACCAGAAGAGAAAGATCGATAGGAGCTCGTTCCACAGCTCTCGCCAGTGCTCGGTCTCGAAGTCGAACGGGTAGATGTCCTCGTACTTCTTCGGCGGATTTTCGGCGTACTGGATCGAGCCGTCGGGCCGGTGCTTGAACCACTCGGGGTGCTCGCTCGTGTAGGGGTGGTCGGGCGAGCACTGAAAGGCGATGTCGAGGGCGACGTCGACACCTCGGTCTTTCGCGGCCTTCGCCAACCGCTTGAAGTCGGCGAGGGTGCCGAGATCGGGATGGATGGACTTGTGGCCGCCTTCCGCGGAGCCGATGGCCCAGGGGCTGCCCGGCTCGCCGGGTTTGGCGGGCTTGTTGTTGGCGCCCTTGCGGTGTGTCTTGCCGATGGGGTGGATGGGCGGCATGTAGAGGACGTCGAAGCCCATTGCTGCGATCTGGGGCAGCAGGCGCTCGACGTCCTTGAACGTTCCATGTTTGCTGGTCGGGCCGGTCGAGCGCGGGAACAGCTCGTACCAGGTGCTGAAGCCGGCCTTGAGGGGCTCGACCAGGACCTCGAGCTCGCGCGCGTAGACCGTGGCCGCGGCGCGGTCCGCGTGGCGGCGCATCAGGTTCCCCGCCTCGCCGTCGACCGCCGTCTGCTTGCCGCTGCGCAGGGTTTTCGAGAGCGCCTGCAGCCGCGCGGCGTCAGGGGACTTGCCGTTGGCCCGGGCCGCCGTCTCCTCGAGCATGCGCGCGCCGACCTCGAGCTCGACCTTCACGTCCTGTCCGGCGGCGATGCGTTTCACGAGCTGCCGGCTCCAGGTCTCGAAGTGGTCGACCCAGGCCTCGATCGTGAAGACGTACTTGCCCAGCTGGGTGACGGTGAACTCGCCCCGCCAGCGGTCGTTGACCAGGGGAGCCATGGGAGTCTCGGTCCAGTTCGCCTCCTTCTCATGCCTGAAACGGAGCACCGCCGCCAGCGCGTCATAACCGTCGGCGAAGACGTCCGCCTCGACGGTGACGCTCTCGCCCACCACGCGCTTGGCAGGGAAGCGGCCGGCGTCGATCTCGGGGGAGACAGCCTCGATGACCACCCGCCGCCGGCCATCGACGGTGGGCGGCGTCGGCTTCGAGGGGGTGGCTGGGACGCGGGTGACGCGTCTCTTCACGGGTGCTCGGGCCACGAAACAAATCGTGGCATGATTCGAGGGGGTGCTGAGATCCATAGACCCGGCGACGGGCCGGGAGCTGGCGAGCTTCCCGGAGGCCGGCGAGGCTGCCGTCGAGACCGCCCTCGACCGAGCCTCTGCCTCGCGCCACGACTGGCGCGACGCCGGGACCGGCATGCGAGCGGCGCTGATGCGTTCGGTGGCCGGCGTCTTGCGCGCCGACAAGTCGCGGTACGCAGCGCTGCTCACGACCGAGATGGGCAAACCCATCGTCGAGGCCGAGGCGGAGGTTGAGAAGTGCGCCTGGACGGCGAACTGGCTCGCCGAGAACGCTGAGCGCCTCCTCGCCGACCAGCCGGTCGAGAGCACCGCGTCTGAGAGCTACGTTCGCTTCCAGCCGCTGGGGGTGATCCTGGCCGTCATGCCGTGGAACTTCCCCTTCTGGCAGGCCTTTCGCGCCGGGCTGCCAGCGTTGAGCGCGGGCAACGTGATGCTGCTGAAGCATTCCTCCAACGTGCCGCAGTCGGCGCTGGCGATCGAGGAGGTGTTCCGGGAGGCCGGAGTTCCCGAGGGGATCTTCCAGACCCTGCTCGTCGGCTCGGGTGCGGTGGAGGGCTTGATCGGCGACTCGCGCGTCGCCGGCGTCACCCTCACCGGCTCGGAGGTGGCGGGCAGGAAGGTGGCGGAGGCGGCGGGCAAGGCGCTGAAGAAGACGGTGCTCGAGCTGGGGGGCTCGGACCCGTTTGTCGTCCTCGCCGACGCCGACCTCGACGTCGCCGCGTCGGTCGCCTGCCGGGCGCGCAACCAGAACAACGGCCAGAGCTGCATCGCGGCCAAGCGGTTCATCGTCGAGGAACCGGTCGCCGACGAGTTCGAGGCGAAGTTCACCGCCGCGGTCGCCGCGCTCAAGGTCGGCAACCCGATGGACCGCGCCAACCAGGTCGGGCCGCTCGCGCGCGCCGACCTGGTCGACGAGCTGGAACGCCAGGTCGCCGAGTCGGTGCGCCTGGGCGCACGCGCGGTGACCGGCGGCAAGCGTATCCCGAGCGACGGCTACTACTACGAGCCCACCGTGCTCAGCAACGTGAAGCCTGGGATGCCTGTGTACGACGAGGAGACGTTTGGCCCGGTGGCGGCGGTGATCCGGGTCAAGGACGCCGACGACGCGCTTCGCGTCGCCAACGACACCGACTTCGGGCTCGGCTCCAACATCTGGACCCGCGACGTGGAGCGCGGCAAGCGGCTCGCGGAGAAGGTCGAGGCCGGACTCGTGTTCATCAACGGGATGGTCGCGTCGGACGCGCGGCTGCCCTTCGGCGGCGTGAAGCGATCGGGCTACGGTCGCGAGCTGTCGGAGTACGGGATCAAAGAGTTCACCAACATACAGACCGTCTGGGTCGGCCCGGCGAAAACCGACGGCCGGCCCCAGCCCGCGACGACCCCACGCGCCGAGTAGCCCTCGAGACGGAGCGGCTCGTCCTCGAGCCGGTAAGCGGCCCGCACGCAGGGGGAATCAATGACGCGGTGGTCGCCTCGCGGCCGGAACTGCTGCCCTGGATGCCGTGGGCCAGGGAACCCTCGCTTGCAAGCGCGCGCTCGGCAACCGAGCGGGACGAGAAGGCGTGGCGCGACGACAAGGTGTTTCATTTCGCTGTGCTCGAAAAGCACACGCGGCTCGTGCTTGGGGTCGCGGGCCTGAACCGCGAAGGTCGTGACGCCGCGGGCCTGCACTACTGGATCCGCACTGATCACGCCGGTCGGGGCCTCACGACCGAGGCGTGCCGCGCGCTGATCGACTGGGCCCGCGACGAGTTGGGCCTGACTCGGCTCACGTTATGGGCAGGTCGCGAGAACCACGCCAGCCGGCGCGTCGCCGAGAAGTTGGGCTTTGAGCATGTCGGTCCGCTCGACTGGCGACCCGAGGGCGGCATGGGGGACTTCGCCGCCGAAAGCTATGAATTGCGGCTCCGCGCTACGCCTGCGCCTTTTCCGACGGTGCGGGCGGAATGACCGCCACCGGCTTGTTCTTCGTCAACCTCTTCGCCTTGAGGTGCTTGCGCGCCATCACGGAGTAGCTGTCCTTCAACGCGTGCGCGGGGTCGAGGCCGAGGCTCAGCGCAATCTCGGGCAGCGCCGTCGCCGGCCCTTCGAGCTCGACAAACCAGCCAAAGTCGAGGACGTCGAGGGTAACGGCAACTCCATCGAGCATCCAGACCGAGCGCCGCTTGGGATAGGTCCAGCCGACCCGAAAGCCGAGCTGCTCGAGCATGTCCAGCGTGGCGTGCACGTCCTTGACCTCGATCTCGGTCTCCTCGCGGGTCTTGACGCCGCCGTCGAATGTCGCCGGGCCCTTGGCGGTCAGGACGCCCTGCGGTCCGCCGTTGAGGACGCGCAAGCGAAGCGTGGTGTTGCGGGTCGACTTGCCGGGACCGTTGAAGCGATAGTTCTCCTCGCGGTAGCGCGCGCTCATGTGGGCGCCTCGCTCACGCAGCATTGCGCGCAGCTTGACGTGGTCCTTCTCGCCGGTGAGACGGAACTTGAGCTCCGACTCGATAGTGCGATCTCGCTTCGCTCGCGCCAACGCCCCCGAGCCTAAACGTTAGGCCGCGGTTTTGCGAATCCTGTAGAGCGAGGCCACGACGGCGGTGCACTCGTCCTCGACGTACTCGATGCCCGCCTCCTCGGCGATCCGCCGTGCCTCGTCGGAGTGGATGTCGAGCTGCAGCCACAACGCCTTCGCGCCGATGGCCACCGCCTGGCGCGCGATCTCAGGCGCATCGGCGGCAGGCCGGAACACGTCGACGAGGTCGACCTTCTGGGGCACGTCGAGGAGGGAGCGATAGACGCGCTCACCGAAGAGCATGTCCGCGAACGGGTTGATGGGGATGATGC
>DASXSD010000132.1:0-9031 GCA_036506195.1 Candidatus Dormiibacterota bacterium
CTTTGGCGTTGGGACGGGACGGCCTGGCGTCCGGTTTCGGAGGCGCCGCTTCCCGCCTGGTCCAGCGTCAAGCTCCGGTCGAACGCGACCTGGGCCGCCGTCGTCGCAGCCCTCCTGGTCGGGTTGGCAGCTGATCAGGCGCTCCGCAACGGCAGGTTCGGTCTCGCCGCGTCGACCACCTTTATCGGGGCGGCGTTCGCGCTCGTTTGGGTCGGTCGGCTCGAGCGATTGGAGTCCAGGCTCCTGGCGGGCGCGGCGGTCCTCTTCGCGGGAGCGCTTACGCTGCGGGCGAGTCCATGGCTGCTGTTGCCGGACCTGTTCGCAGCCATCGGCCTGCTCGGTGTCGCGGCGTCGCTGGCCGTGCGCGGATCGCTCTACGACCTCGGCGTGGCCGATGTCGCCGCGAGGTCATTCCATGCATTCATCCAGCTCGCAGTGGGGGTGGCTTTCGTCGCGCGGCCTGTGATCAGGGTTCGCGGCCGAGTGAGCTCGGCGATTCCGTTCGCCCGCGGCGTCCTGATTGCGGCGCCTATCGCGCTGCTGCTCGGCGGCCTGCTCGCCTCCGCGGATCCGGTCTTTGCTTCGTTCTTCAACCTCAACATCGATGTCGGGCAGCTGATACTCGATGTCCTCTTCGTCCTGATCGGCTCGCTTGCCGCGGCGGGCCTGCTGCGGCTGGCCGCCTCGGAGCCCATCGATCGGGTCGACGGTCCGACCTGGCGGCTCGGGGCGACGGAAGCACTCGTGGTCCTCGCCGTCCTCGATGCGGTCTTCGCGGCCTTCGCTCTGGCCCAGGTGCTCGCGGCGTCCGGCGCCGCCGCCGAGACTTTGCGGTCGGCGGGCGTCACGTACTCCGACTATGCCCGCTCAGGCTTCTTCCAGCTGCTGTGGGTGAGCGGGATAACCCTGGCCCTCTTGATCTTCTTCAGCCGGATAAGCGCCTTCAAGGAACGCAGCAGCCGGCTGGCGTTTCTGGTCCTTGCCGAGTGCGCGATCGCCCTGACCCTCATGGTGGACGTGGTCGCCTTTCGCCGTCTCAGCCTGTACGAAGAGGCTTACGGCTTCACGATGCTGCGCCTCTACAGTCATGTCTTCGCCGTCTGGTTGGGCGTGGTGTTCGGACTGCTGGCCGCCGACTTCCTTGGTGTGTTCCGGCAGCGTCGCTGGTTCATCGGCGCGACTGTCACGACCGCCCTGGTCGTCCTGCTCGGACTGAACGTTGCCAACCCCGAGGCGATCGTGGTCGCGCTCAATACGAGCCACGCGCAGGTCGCGCACAAGATCGACGGGCAATACCTCTCGGAGCTGTCGAGCGACGCGACGCCCGCGCTGCTCGCATCGCGCGCGAATCTCGAGCCGGCCCTTCAGCAACAGATCACGCAGGCGGCGTGTGCCGGCCCGAGGGGCTACGTCCCGCCTCTCGCCGCGTTCAACCTGGCTGACGCTCAAGCCGCCGAGGCCCGCCGCTCGAGCTGCTGACCGCAGCGTTCACTTCGTCCGTGGACGTGGCTACGATCCACCCTCGTGGCCGTGTCCCGAGTATGTCGCGCCATCGGGATCGTCTCTCCGCCGGTCGCTGCGGTTCTGGTCCTCGCCGCGGCGTTGATCACCCCCGGCTACGACTCGGTCGCGCGCACCATAAGCCGGCTGGCAACGCCCGGCATGCCGGCCGCGGCGGCAGCCGACGTGGCGATCATGCTCGTCGCGATCTCCTGTTTCGCGATGGCGCTACGTCTGGACCGTGGCGCGAACTCAGGTCGCATCGCGCTCGTCGTCGCGGGTCTCGCATTCATCGTGACGGCCCTGGTCCATCTCGATCCTGCATCGACAAGCGCCACCGCGGCGCATCGCTTCGCTTCCGGCACCGCGGTCGTGGGCTTGACTGCGGCGCCGCTATTCCTGGCCCGCGACTACGGACCGATCTGCTCCGCGACCGGCGCCGCGGAGGGAGTGATGCTGGTCGCAGCTCTGCTACTGCTCCCGACGTCCTTTGATGGCTGGGGGCTCTGGGAGCGGATCCTGCTCGCGATTCCTCTCGCGTGGATGGTCATGATGGCCGCGACCAGTGCCTCGACGGACGCGATCCCGAGGGCCGGCAGCGCGACCGCCAGCAGCACCGGTTCATAGACGCCGGTCAGAAAAGTGATGAGCGCAAAGGCGTAGAGCAAACCACCGGCGACCTTCGCAGACAGCTGCCGCGGGTCCACCAGGCGTCGAAAAGCAAGCCAGCCGGCGGCCACGGATGCGGTGTACAGACAGCCGGCCGCGACCAAAAGCGCCAGGTTGTCCGCAAACAGCCGAGGGTGCAGGAGTTGAAGCCACGCGCCGGCCGAGACCATGAGCGCGATGTCCGCGATCGCGTCCAGCCGGGCGCCATGAACCGACACCACACCCAGCCGGCGGGCGAGATACCCGTCGAAGATGTCCGTCACCGCGGCGACGACGAGCCCGACCCCGACCAGGCGGTCCTCACCGGCCACCGCCGCCGGCCACAGCATCACGACCAGCAAGAGTCGCGACACGCTGAGCCAGTCGGCGGCCGACATCCGATCGAGTATCGCGGCTTGTTACCCGCGCCGGTCAAGTGGCGTTCTGGAGGCAAAAGGAGGTCACGCCACACGATGCCCCAGAACCTGCGTCTGTTTGTCATCCCGGTCGCTGCGGCGCTCGTCGTCTCCGTTGTCATCGCCGCCGTCATCGTCGCCAACCGCCCCCCCATCCTGGTCAACGTGCGCTCGGCCACGAGCTCGTCGTCGATCGATTCGGCGATCCTCGCGAGCGGCGACGCGACCGTGTCCAAAAAGCCGGATCTCGCCATGGTCACCGCCGGACTCGAGTCCCAGGCTGGCACGGCCGGCGCGGCGCAGAAAGACCTCGCCGCCAAGGCGGCCAGGCTGATCACACGCATCAAGGCGCTGGGTGTCGCGGACAAAGACCTCAGCACGTCCGGCTACTGGATCGGGCCCGTCTACGGGTCGACCGGGCAGACGATCACCGGCTACCGAGCCTCGGAGCAACTGCAGGTCAAGTGGCACAACGTCGACACCGTGGGGGCGATGCTCGACTCGATCGTCCAGCAGGGTGGTGCGACGAACATCTCGGTGGGATTCGGGCTCTCCAACCCCAAGGCGGCGCAGGCCGAGGCGCGGGCGCTGGCCATCGCCGACGCCAGGAGCAAGGCGCAGGCCATGGCCTCCGCGGCGGGCGTGCGGGTGGGCCAGGTGCTGCGGGTGAGCGACCTCTCGGTCAACACGCGGGTTCCGTACCCCGTCTACTCCGGGGCGGCGGACAAGGCCGTGACCCAGATCCCGGTCGGGGACCTGGACGTCCAGGTCAGCGTCGAGGTCGACTACGCGATCGCCTAGCTGAGCCGGGCCGCGACGGCGGCCCGGTTTCGTGCGCCGTGACTTATCGTGCGCGAGTCGTGATGATGAAGCCGTACCCGGACGCCAGGTGGCCGGCCTTCCTGCGCGTGCTGGCCGACACGGCCGTCGTCTTCTGGACCATCGTCTGGGCGTACCTCGGTTGGCTGATCTACCAGACCGTGATGGGCCTGCAGGTCATCGCAGATGCGATCAAGAACACGGGCCTCACCTTCGACCAATGGATCGCCTCTTTTCGCAGTGCGGTGCCCGGGGGAATTCCGCTTCTGACACAGTTCCTGCTCGACCTCGCCGACGCGCTGAAGCGATATTCGGGCGACCCGCTGGTCTCGGCGGGCGACAGCATCCACGAGGCGATCTTCAAGACGGCGATCATCCTGGCGCTGCTGGTCGCGGTGCCGCCGATTCTCCTCGTCCTGCTTCCTTACGGCGGCTGGCGGTGGCGCGACATGCGCGAGACCGGCGCGGCGTTGGCGTTCGTGCGCATCGCCTCGCTGACCGGCCGCGCCGAGGCTGCGCGTGCCGTCCTGGCCTATCGGGCTGTCTCGTCGCTGAGCTTTCGCCAGCTGATGAGCGCGAGCGCGGACCCCGTCGGCGATCTGGTCGAGCATCGGTACGAGCGGCTCGCCAACGCGATGCTGAAACGAGCGGGGCTCGACCCGACGCGCCTTGCACCGCCGGACTTGCCAGAGCTGCCGCCGCACCGCGGGCCGTAAGGCTGTCTATCGTTGTGAGCCATGTGCCGAAGCATCAAGACCCTGCGCCACGCCGACGTAATCGCCACCGACGACGAGATCCGCGCCGCCGCGCGCCAGTTCGTGCGCAAGGTGAGCGGCTTCACCAGGCCGTCGTCGCGTCACGAGGCGGCGTTCGAGGTCGCCGTGGACGAGATCGCGGTCGCCTCACAGCGGCTCCTTGACAGCATCGCCGGCAACCTCGCCGGCCACCGCGTCGCCGTCTAGAGCTGGCAGCCCCGGCAGAAGTTAAGCGGCTCACGGTTCGAGCCGAGCTGGCTGATCCGGTGCCCGCACCGCGGACACGTCTTCCCGCCTTTCATGTGCACGGCCATGAAGGTCCTGTCCTGCTTCGACTCCTCGTAGTTGGGGTTGGCGAGGATGGCTTCGATCGATCGTGACAGGACCGGGGGAATGGCCCGGAACAGGGCCTCCTCCTCTTCGGGCTTGAGCGATGCGCGACGCCTGAGCGGCAGCAGGCGCGCCTCGAACAGGATCTCGTCCGAGTAAGCGTTCCCAATGCCCGCCAGGAACTCCTGGTTGCGCAGCAGGTCTTTGAGCTCGTCGCGGAAGCGCCGCAGCCGCTTGCGGAAGACCTCGAGGCCCATCTCGGCCACGGAGTCCGCCTCCGGGCCCTGGGCGTCCCAGCCCGGGACCTCGCGTGAGCAGTCTTTCACCCAGTAGATCCGGCCCATGTCGCGAAAGTCCAGGTAACGCACCTCCTGCTTGCCCTCGATGCGCAGCGTGAAGACCTCGGTCGCCGGCACCGGCGCTTCGCCGCCGGCGACCTGGAATCGGCCGCCCAGCATGGGGTTGATCACCAGCCACCGCGGATCCCCGCCTCCGCCGAGCTCGGTGGCGAACACCAGGTGCTTGCCGCGACGGGTCAGCGACTTGATCCGCCGGGCCGGGAGCTCGAGGGCGAAGTTGTCGACCGGGTACCGGAGCAGATGAGCCTTCTTCGGGTTCACCGTCGCGGCCGTGATCAGCTTGTCCTCGACCCGAGGTCCGATGCGGATCCGCAGCGCCTCCAACTCCGGCAGCTCAGGCATGCCTGCAAGATACGGTGAACCCGTTTGAGCCCCCGCCCGGGATGGAAAACCAAGGGTGTGAAGCAGGAACGGTTCACAGAAAAGGCGCTCGAGGCTCTGCAGGAGGCTGCCGAGCTGGCGCGCACGACGCAGAACCAGGCGGTCGAGCCGGAGCATCTGCTGCTCTCGCTCATCCGCCAGGATGAGGGCGTCGCTCGCACGCTGCTCGAGCGCGCGGGCGCCCCCGTTCAGGCGCTGCAGCCGGCGCTGGTCTCCGCCATCGAGCGCTTCCCCAAGGTGAGCGGGGCGGGCCAGCCGTACCTCGGCGAGGCCCTGACCCGGCACCTGCAGCAGGCGGAGCGGGAGGCCGAACGCCTCAAGGACGAGTACATCTCGACCGAGCATCTGCTGCTCGCCCTCACCGACCTCGCGCTGCTCAAGGACGCGGGGGCGACCCACGAGTCCCTCTTGAGCGCGCTGCGCCAGGTGCGCGGCGCGCACCGCGTGACCGACCCCAACCCGGAGTCGAAGTACCAGGCCCTCGAGAAGTACGGCCGCGACCTCACGCAGCTCGCCAAGGAAGGCAAGCTCGACCCGGTCATCGGCCGTGACGAGGAGATCCGCCGCGTGATCCAGGTCCTATCCCGCCGGACCAAGAACAACCCGGTCCTCATCGGCGAGCCCGGTGTGGGCAAGACCGCCATCGCCGAAGGCCTCGCGCAGCGCATCGCGCAGGGCGACGTGCCCGAAGGCCTGAAGGGCAAGCGCGTGGTCGCGCTCGACCTCGGCGCCCTCGTTGCCGGCACCAAGTTCCGCGGCGAGTTCGAGGACCGGTTGAAGGCGGTCCTCAAGGAGATCGAGAGCTCCGACGGCCAGGTCGTTCTGTTCATCGACGAGCTGCACACGCTGGTCGGAGCGGGAGCCGCCGAAGGCGCCATCGACGCCGCCAACCTGCTGAAGCCGGCACTGGCGCGCGGCGAGCTCCGCGCCATCGGCGCGACCACGCTCGACGAATACCGCAAGCACATCGAAAAGGACGCCGCGCTGGAGCGTCGCTTCCAGCCGGTGCTCGTGGACCAGCCGTCGGTCGATGACACCATCAGCATCCTTCGCGGCCTGCGCGAGCGTTACGAGGTGCATCACGGCGTCCGCATCAAGGACGCGGCACTGGTCGCCGCGGCCGTGCTGTCCAACCGCTACATCACGGATCGCTTCCTTCCTGACAAGGCGATCGACCTCATCGACGAGGCGGCGGCTAGGCTCCGGACCGAGATCGACTCCATGCCCGCCGAGCTGGACGAGCTCGAGCGCCAGATCCGCCAGCTCGAGATTGAGCGCCAGGCCTTGAAGAAGGAATCCGACCGCGCCTCCAAGGAGCGCCTCGCCGGGCTCGAGAAGCAACTTGCCGGGCTCTCCGAGAAGCGGAGCGCGCTGCGCTCACGGTGGGACCAGGAGAAGGAAGTCATCACCAAGATTCGCGGCCTCAAGGCCAGGCTCGAAGAGGTGCGACTGGACGCCGAGCGTGCAGAGCGTGCCGCGGACTTCGCCAAGGCCGCCGAGCTTCGTTACGGGAAAGCCGTCGAGATCGAGAAGCAGCTCCAGGAGGCGAACGCGCGCCTCGGCCAGATCCAGGGCGGCC
This sequence comes from Candidatus Dormiibacterota bacterium, assembly GCA_036506195.1. Taxonomy (GTDB): domain Bacteria; phylum Chloroflexota; class Dormibacteria; order Dormibacterales; family Dormibacteraceae; genus 40CM-4-65-16. The sequence continues at coordinate 6,788 of DASXSD010000132.1, forward strand.
ACCCCCTCCTCAAGGAAGAGGTGAGCGAGGAGGACATCGCGCAGATCGTCGCCAAGTGGACGGGAATCCCCGTCTCCAAGCTGATGGAGGGCGAGGTCGCGAAGCTCATCCAGATGGAAGAGCGGCTGCACGACCGTGTCATCGGCCAGGATGAGGCCGTCAGCGCGGTGGCGAACGCCGTCCGCCGGTCGCGCTCAGGCCTGGCCGACCCGAATCGCCCGGTTGGATCGTTCATCTTCCTCGGCCCGACCGGTGTCGGTAAGACCGAGCTCGCTCGCGCGCTTGCCGAGTTCCTGTTTGACGACGAACAGGCGCTGATCAGGCTGGACATGTCGGAGTACCAGGAGAAGCACACCGTCGCCCGTATGCTGGGCGCTCCGCCCGGCTACATCGGCTACGACGAAGGCGGGCAGCTCACCGAGGCTGTGCGCCGGCGGCCCTACTCGGTCGTGCTCTTCGACGAGATCGAGAAGGCGCACCCCGATGTCTTCAACGTGCTGCTACAGATCCTTGACGACGGCCGGTTGACCGACGGCCAGGGCCGAACGGTCGACTTCCGCAACACGGTCCTGATCATGACCTCAAACCTCGGCGGCCAGCTTATCCAGGACATGTCGAGCCGTCCGTTCGAAGAGATCCGCGAGGCGGTCATGGGTGTGCTGCGCGATCAGTTCCGGCCCGAATTCCTGAATCGCGTCGACGAGGTCATCGTGTTCCGCTCGCTGACCCAGGAACAGCTCGGCGCGATCGTCGACATCCAGCTCGCGCGGCTGCGCAAGCGGCTCGATGAGCGCAAGATCTCGCTCGTCGTCAGCGACGACGCAAAGCGTGTCTTGATCGAGCGGGGCTGGGATCCGGTCTATGGCGCGCGCCCCCTGAAGCGGGCGATTCAGCGCCTGGTCCAGGACCCGCTCGCGATGCTCCTGCTCGAGGGCAAGTTCAGCGACGGCGACGCAGTCGAGGTCGGTGTGCACGAGGGATCGCTTACTTTCACCAAGGCCAAGACGCGCGCTGCTGCGCCGGTCGCCTAAACCGAACAGGTCGTCCCGGCAGCGGGCAGCGTGAGGTTCAGCAGGTAGGCATCCTCGGCCGCGTGGGCGCATGCGCTGGAGTCGTATGAGGTGTGGCCGTTGCCCTGACGGGTCAACAGCACCGAGCCCTCGATCTGCTTGCTGACCGCCACCGCCTCCTCGTAAGGGGTGGCGGGGTCGTTGGTGCCGCCGACGAGCAGGATCGGTGGCGCCCCGGTCACGGTGCCGGGTCCCTTCGGGTTTTTCGGCTTGACCGGCCAGAAGGCGCACTGGAGGTTGGAGTACTGGCTCCACGGCCCGAACAGCGGTGACGCTTTCTCGAAGGTTGGGCCTAGCTTGTCGTAGTCGGCGACGTCGGTCGGGACCGGGAAGTCGAGACAGTAGGCGGAGTGAAAAGCGCCGTTGAAGAGGTTGGCGTAAGTGCCGTCGGCGTTGCGATGGTTGTAGGCGTCCGCGAGCAGCATCAGGATGCGCCCGTCGCCGTTTTCGGCCGCGGTCAGAGCCTGGTCGAGGTAACGCCAGAGGCTCTGGTCGTAGAGGGTGACCAGGAGTCCAGTCATGGCGAGTGCTCGCGTCAGCTGGCGGCCGCCCACCTTCAACGGCGTCAAGTCGAGGCGGGCCATGAGCGCGGTCAGCTTTGAACCAGGGTCGCCCGAGCGGCCGTAGCCGCAGCTCGTGCGAGCTCTGCAGTCGGCGAGAAAGGACTGCAGGTTCTGCTCGAACCCGATCACCTGGCCAAGCAGGGCCTGGTTGGCGGGCACGGTCGCGTCGACGACCCCGTCGAGCGAGAGCGCTCGCACGTGGTTGGGAAAGAGATGCGCGTACCACTGCCCGATGTACGTGCCGTAGGAGAAACCCAGGTAGGTCAGTTTCTCGTCGCCGACCGCGGCCCGGATCTGGTCCATGTCCTTCGCCGTGCTGGCGGAATCCATGAATGGTAGAAGGTCACCGCTGCGCCTCTGACATCCCGCGGCGAAGTCCTTCATCGCCTGGATTGCGGCGTTCTTTTCCTGCGGATCGTCGAGCACTGTGTCGAGCGCGAGGTACGCGTCCTGCTGAGCTCCGTCGACGCAGGTCACCGGTGTGCTGGCTGCGACGCCACGCGGATCCCACGTGACCAGGTCGAAGCGGCGGTTGAGATTGCTCATCGACGAGACGTCGCTGCGCAGGAACTCGATCCCCGACTCGCCAGGGCCGCCGGGGTTCATCAGCA
>DASXSD010000133.1:0-6529 GCA_036506195.1 Candidatus Dormiibacterota bacterium
GGCGCGACTCGAGCTGAAGCAGTTCCAGCAGCGCGTCGGCGCGACGACGATCTACGTCACGCACGACCAGGTCGAGGCGATGGGCCTCGGGGATCGGATCGCCGTCCTGAATTTTGGCCGGCTGCAGCAGATCGGCACGCCGGAGGAGATCTACCACCACCCCGCCAACACCTTCGTCGCCACCTTCGTCGGTTCGCCGCCCATGAACCTGCTGGAGCGGGACGGCAAGATCATCGGCTTCCGACCCGAGAACATCGAGCTCGAGAAGGGCGCCGCGGCCCGCGACGACGTCACCGTGTTCCGCAGTCGCGTCCTCCGGGTTGAGAACCTCGGCGCCGACCGCTACGTGTACCTGCGCGTGAAGGACGACAAGGGCGACACCAACGTCATCGCCAAGCTCGCCATCGAGCACCCGCTGCGCGTGGCCACGGACGACGACGCCGACATGGTCATTCGCAACCGGCACCTCAGGGTGTTCGACCGCGAGTCCGGCCGGAAGATCGCCGCGTGAGCGAGCCCGCCGTCCGGCGGACGGTCATCGTCGACGAGACCGTCCGCGTCCACCACCTGCTCGACCGCGAAGAGGTGCTGGGCCCGGTGATGCTCTCGCCGCTGATGATCTACCTGGTCGCGCTCGTCGGCCTGCCCCTGGTGCTCGTCTTCGTCTACGCCTTCAGCGACGCGACCACGGGTTCCACGGAATTCTCGTTTGTCGGCCTGCAGACGTTCCAGCACACCCTCGACGACCCCGTGTTCCGCATTGCCCTGCGCAACACTGTGGTGTTCACGGTCCTCGCCCAGCTCATCGTCGTGGTCCTGGCCACGGTCCTGGGGTTCGTCCTCTCCGCCAATTTCCGGGGCAAGTGGTTCGTCCGCTTCCTCATCCTCTTGCCCTGGACGACGCCGATCGCGCTGAGCGCGCTGGCCTGGCTCTGGATGCTCGACTCGCTGTTCAGCCCCTTCAACTGGATCCTTGGCCAGCTTCACGTCATCGACGTCGGCACGCCGGTGGCGTGGCTCGGCCAGGACGCCACCGCCATAGCGTCAGTGGTGGCCCTGAACGCGTGGCGCACGCTGCCTCTGGCCGCGGTGATCCTGATGGCGGGCCTGACCTCGATCCCGCCCGAGCTGAACGAGCAGGCGCAGGTCGACGGAGCGGGATTCTGGAAGCGCTTCTTCGACATCACGATGCCGCTGCTGGCGCCGATCATGATGGTGGCGATCCTGTTCGGCATCGTGGCCACGTTCACGGACATGGCCGCGGTCTACATCCTGACCCGAGGCGGTCCCGGCTTCGCCACCCAGGTCCTCGGCAGCTGGTCTTTCTACACCGGCATCCAGGGCGGCAGCCTGGCCCAGGGCGCGGCGATCGGCATCTTCATGTTCCCGGTCCTGCTCGGGGTCTGCATCCTGATGCTGCGCCAGGCTTCGCGGGGGGATGTGACCTGATGGTCGCGCGCTCGCCCGGGGTGGCCATCTCGCGCTGGGCGGTGCTGGTGGTGTTTGCGTTGCTGTGCGCCTTTCCGTTTGCCTGGGCGACCTTCACGATGTTCAAAGACAACGCCGACCTCTACACGGTCGGCCACGTGCCGTTCTTCTACAACTCGCCTCCGACGCTCGACCACGTCAGGGTCTTGTTCGCCGACACGGCCTTCCTCACGTTCGTCCGCAACAGCGTCGAGATCGGCCTGATCGTCGTCGCGATCACGCTCGCGATCAGCGTGCCCGCGGCCTACGCGATCGCGCGCCTCACCGGGCAGTGGGGCGGAAAGCTGGCGATGACCGTGTTCATCTTCTACCTGGTCCCGCCGACGCTTCTGTTCCTGCCCCTGTCGCGCATCGTCGCCGAGCTTGGCCTGCAGGACACGATCTGGTCGCTGGTCGTTGTCTATCCGACCCTGACCGCTCCGTTCTCGACCTGGCTTTTGGTCGGGTTCTTCCGCAGCATCCCGCGCGACATCGAGGAGCAGGCGATGGTCGACGGCTACAGCCGCGCCGGGGCGGTGGTCCGCACCGTGCTGCCCCTGGCGGTGCCGGGGTTGTTCACGGTCGTGATCTTCACTTTCGCGTTCACCATGAACGACTTCATCTACGCGGTCGCGTTCATCTCTTCGTCGAACAACATGACGGTCAGCGCCGGCGTGCCGACGGAGCTCATTCGCGGCGACGTGTTCTTCTGGCAGTCGTTGATGGCGGCCGCGGTGCTGGTCGCGATTCCGGTGGCGCTGGCCTACAACTTCTTCCTGGACCGGTTCGTCCAGGGCCTGTCCCTGGGAGCGGTGAAAGGCTAGGAGATCGGGCCGCGACGCGCCACTGGCACGGCGAGAAGCTCGCCTAGGACTCCGGAAGCTGTGGCTGCCGCAGCAGCAAGCGGTAGCCCTTGCCTTTCTCGTTGATCACTTCGCACACGCCCTTGAACGGCGCAAGCTTGTGGCGAAGGCGCGTCACGTAGGTCCGGAACTGCTCGATCGACGCGTCGGAACCCCAGGCCGGCAGAACTACCTCCTCGGCGGCGAAGAATTGATTCGGAGTGGCCAGAAAGAATGCGAGCAGCTGCCATTCGCGTTTGGTCAAGGAGACAGTCGCCTCGACGCTCTTCACTGTCCGCCCTTTCGCGTCAAAGACAAGGCCCCCCAATTCAATCCTGGTTGCTACAGAAACCACAGACGCAAGGTCAGGTCCGCGTAGCTCCGACTTGATGGCCCCGATCAGAGCGTCCGGGACGAAAGGCTTTGGCAGAACCTGGCTCGCGCCCGCTTCGAATGTTTCGAGCGTCTCTCCGGCATCGTCAGACGACTCGTCCAACAAGATGAAGGGGGATCGCGCGGTGGCCCGCATGTCGCTCAGCTGCTTAGGAGTTATGCGGGAATCGGCGCTCATGCCGAGGATTACCAGGTCGAACTTCCTTGGCCTCTCGAGATGACGGCTCGCTGCATCGAACTCGGCAACACTCTCAAATTCAGCTCCCGCGAGCCCGACCACGTGCGAGATGACGGACCGGTAACCAGCATTCGCATCGACGACCAGAATGCAGGGCAGTTTGCCTCGCGGCTGAGATCGAGACTGGGCCTTGCGTTTTCCCATGGCAGATCCCCCCTCTACCGGTGTCAAAGCCGGCGCTCAAATTATTACGGTCGCGGGCAGCAAGTTTGCTAGGTGTCCAAGCGGAACTCGAGTGAGTAGCCACGCCCGGGCCGGTTGACGACGTCGCACGGGATCTCAAGAGCTGCCAGAACCTTGCGTACGCGCCTCACGTAGTTGCGGACCTCCTCCGGAAACAGGTCGGGCACTGCCCAGGCCTCGCTGATGATCTGGGCCACCGTGAAGTACCTGTAAGGATGAGCGAGCAGAAGTTGGAGGAGCTGAAACTCTCGGACGGTCAGGGTTGCCTCCGCACCTTTGTAGCGGATCGTCCGCCCTTGAGGATCGAGCCAGAGGCCGTGCAGATCCCAGACGCGTTGGGACCAAAGCTCGAGCCGTTTTCGATACCCCTCCATCTGGTTCTCGATAATCCCGACATCGGCCTGTGCTGCCGCACGAGCAACCGGTGACAGGTTGGTTAGATCACGCCTGACCCGATCGAGGAGTCGCCGTTTGAATTCGAGGAGATCCGCATAGATGCTCATCCAATGGCGCGCGTCTTGCCAACGAGTGGTGTCAATGTCTTCACCCTCGAGTGGGGGGGATGGTTCATCGGTCATCGGCGGCGCGAACGCCGCCTGGTCTCTGGCCCGACCATTTCGGCTCGCACATCGAGGAATGTGGCATCCGAATTGGGCCGCTGTCAGCAAAAATTCGGTGTTTGGCCGCATCACAAATGTTGCGAACCATTTCTACAGATGTCAGGATCGAGGCATCTCAGGCTTGTATCGAGAAAGACTCTTCTGTGAGCGCCTCGAGGGGCGGAAGGCTCGCACCGCGGCCGAAACAGTCTCCGTAAGAGTCCGATCGTGCTTGCGGGCCCCCGAGCGGTCACGCCCGTGCTTAGCTTTCTTATGTAGGTGACGGAGACAAGCAAGAGCACCAGGGGCCTGGAGGGCGAGGACCTGGGGACAACGCACTGGGAGGACGCCCGGCACTGGATGGGCGTCTATGCCGACCTGCTCCGGTTCAAGGTCGGCCTGCTGGAGCGGGTGCGGCGAGAGCTGCCGAAGCTCCATCCGGTGGCCCAGCAGGCAGCCGCAGCCGACCTGGCCATCATCGAAGGTCAAATGCATGGTTACCAGGCCCGGCTCGACCTCTGGTACCGGCGCCTTTGGGAGTTGCAGGGGCTGCGGCTGGATCCCGAGGGGTCGATGATCCGTCACCGGGGACGTGAGGCCCGGCTGACCCGGCGCGAGTACCAGCTGCTGCAATTCCTGCTCGACCACCCTCACCGGTTTTTCACCGCGACCCAGTTGGTGGCGCGCGCCTGGTCCGAGCCTTCGCTGTTTCCAGAAGAGGTGCGCAACTATGTGCGCCGCGTACGCAAGATCCTCGCCGAGCTGGAGATCCCGTGCGAGCTCGTAAACCTACCGGGCCGAGGCTACTCGCTGGTCTTCCGCATCGACGAATAACCACCGGAGCGAAAGGCTGAGCTACCGGAGAATCTAAGGAAAGTTACTGACCTTCTTATGGCGGCCCGCGTCAAATAGGGTCATGAAGCTTTCGGATGAGGATCGACTGAGGCCCGACCTCGTGGCCGCCGCCCGGGGTGGCGATGCGAGTCAGACAATGGACGGAGAGATCGATCCCAAGACCGCATCGCTGGAGCAAGCGCTCTACTGGAGACAGATCTACCGAGAGATCCTGGGGATGGAAGAGAAGGTCATGGCGCGCATTCAGCACCTAATGTCCAAGCAATCCCCGGAGGCCAGGCGCGAGGTCGAGCTGACAAACGTGCCCGTGGTCGCTGCGCAAGCTGAGAGGTTTCGCCAGCGGCTGGGATTCTGGACTGCCAGGGTGCAGGAACTCAAGTAGCGTGACAGAGTTGCCGGGCGGCTCAGTCCGCGCCCGCAACCTTTGAGCAAGGCAGCTTCTAGCTAGATCAGGTGAATCGTCAACCAGCGCTCGAGAAACACCACGCTGTCGTACTGGGCGAGCTGTTCATATCACGCGGAACACGAAGTGGAGCACCAAGTAAACGAGGATAAGAAACACGACGACTCCAACGATGTTTCTGGTATTCAAGACTTCGTCTCCTTGTCGTCAGTCTGGTAATCCATTTGCGGATATCAGCGGCGGGGCCGCCAGCGTGAAGCGGCGGCTCCGCCTTCGCCTCTAAGGTGCTCGGTGGCCACCCAGCGAGCCGAACAACTCTCGATATCTCAGCATCGCCACACGGAGCTGCTCCGTGTCGGCCTCAGTCATGACGTTGCTGTGGATGCTCTGCAGCTGATCGTGGAGCGCGTTCATCAGGCCGTCGATCAGCGCCTCGGCTTTCTCAACGGCGGCGCGCGGCGCGCCTATGAACTCGGCCTGAATCTCTTCGAAGCTTTGCCGGAACTTGGTGAGCTCAGAGGAGAACGCCGCATCGCCTGCCGGTTCGGTCCCTGCTGGAAGTGGTTCCGCAGTCGCCGCGGGCTCTTTGGCCGCGGTTTGTGCCGTTGGCGCCGGTTCGATCATGGGTGTGAGGGTCTGTGGATACGTATCGGGATTAGAGAGGGAAGGTTGGGTTGCCTGCGTGTCGGGTTCGGCTACGACAGTAGCCGTCTGAGACCCCAGCGGTGGGGCGACCTCCTTGTCTCGCATCTCGGGGGCTTGGCCGTTCTCAACTTTGTCCGTCATGACGCGACCTCCTTACGCTGGGAATCCAGGGACTTGCGCATCGACTCGCCTACGGCGGCATCGACGATGGTCTGGTACTGCAGCATCGCCTTGCGAAGACCCTCGGTTCCGGAGTCCCCTTCATTGGTGCGAGCTACCTCTCGCGCACGCCGCATCTCAGCAGGCAGTCGCCGGTCATCGTCCATACTGGCGCCACGGTCCGTAAGGATCGAGACTGCCAACTGGTCAGCTTCCTGAACCGCCGCTGCCGGCTCTGCTAGGAACCGAGCCTGGATCGCACTCCAGGATTGAGCGTAACGAGCCTTTTTTTCCGGCGACAGCGATCGAAGCCGTCCGCGCCGCGCCATGCTGACCCCATACGCAATCACAATCACGACGACAGCAACGATCAGGATCAGCAACGCTGTAGTTCCGTCCATTGGGCAGCACCTCCTCATGCTCGAAGCGCTGGTCAGCCCATTCCGCTTCTTCGAGTCAGCGTGTGCCGATGGCCATAACAAAGTCAGTAACGGCGGACGCCAGAGACCAAGGTCGTGGTGAAGGGCCGCGGACGGTTTCCTTTCGCTCAGATCTCATCGATTCCCAACGTCTCAGCACCGTCACACCCCCGACGCGCTCACGGCTGCAAATGCACCAACCACTGGCTCTAAGGACGCGCGCGCGAGGCCCTCTGATCGCGAGCGGTCCCCTTAAGGCTGGCCCGATCTGATCAATGACGCCGCCATGGCAAGCAGCTCGGCTGCTTCGAATGGCTTGCGAAGCC
>DASXSD010000134.1:0-4656 GCA_036506195.1 Candidatus Dormiibacterota bacterium
GTGATGCCGTTCGGCGGGCGTGTCCAGAAGCTTCTCGATCCGGAGTTCCCGAACGGCAACCGGTACTACACGAAGGAAGCGCACATCAACGAGCTGCCGGAAGAGGCTCTGCAGATTCTCGTCAGCAGGTGGCTCGACATGCGGATGTCGGGCGAGATCGAGATCATCGGTCTGGGTGGCGCGATGGCGAGGGTCCCGGATGGTGCGACTGCGTTCGCCAACCGGCAGAACAACTGGTGGCTGAACTTCGCCCTGCACTGGGGCCACGCTTCGGACGACACCGCCAACCTCGCCCAGATCCGCGCCGCCCACGACGCGCTCAAGCCCTGGCTGAGCCGGGGCATCTACGCCAATATGCTCAACTTCGACGAGCAGGACCGCCTCATCGACGCCTACGGCGGGCAGGAGCGCTACGACCGCCTGGCCAGGGTCAAGGCGCAGTACGACCCCGACAACTTCTTCAACTCCAACACGGCCGCGATCGCGCCCGCCCTCGAGCGGAAGGGCGTCACCACCTAGCGAGGCCTGATTGACTTCTATCTGTATACAGTTAAACTCTTAACTATCGGGAGGGGACCGTATGGCTGACACCACCGTTCTCGTGACTGGGGCGACTGGCACCGTGTCGACGGCACTGCGGAAAGAGCTCAAGGGCAGACCCGGCATCAAGGTCAGGGCGTTGGTCCACGATCCGGCGAAGGTCGAGGCTCTTGAGAAGGACGGCTACGAGGTCGCCGTCGGCGATCTGGAGGAGCCGGACACGCTGGCGGACGCCTTCGACGGGGTCGACGTCCTCTGGCTCCTGACGCCGGCCTCCGCCCTCGAACCGTCGATGGGCTCCAATGCGGTCACGGCCGCAAAACGCGCGAAGGTCAAGCACATCGTCCGCAACTCGGCCATCAAGGCCGCCCACGACGCACCGAACAGGAACGGACGCCTGCACGCCCTGGTCGAAGAGTCGGTCAAGGCCTCTGGCATTCCCTGGACGATCCTGCGCCCTCATTACTACATGCACAACCTGCTGAGCTCAGCCGGCTCGGTTGCGTCCGACGGCGTGCTCTACATGAACATGGGCGACGCACCCGTCGGCATGATCGACGCCCGCGACGTCGGCGTTTTCGCGGCCAGGGTCATCGAGAACCTGGGCCGACATGCGGGCAAGGTTTACACGCCGACCGGTCCCGAGTCGACCACGATGGCGCAGGCGGCGGACAACCTCAGCGATGTGCTGGGCAAGCCGGTGAAGTACGTCGCATTGCCGCAAGAGGCTGCGCGCCAGGCGATGCTCGGCTTCGGCCTCCCGCGGTGGTTCGTAGGCAACGTGGTCGACTACGGCACGGTGTACTCAGGCGGGTGGGGCGACTTCGTGACGAGCGACTTCCGAGACATCACGGGTCACCAAGCCCGCTCGTTCAAGCAGTTTGCCGCGGACTTCGCCCCGGCGTTCGGTGGCTCGGTGAAAGCAGAAGCGCATGCCTGAGCAAAGGCAGGAGGTGGCCTGATGTCGAATGAGTTCTTTGCCCTCGATCAAGAGGGCGGCGATCCGCTCTGGTACCTGCAGGTCTTGATGACGATCAAGGCCAGCGGCGACAAGACGGGCGGCGCGCTCGGCCTCCTCGACTTCAAGACGCCGGCCGGTCAAACGCCGCTCCATGTCCACCACAAAGAGGACGAGGGCTGGTACCTGCTCGAAGGCCGTATATCGTGCACGTGCGGGGACGAGACAGTGACCGCCGGGCCGGGTTCGTTCCTATGGCTGCCCCGCGACATCCCGCACCGCCTGCGCTTCGAGACGGAATGTCACCTCCTTCAGATCGCGATCCCGGCGGGCCTCGAGGTCTTCCACAAGAAGATGGGCCAGCCGGCGCCGCGGATCGAGCTCCCGCCGCCGGGGCAGGTGCTCGACAAAGAGAAGTACCGCCGCCTGGCGGCGGAGCACGGGCTCGAGATCATCGAGCTCCCGCAATGGGACGCCAGCAAAGACGCCAGCAAGGAGGAGGCGAAGCGATGACCGTTCTCGAGTACGACACGTTCACGGAAGGCGCCGTCGACCCCAGCAAGTGGGTGCCCCTGCAGCTGCCGACACCTGACGGCAGCATGTGGTCTTACGGTGATCCGCAGGCGAAGGTGGAGGCACACGGCGGGACGCTGACGATCACCGTCAACCCCTTCCGCCTCAAGCACGACAGCGTGCACATGCTCGACGACCCCAAGCACCTGCTCGTCACGCCTCAGCCGATCCCGATCCCGGCATCCGGCGCGAAGATCTCCGCCGAGATGGCGGCTGAGAACTACAACGGCAATTCGGACGACCTGACGGATGGATGGATCGGTCTGGTCGCCGGCGACTTCTCGACCGGGATGATCTTCGACTGGATGCTCAGCGGGACGCGCGTCGGCGCGCTCTACGAGCGGCTGCCGATCCCCGGCGTGACGCCCGAGGGCGGCTCGTTCAGCTACCTGGTGCAGTCGCCTTTCGTCGCGATCAACGAGCCCGACAAGTTCCGGTCCTATGAGATCGCGATCAACCCGCAGGCGCGCTCGGCCGAGTGGAAGGTCGACGGCCAGGCTTTCTACAAGACCGACGGCATCCCGGTCGAAGTCCAATCCGTGACGCTGGGCCTCATCGTCTGCACGTTGAAGCCGCCCGGCCCGCAGGGCAGCACGTCCGTGCACGGTCAGGGCGCGAAGGGAAGCTGGCGGCACCTCAAGGTCACGAGCGGTTAGAGGGACTCAGGCCCCCCTCGAGCACTGAAAAGAGCTGCAAGGCGGTGCGCACAAGCGTCGGCTCGCGCTCCGGAGCGATCTGCGCCATGAGCGTGAGCGCAGCCCGCGCAGAGTGCCTGGCCACCAGCGACGCCGCCTTGCTCGCGTCCTTTTTCCTGCACGCGCGAAGAATCGCCTCGTGCTCCTCCTGGAGGCGCACGCCGCCGGCGATCTCCTCGGTCTGGAACGTGCGACGGAAACGTTCGGCGCGGTCGAAGTACGTCGACAGCGTGCGCGCAAACTCGCGCCCAGCCTCCGGGATCAGCGCCCTGTGGAATCGCCTGTGGGCCCTCGCCCACGTCTCGGTGTTGGGGTCGGACGCGTGCTTGCGCATCTCCTGCACCGCCTCGGCGAGCTCGTTGATCTTCGACTGGTCGAGCAGTGGGACCGTGACCAGCACACCCGTCGCCTCGAGGAGAACGCGTGATCCGTACACCGTGTCGATGTCTCCGACGTCAAGGGCGGTCACATGGGTGCGCCTGTTGTGCTCCGACTGGACGATGCCCTCGGCCTGCAGCATCCGCATCGCCTCGCGCAGCGGAGTCCGGCTCACACCCAGCCTTTCGGCGAGCTCGACCTGGGAGATGCTGGCGCCGTTCGGGATCGCGCCGTCGAGGATCAGCCGGCGCAGGTACTCGTGCAGCGAGCCCGCGGTGGCGCGGCCGTTGCGCCGGTATGGCTTGATCGCCTCCAGCGAGACGCTGGAGCGCCGTCTGCGTTGCGGTGCCGGCATCGCATCGGCAAGTGTATGCAGTTAACGACCATGCGCCGCATCGACGTGCACTGTCACCCGAACACGGTGGAGTGGTTCCACGCGATCGCCCCCTACGTCGAGGCGCTGCGCACGTACTGGCATCGGCCGTGGGCGCCCCTGAGCGAGCAGCAGGTCATCGCGGAGCTGCGCGAGGCCGAAGTCGAGGTGCTGATGGTGGCGTTCGATACCGAGACGGTCACCGGCTGCCCGCCGTGCACGAACGACTATGTAGCCGGTCTTCGCGACCGGCATCCCGACGTGGTGTTGAACGCCTGGGCGTCGGTGGACCCGTGGAAAGGCCCGAAGGCGATCCATGAAGCCGCGCACGCGATCAAGGACCTCGGCCTCATCGGCTTCCACTTCCATCCCATCTGCGGCGACTTCTCGGTCGACGATCCGAAGCTGCGCCCGCTGTTCGAGAAGATCGCGGAGCTCGGCGTTCCTGTTCTGATAGACGTGGGCACCACCGGGATGGGCGCCGGCGCGCCCGGCGGGTTGGGAAGGCGGCTGAAGATGTCGCGGCCGCTCCCCGCGCTCGACGACCTGGCCGCAGACTTCCCCCAGCTGAAGATCATCGCCGCTCATCCTGGATGGCCGTGGACTGACGAGGTGCTCATGATCTGCCTGCACAAGGGCAACGTGTTCTGGGAGATGTCAGGCTGGGGTCCAGAGTACTTCCCAGAAGCGCTGAAGCACGATATCCCGCGCCGGCTGCAGGACAAGGTGATGTTTGGCAGCGACTACCCGAGCCTGACCCACGGGAGGCTCTTCGAGGGTTGGTCCAAGCTCGGCTACAGCGACGAGACGATGAACAAGGTGTTTCATGGCAATGCCGAGCGCATCCTCGATCTCGCAATGGCAAGGAGAGCGTGATGATCAAGGCAATCGGGCACGTGGCGCTCCAGGTCCCGAGCCTGGACGATTCGGTGCGTTGGGCGACCTCGGTGATGGGTCTGCGCGAGGTGGCGCGCCAGGGCGGTGTCTCGTACCTCACGCATGGCGGCTCGCATCATTCGCTGATCTACATCGAGGCGGCCGAGGCAGCGCTCGACCACATCTCGCTCGAGGCGCGGGATGAGGCCGCGCTGCATGAGGTGAACGACAGCCTGGCCAGCCATGGCGTGCGCACCATCGAT
>DASXSD010000135.1:0-8536 GCA_036506195.1 Candidatus Dormiibacterota bacterium
CCTGCGCTCCCCTCCAGCGTCACCTCCATCGTCAACGACGGGTACCGCGTCACCGACGCCCAGGGCCAGAAGGTCTACGGATCGCCGACCGTCACCAAGATCGCGCCTCCGTTCGCTGTCTCCATCTCGCCGGCCGCGCAAACGGGTGGCGCCCAGTCCGGTGGATCCCAGACCTACACCCTCACCGTCAAGAACCTCGGTTACAACACCGACAGCTACCACCTGAGCTCGACGAGTGGCGCGTTCGCGGTCAGCTTCTACGACTCGACGTGCACGACGGCTCAGAACACCACGGCGGCCTTGATCGCGGGCGCCTCGGCGAACGTCTGCGTCAGGGTTTCAGTCCCTGCGGGCACGGCCGACGGGACTTCGGAGACCGCCACCATCACGGCCACATCGGCGGGCAGCCCGAGCGTGAGCGCCTCGGCAACCATCAAGACGATCGCGGTCACCGTCGACACATTGCTCGTGGATGGGGACGGCAACGGCCCTGACGTCCAGAGCTACTACGCGAACGCCCTTACCGGGGCCGGCATCCCATTCGACGTCTGGGACCTGGCCATCGACCCGGCGATTCCAGTCAAGTACATGGAGGCGTTCAAGCACATCGTCTGGTTCACGGGCAACGGCTACCCCGGACCGATCCAGCCGTACGAGAAGCGCCTGACGGCCTACTTGGACAACGGAGGGCACCTGTTCCTTTCCGGGCATGACATCCTCGACCAGGCCGCTGGAACGACCTTGTTCGTCAAGAACTACCTGCATATCGATTGGGACGGGTCCGAGGACCAGAACGACAAGGAGACCGCCCACGTCAACGGCGTGGCCGGCACGCTGACCGACGGCGTCGGTGCCGTTCCGCTCGACCACAGCATCCTTGGCGCCGCGTTCGAAGACCAGATCACCATCACCGCCGGCGCCGCCATCTTCACCGACGACACGGGGGCGGATGACGCACTCTCGTTCAGCGGCGGCTACAAGGTTGTCTTCCTGGCCTTCCCGCTTGAGGCCTACGGGACCGCCGCCCAGAAGGCCAATCTCGTCACCCGCGTGTATACATTCTTCGCGGCCTAGCCAACAACCCAGAAGGGGCCGGCGATTCGCCGGCCCCTTTTTCTTTTCGTCACCGATTTGCGCCGCTTGGCCGAGTACTGCCCGCGCCGCCGCGGTTCTAGAAATGTGCCGCCAGCGGGGAAGCCTGACGCGCCCTCGAGCCAACGCACAGACGAACCCGCCCGCGTCCTGATCGTCGAAGACCACAGGGTCGTCGCCGAGGGCCTGGCCGCGCTGATCAACGCCCAGGCCGACATGAACGTGGTCGGCAGTGTCGGAACCGTCGCCGAGTGCGTGCCGGCCGCGGCGGAGCTGAACCCGGACATCGTCCTGCTCGACTTCCGGCTCCCCGACGGCACCGGGCCGGACGCGGCGGCGGCGATCCGGGCCATCCGTCCCGCGGCCAAGATGATTTTCCTGACGCGAGAGGACACCGAAGCGGCCCGATTTGCCGCGGTGCAGTCCGGGGCGAGCGCGTTCCTCCACAAGTCGCGGGCGGCGGCCGAGGTGGTGGCCGCGATCCGCGACGTGGCCAGGGGCAAGATGCTGATCACGCCGCGGACGATCGCCACCCTCCTCGCCAAGCGGAGGGCGATCGAGGCTCAGCTCGAACGCCTGACGCCGCGGGAGAAGGAGGTCCTGCGCCTGATGGCGGAGGGCCAGCCGAGCCGCGCCATCGCGACACAGCTCGGGATCAGCTACACAACGGTCCGGACACACATCCGCAGCCTGGGCAACAAGCTTGCGGTGCACTCGAAACTCGAGGCCATAGTCAAGGCCCGGGAGCTCGGCCTGATCAACTAGCCGCATCTCGCGATAGTCCGGACTATCGCGAGTTGATGCTTATCGAGAAGAGCTGTTAGTCCGGACTATCGCCGGGGTTGCCGGCCTCCGCCGCGGCCGCTCGCGGTGCGGCAAGTAGGAGCGGTCGCCGACCCAGGGCGCGGGCGGGGCCGACAGCAGCTGGGCCATTCGATTGAGGAACATCGCGTACTTCGAGCGCAGGGCCACGAACTTCTGCCAGTGGGCGTCGCCGTCGTGGGCGCTGTAGCCGGCGGCCCTCAGGCGCGCGATGGCCGCCTCATACTCGCTTCGCTCGATGATCGGCTCGGCGTCGAGCTGCGTCCGGAACAAGAGCCAGGTGATGTCTTCGACCAGGTGATCGCCGACCGTCGCCATCAGCTTGGCGCTGCCGGCGGTCGGGTCAGCCTCGACCGAGCTCATGATCAGCGACGCGGCGTCCATGACCGCGCCGAATGAGTTGATCCACGCCTCGTTGTCGTGGCTCGATCGGAAGTAGAGGAGCAGCGGGTACGCGAGGTGGCTCTCGAGGACCATCGCGGACCACTTCCTCCACTCCTCGAACGTGTCTCTGAGGATGCCGTCCATCCCGGGCTTGGCGGCGGTCTCCAGGAGCTGCACCGCGGATGCGGGCGCCCCGGCGAGGGCGTCCAGCGCCACGACCGCCTCCTCGCGCGCCCGGAAAGAGCCGTAGAGCTCGAACAGGAGCGTGATCGACGCGGCGCCGAAGGCCACGCCGTTGGCGCTCTCGAGCACGATGATGAATCGCGAGACCCCCTGCGTGGGCACGATGTCGCCGAAGGCGAGGGGCACCAGCGTGGCGGCGGAAACGTAGATGGCCTCGGCGAGATCCTCCATCTCAGGCACGAACTGGTCGCGCACGCCAAATTCCACCAGGGCGTAGCCGATGACCAGCGCCGTCGCCCAGATGAGCACGAGCACGATGAGCGCGATCGGGGCAAAAGCGGCCATCCGTCCCTCGCTGCGGTCGACACGTGTCGACCGCAGGGCGACCCACTTCCACACGAACCACATGGGCCTGACGACCAGTCGGGCCAGCTGGTACTTGCGCACCGCCGGACGCGGCAGGACCACCGTCTGGAACAGGTCGTAGAACGTGACCACCAGCAGGATCACACCGCCGGCGATCGCCAGGACCTCGGTGACGCCCATCACGTCGACCTGGAACGCCGGGAGCCGGGCATGAATTCCTTCCCTTCCCCGCTCGCCGGGGAAGGTGACCCGGGCAGCGCAGCTGCCCCGGTCGGATGGGGACGCGGGCTTCTCACTTCTTGTCGAGCAGGTCGAGGATGGCTCGCTGCTGCTTCAGCATGTCCGCCTGCTGCTCGAGCAGCTGCAGCTGGTGGACGTTGATCGCGTGCAACGTGGTCAGGGTTAGGTGGTCGGCCTCGGCGCGGGCGTCCTGGCTCGCCGAGATCACGTTCTGGCCGACGATGATGATCGGCAGCAGCACGAGCTGCAGGAACGATTGGCTGAGCCAGGCGATGGCCACATACGTGTCGCCGGTCAGGAAGGCGTGGACGGCGGACGGCAGCGAGATCATGGCGATCAGGACGAAGAGATAGGCCGCCCACATCGTCCCCACGGCCCTGGTGACGTGCACCGCGAGCCAGGAGTTGAAACGCCCGACCGTCCCGGTGCCGTGCACGATCGGATGCACGCTGCGCGAGGTGACAAGACGGGGCTTGTGCGTGGTCGGGCTCTTTTGCGCGGCGGCGTAGGCGGCGCGATGCTCCGGGCTGCTTACGCGGCGCTCGCGATGTCGTTTGGTTGGCTTCGCTTCATTCATCTCGGCGCATAAACCTAAGACAATTGCTCTCGTGTCGAACGAGGTTTTTGAAGCCGTGCGCACGGTGTTGGCGGTCCGCGCCTACCAGGACAAGCCCATCCCGGACGACATTCTTCACCGCATCGTCGAGGCTGGTCGCCTGAGCGCCAGCGCCCGCAACGCCCAGCCCTGGCACTTCGTCATCGTCCGCGAGCGTGAGGATCTGCGCAAGCTCGGCTCGCTCATACGCACTGGCGGCTACACGGCCAACGCGGCGGCGGCGATCGTCGTCGCCTGCGAGAAGAACCCATACGCGATGTCCGACGCAAGCCGCGCCATTCAGTCGATGATCCTGACCGCCTGGGCGGATGGAGTGGGCTCCAACTGGACGGGCTTCGGCGGCATCGAGGCCGTGCGCATGGAGTTCGGCATCCCCGACACCTACGATGTGCTGGCGGTGCTCCCCCTCGGTTACCCGCGGCGCAGGATCACCGGCAAGAAACGGCGCAAGCCGTTCGACGAGGTGGTGTCGGCCGAGCGTTTCGGCATTCACCTCCCCACCTAGTGGGAGGTCGGCTCAGTCCGCGCAGCGGACCCAGCCGGGTGGGGACGCAGGCTAGGGCCTGTCCGGCGCGTCGCCCACAACTGCGACCAGGCGGGACACGAATCCCCACTCTACGCACGAGCCGCCGCAGATCGCCACAGGCGGAACGGGGCGTCGAGGATCGCGAACAGGATCACTCCGATGCCCGCCGCGGCGACGATGTAGAGCGGCCAGGGGCCGAAGAGGTCGAGAAGCGTAGGCGCCGGCGGCTTCGCCCGGAGGTACAGGTAGTTGGCTCCGGTCAGCGCGTCCACGGCTCCGACCAGGGCCGCGTAGGCGACGGTCAAAGCCAGCACCCTCGCCACCGCCCACGGACGCGGATGGCGCCGCATGCCGACGACGAGCAGCAGCGCCGCGCTCACGACTCCGCCGTGCGCGATGTAGTACTGGAAGTACGGGTAGCTCGGAAAGTGCTGCGGCAGGTCGGGCGTCAGGAGGGCCTGGATCGTACCTGCCATCCCCCAGAAGTACGTAACCTCGACTAGCAATTGACGGCGCGTCCACAGCGCCGCGGCGGCGATGAAGATGGCGACGTCGCACAGCTGCAGGGGCAGCGAGTACGCAAGCCGGCTGTCCGGCACCCCGCCGGTGACGAGGTATACCCACCAGCTGACCTCGTCGATCACCAGCACGACCGCCAGCACACGCAGCCAGCCACCCGGCCACCGGCGCGCCGCCACGATCAGCCCGACCGCGGACAGCGCGATGACCGCCAGCGCGAACCCGTGCTCGAGGCTCACGTGCAGCCAGAGCCTGGCTCTTCACATTCCGGCGTCACGCCAAGACGGTGAAAGCGCGACCGCCGCTTTGCGAACCAGCGGTACAGGGCCTCCTCGATCGCCGCCGCCGGCCGCAGCCGGTAGACGGCGGCGATCCTCCCACCGGCGCCGCCGAGCTCGCGCAGCACTCTGTTGATGGCCGCGGCGCCCTCCAGGCGAGCGCCGTCACGGTCAATCGTCCAGGCTGCGCGGTCAGCCTCCGCGCGCGTCACCCCGTAGCGCTCGAGCGCGCCTGGAGCCTGGTTGGCGATGACCAGCACACGGCCGGCCCGGTCGCGCCGGCGGACCCAGCGCGCCATACGCGTGCAGACGCCTCAAGTCCCGTCGAAGAGAAGGACGAGCTCGGGGCCTAGCCCAGGACCGGGCGGCCCCGCCTGATCCTTAGCAGCACGAGCAGCATCATCATCACCCACGTCGACGCGAGTATCCACCGGACCTCGGTGCTCACCGGGTCCGAGAAACCCACGGCCATCGTATACGGGATCCAGGCCAGGAGCAGGACGACCCACATGGCGATGTTGATGATCGTGGACACGCGGAGCACGTCACTCCGATAACGCCAGGCGCCGCCGGTTTCACCCGGCGGCGCCCGTGTCAGGACGTGAAGGTTCTCAGCCCATCGCCGGGCGGCGGTAGGCCTCGTCCACTCCCCTCTCCTGCTCCTCGTACTCCATCGTGTGGTCCATGGCCGATCGATCCTTGAGCATGGCCACGGCGATGAAGCCGATGACGCAGCAGAGAAGGATGTACAGGCTGATCATGTACGGATTCTTGGAAGGCAGCGGCGATATGAACGTGGCTCCTAAGATGTCGAATTTCCCAGCCCAGATGCCCGTCGCGATGTACGGCGCAGGACCGCCGGCGATGACCGACGCCAGCTGGTAGCCGAGGGATGCGCCGCTGTAGCGAAGGCGTCCGGTGAAGCTCTCGGCGATCAACGAAGCCTGCGGGCCGTACTGCATGTCGTGCGGGATCAGAGACAGCGCGATCACGATGAACACGACCAGCGGAACCGCGGTGGCGTAGAGGCCGAAGTAGACGAACCCCCAGATCGCCATCACGACGATGCCCGCCATGTACACGGTCTTGCGGCCGATGCTGTCCGACAGGTGTCCGAAGAAAGGAATGGTGAAGAACGAGACAATCGCGGCCACGCTTACGGCCCAGGTCAGAAACGGGCGGTCCAGCTTCGTGGCCGCCAGTCCGAACGTGAACACGAACGTGGTGAAGAGGTAGAACGGCGCCTGCTCGGGCAGGCGCAACAGCGCGCTGAGGATGATCTCCCTCCAGTTACGCCGCACGACCTCGGTGACCGGCCTCCGCTCGAGGCGGCGCTCCGACATCAGCGACTGGAACACCGGCGTTTCGAGGATTCCGAGCCTGATGTACAGGCCTACTCCGACGAGCACGATGCTCAAGAGGAATGGGATCCTCCAGGCCCAGGCTTCGAACGTCGCCGAGCCGGCCAGGGTGACCGTGACGGCGGTGATCGCGGTCGACAGGAGCAGGCCGACCGGCACGCCGAACTGCGGCCAGCTGCCGAGGAAGCCTTTGCGCTTCTGGCTCCCCCACTCCATCGACATCAAGACAGAGCCGCCCCACTCCCCACCGACGCCGATGCCCTGGCAGAGACGCAGGACGACGAGGATTACCGCCGCCCAGAGACCGAGCGTCGAGTAAGTCGGCATGACGCCGATCAGGAAGGTCGCGATTCCCATGAACAAGAGAGTTGCGATGAGGGTCGCCTTGCGGCCGATGCGGTCGCCGTAGGTGCCGAAGAGCCACGCTCCGATCGGCCTGGCGAGGAAACCGACGAAGAAGATCGCGTAGGTGTTCAACGTTCCGGTCAGCGGGTCGGACTTTGGAAAGAACAGCTTGGCGAACACAAGTGCGCCCATGGTTCCGAAGAGGAAGTAGTCGTACCACTCGATAGACGTGCCGACGGTGCTCGCCACGACCGCCTTCAACATGTTTCGCCGGCGCTCCTCCGGCGGCATGGCGGCCAGAACATTCGAACCGGCGGAACTCGCCATATTCAAATCCCCCTTAAGAAGCCAGAAACAATGCCCCCAGCTACTTAATTCTTTAGCAGGTTTGCGGAGCGCTTGCTAAGCCACGCAGCCTCGGCCTCGCCGATCGGCGTCGACGGCGGGCCGTTGCGGAACGGCCAGATCTCCTCGGCGATCCGGCGCCAGTTGGCCGTCGCGTTAAGGCTCCCAAGCACCGCGTAGAGGCCGAGGTTGATGCGCTGCATGATCACATAGACGCGTGGCACGTCCGAGTACGGCGCCAGCGGCCCCCGCGCGTCGAAGAAGCGGCGCACGATCGCCGACGCATACGCGGATGTGATCGTCATCGGGGCGTCCTGCAGGACTGTCCCGTAGAACTGGCCGAAGCGATCGACGACCGTGTGCGTCGGCACGGGCGCCCCCACGCGCAGGAATCCCGCCCGCTCGAGCGCCGCGCGAAAGGCCTCGTAGTCCTTCTCGAAGACCAGGAACCGGACGGCGTCGATGAGCGGCGCCAGGTCCTCGTCTGTGAACAGCTTCGTCAGGCCGAAGTCGAGGAACGTGACGCGACCACCGCGGTGGAACAGGTAGTTGCCGGGATGCGGGTCGCCGTTGAAGGCGTGCAAGCGGTAGAGGCTGCGGAAGACGAATCGGTGGATCGTCTCCGCCGCCAGGTCCTTCTCGTGCTGGCTCCACGTGAGCAGCTCGTCGAAGGTCGCGCCCGAAACGAGCTCGCTGGTCAGGACTCTGGAGGTGCTCAGCCCGGCCAGCACGTGTGGCACCCGGATGACCGGGTGGCCGTCGTAGTAACGGGCAAACATCTCCTGGCTCTCGGCTTCACGGACGTAGTCGACCTCCTCCTGGAGGCGCTCGCCCAGCTCGTCGACGAGGGAGCGCGTGTCGAGGCCGGGGAAGGCGGCCCCCACGATCCGCCTCAGCAGGCCCACGTTGCGCAGGTCGGAGGTGATGCTGCGCGCGATCCCTGGGTACTGCACCTTGACCGCCACGGCGTGACCGTCGCGGGTGATGGCCCGGTGCACCTGCCCGATCGATGCGGCGGCAAAGGGCAGCGGATCCCACTCTGCGAAGACGCGCTCGGGGATGTCTCCGAGCTCCTCGACGATGACGGACGACGCGAGCGCCGGCGTCATCGGCGGCGCTTTGTGCTGGAGCCGCGACATCGCGGCGCGGAACGTGGCCGGCATGTCCTGGTAGATGTAGCTCGCCATCTGGCCGAGCTTCATGAGCACGCCCTTCATCGAGCCCAGCTCTTCGGCCACCTCGTCGGCGGAGCGCAGCGCCAGGTCGTGGCGGAGCTCGCCACGTCGTTCGACCGAAGCAAAGAGCAGCCGCGGCGAGCCGGCGACGTAGCGGCCGCCGATGCGCAAGGCCAGGCGCGCGAGCGCGGCGCCGCGGCCGACGCGACCCTGCCGCATCGCCGAAGCGGTGGCGCTCATGCGCGCATGCGGAGCTCGATCCGCCGCCGCGCCTCGAGCACGCC
>DASXSD010000136.1:0-8694 GCA_036506195.1 Candidatus Dormiibacterota bacterium
GGCGAGCGCTGCTACACGCCGAAGTGCGCCATCGAGCGCCGCGCGTTCGCGCCCGGCATGCACGGGCAGGCGCGCAAGCGTAAGACATCGGACTACGGCCTGCAGCTGCGCGCGAAGCAGAAGGCACGGCGTATCTACGGCCTGCTCGAGAAGCAGTTCCACAACTACTTCGACCAGGCTTCCAACGAGCCTGGGGTGACCGGCTTGAACCTGCTGCGCCACCTCGAGCTTCGCCTGGACAACGTGGTCTATCGACTGGGATTGGGCACGTCGCGCAAACAGGCGCGCCAGCTCGTCACGCACCGCCACTTCGAGATCAACGGCAAGCTCGTGAACGTGCCTTCGTATCAGCTCAAGCCGGGCGACGAGGTGAAGGTGAAGGGCTCCGACGGCGTCTTTGACGTCGCGCTCGATGCCTCCAAGGTGCGCCCGGTCCCTTCATGGCTTGCCTTCAACGCGGACGAGAAGTCCGCCAAGGTCCTCGCCCGACCCGAGCGTCACGAGATGGAGTCGGGGGTCGAGGAACAGCTGATCGTCGAGTTCTATTCAAGGTAGTCGGAGGTATAGAGAGCCACTTGGCAATTGACACGCAGATGACCGTCACCCCCCAGGTCCGCAAGCTCGAGACGAGCGCGAACTACGGCAAGTTCGACATCGAGCCGCTGGACCCGGGATTCGGCACCACGCTCGGCAACACGCTGCGCCGCGTGCTGCTTTCGTCGCTCTGGGGCGCCGCGGTGACGTCGATCCAGATCGACGGCGTCGCCCACGAATTCACCGCGATCCCGCACGTCAAGGAAGACGTGACCGAGGTCATCCTCAACCTCAAGAAGCTCCGCCTCAAGAGCTTCACCGAGGATCCGATCACGCTGCTGCTCGACGTCAAGGGCCCGGCCGACGTGCGCGCGTCGCACATCCAGGCCACCTCCGACGTGGAGATCGTCAACCCCGATCTCTACATCTGCACGCTGGCGGCCAAGGGCCACCTGCGCATGGAGCTAAACGTGGAGCGGGGCAAGGGCTACGTGCCCGCGGAGCGCAACAAGCACGAGGGCCAGCCCATCGGGGTGATCCCCATCGACTCCATCTTCTCCCCGGTGGAGAAGGCGAACTTCGTCGTCGAGAAGACCCGCGTCGGCCAGTCGACCGATTACGACCGGCTGATCATCGAGGTGTGGACCGACGGCACCATGTCGCCCGAGGAGGCGGTCAGCCACTCGGCGAAGCTCTTCACCCAGCACCTGAACCTGTTTGTGAACTTCCACACCGCGATCGAGAAGCACGAGCAGGACATGCGCGGCGAGAAGACCGGGCAGAACCGGCTGATGGACACGCCGATCGAGGAGCTGGACCTCTCGGTCCGCGCCTTCAACTGCCTGAAGGCGAATGAGATCCAGACCGTCGGCCAGCTGCTCCAGAAGCGAGAGGAGGAGCTGCTCGCGCTGCGGAACTTCGGGCGCAAGTCTCTTGACGAGATCAAGGAAAAGCTGGTCGAGAAGGGATTCATCAAGCCCGAAGAGATGGGCACGGTCCTGCGCGGCTAAGGAGCCTCATTGCGCCACCAGAAAAGCGGCCGCCGCTTCAACCGCGACACCGATGCCCGCAAGGCGCTGATGCGCAACCTGTGCACGTCGCTGCTCGAGAGCGGGCGCATCACCACCACCGAGGCGCGGGCGAAGGAGCTCCGCCGGTGGGTCGAACGGCTGATCACGACCGCCAAGGACCAGGACGTGAACGCGCGGCGACGCGTCAGCGCGGAAGTGTCCAAGCCCGAGGTGGTGGAGAGGTTGTTCTCCAACCTCATGCCACGGCTCGCGGAGCGGCCGGGAGGCTACACGCGGATCATCCACAAGGGGCCGCGCCTCGGCGACGCCGCGCCGATGGTGATCATCGAATTAGTCGACTGATCGGAGTAGTTCCCTCCCCCCGTCGGGGGGAGGGTCAGGGAGAGGGGCTTAAGCCTCCAACCCGATTTCAAAAGTGAATATCAAAGTCGTGCTCGAGTACGACGGCTCGAACTTCGCCGGCTGGCAGCAGCAGGCGAAGGGCCGCACGGTGGAAGCCGAGCTGAAGCGGGCGCTGCGTTCGATCACCGGCAAGGACCACGTCGTGTATGCGGCAGGCCGGACCGACGCCGGCGCGCACGCTGATGGGCAGGTGGTGAACTTCCACACCGACGGGCGGATCTCGCCGCACCGGTTGGTCGCGGCACTGAATGCGCGGTTGCCCGAAGACGTGGCGGCCTTGTCGGCGGAGGCGGTGCCCGACGATTTCCACGCCCGGTACTCGGCACGCTGGCGGCGCTACCGCTACCGCTTCCTGGACCGGCCGGCGCGGCCAGCGCTGGAGCGTGGACGTTGCTGGCACGTGCGAGCACGGCTCGACGTCACAGCGATGTCGGTGGCGGCGAAGGCGCTGATCGGCAAGCACGACTGGACCAGCTACTGCTCGGCGTCCGAACCCGCAAACGACAGGGTTCGCGAGGTGCGCTCGGCCGAGGTCGTGCGGCGGGGCGAATTCGTCGAGCTGGAGCTGGTCGCGGAGGGCTTCCTGCGAGGCCTGGCGCGGGGCATCGCGGGTGCGTTGGCCGAGGTGGGCCGTGGCGAGCGGCCGCCGAGGTGGGTGGGAGATGTCCTCCGCGCGCGCGACCGCCGGCAGTCGCCGCGCACGGCGCCCGCGGGAGGGCTGACTTTGATGGAAGTGATTTACTAGGAAACCTTTGAATGAGTAAGCAGAAGACGTGGACGGCGAAAGCCGCAGATCTGAAAAGCGACTGGTACGTGGTCGATGCCACGGACCAGGTCCTCGGCCGCCTGGCGTCCAGTGTGGCCGCGATCCTGCGCGGCAAGCACAAGCCGACGTTCACGCCGCACTTGAACAGCGGAGACCATGTCGTGGTCATCAACGCCGCCAAGGTCAAGGTGACGGGCAGCAAGCTGCAGACCAAGGAGTACACGCGCTACACCGGTTACCCAGGCGGGCTGCGCAAGCGGACCCTGCAGCGCGCGCAGGAGCTCGACC
The DNA here is from genome assembly GCA_036506195.1 of Candidatus Dormiibacterota bacterium. GTDB lineage: Bacteria > Chloroflexota > Dormibacteria > Dormibacterales > Dormibacteraceae > 40CM-4-65-16. The sequence goes on from DASXSD010000136.1 coordinate 3,022, forward strand.
CCACCTTCCCGGTGACCACCGCCGTGCGGGGCATGCTGCAGCGCAACACCCTGGGAGCCGATATGCTGAAGCGCCTTCGCGTCTACGCGGGCGCGGATCACGGTCACCAGGCGCAGAAGCCGAAGGCAGTGACCTTCGACGAAAAAGGAAACATGAAGATTGGCTGACACCATGAATCGAGGGACCGGACGGCGGAAGAACGCGATCGCGCGGGTTCGGCTGCAGCCGGGCGAGGGCCGGGTGACGGTCAACGAGAAGGACCCACTGGCCTACCTGGGGCGCCGCGTGCTCGAGATGGCGGCCCTGGCGCCGCTTCGCGTCACGGGCACGCAGCGGAGGTTTGATGTGAGCGTCAAGGTGATCGGCGGCGGAACGAGCGGCCAGGCCGGCGCCATCGCGCACGGGATCGCGCGTGCTCTCCTGCGCTACGACCCCGACTTCCGTGCGCCGCTCAAGAAGGCAGGCCTGCTGACCCGCGACGCGCGGATGAAGGAGCGCAAGAAGTACGGACTGAAGCGGGCACGGAAAGCTCCCCAATACACCAAGAGATAGAACTCCTCCCCGTTCACGGGGAGGTGGCGCCGAAGGCGCCGGAGGGGCTGGCGGCAGTCGTGTCGCGGCGCCTCGACTGGCCGGACTGCCAGAACACCCGCGACCTCGGTGGCCTTCCCCGAAACGGCGGTCTGACTCGTTCGCGCGCCATCATCCGCTCGGACCACCTCGGCCTCTTGAACGAATCGGGCCGGGAGGCGATGAAGGCCTACGGTGTCGCCACCGTCGTCGACCTGCGCTCAGAGTCGGAGGTCGCCAAGAGCCCGAGCCCCTTCGCCGATGGCTCGGCAGCCACCTATGTCCAGGTGGCCCTGATCGACGACAGGAACATGAACAACATCGGCGACTCCAAGGACATGTTCGAGCGCTACCTGTACATCGTCGACACCCGGCCGAAGGCGTTTCGCGACGTCTTCAACGCGTTCGTCCGGGCTGACGGCACCGTGCTGTTCCACTGCTTCGCCGGCAAGGACCGCACGGGGTTGGTGGCGGCGATGCTGCTTGCGATCGCGGGAGTCCCGCGCGAGCACATCGCGGCCGACTACGGCGAGACCGACGTCCAGCTCGCCAGGCAGTACGAGATCTGGATCAACGACGCAGAGCCCGACAGGCGGGATGCCTTCCGCAAGGAGCTGCAGTGCCCGCCGGAGCGGATCCTGGGAGTGCTCGAGCACCTGGAGAGGAAGTGGGGCGGGGTCGCCGGTTACCTGGAAGCCTCGGGAGTCGCCGCCCAAGACATTCAGCGCCTCGAGGCGAAGCTCGCCTAGGGAGGAGCCCCAGCGTCAGGTGGTCCCGCCCGACAGAGTCGAAGGCGGCAATCCAGATCCACGGTCCCGACGCGACACGTCTCAGGGAGCGTCGAGGGCCCCGAGGGCGTCTACACTCCGCACACGATCACGGGAACAGAACCCCTGCTCGGACGTGAGGCGGAAACCGTCGCCGTCGATCGCTTCCTGGCGGAAGCCGCCCAGCGTGCCATCGCTCTCGCGATCCGGGGCGAACCTGGCATCGGAAAGACCGCTCTCCTCGGCTATGCCGTGGAGCAGGCGATGCGCCGCCGGAGCCGCGTTCTACGCGCGGCCCCGACTCTTGCCGAGGCCACGCTCTCTTTTGCCGCGTTGGGCGACCTGCTGGCGGAGACGCACGAGCTGATCGCGCGGCTTCCTCCGCCACAAAGGCGCGCCCTTGAGGTTGCCCTGCTGCTGCAGGACGGAGCGGCAGGGCGGGCCGACGCCCGCGCCGTCGGCCTCGGCCTGGTCGGTGTGCTTCGCATGCTCAGCGCGACGGGCACCGTCATCGTCGTGATCGACGACATCCAGTGGATCGACGCGCCATCCGGCGGGGCACTCTCCTTCGCGCTGAGACGGCTCGCCGGCGAACCGATCGGGCTTCTCATTTCCACACGCGCGGGCGCAAGCGTGCCGGCCGAGCTCGACCGAAGGCTGCCCGTCGAGAATCTCGGCATGACTGGGCTCAGTATCGGGGCAATCCATTCCCTTCTCACCACGCGCCTCGGCCTGTCGACGCCACGAATGCTGCTGCTCCGCATCCACGAGGCGGCTTCTGGCAATCCGCTCGTCGCGCTCGAGATCGGTCGCGCGCTGCTGGAGCACGGGCTGCCCGAGCCGGGCGAGCCGTTCGGCATACCGACCGATGTCCAGGCGCTATTCGCGGCGCGCCTAGCCCGCCTCCCTGAAGAAACCCTTACCGCCCTGGCGGTGGCGGCGCTCGCCGCGGCACCAACCCGACAGCTCGTGCAAGCCGCCACCGGCCGGCCCGCCGATGCGTTGAACGCCGCCGCCGGCGCTGGCGTGATTCGACTCGAGGGCGACCGCATTCATTTCGCCCATCCCCTTTTGATCTCCGCCGTGGACAACCGCCTCGACGCAGACACCCGACGCAAGCTGCACAGGCGCATCGCAGAGGCGACCGATGACGGCGAAGAGCGAGCGCGGCATCTGGCGCTCGGCGCGGAAGCACCGAGCGCTGAAATCGCCCGCGAGCTTGACACGGCAGTTGCCCGCGCGGCCGCCCGCAGCGCTCACGCGGTCGCGGCGGAGCTGGCCACCCTGGCGGTGAAGCTGACCGATACATCGGACGTCGACGCCGTCCGCAAGCGAAGGCTTGCAGCCGCGCAGCAGTACAGCGAAGCCGGGGACGCAACACGTGCGCGGCCCATCCTCGAGGAGCTCGCTTCCGGGCTGCCGTCCGGGCTTGCCCGTGCGCGTGTGCTGCTCGATCTCTCAGGAACCCACACCGGGAATGTCAAGGCGATGCTCGATCTCCGCGAGCGTGCGATCAGGGAGGCGGTTGGCGATGACAGGATGCTGGCCGAGGCCGGCAGGCTCCTCGCGCTGACGTACCACACGGCGGGCCAACCGAAGCGCGCCGTCGCGCAGGCGAGCGAAACGGTCGAGGTGTCGGCGCGCACTGGCGACGTCGCCCTGCTGGCGGAGGCCCTGTCGGTACAGGCCATGATGCAGATCTGGGGCGATCGACTGGCACCCGAGGTGCTCGAAAAGGCGCTGCGTCTTGCACCGCCTGCCGGCCAGCTACGGCTGTACGGAGATGCGCGCGTGGTCGACGGCGTGCGCCTCATGCTTCTGGACGACGACCTGGACGGTGCGCGGCGCTGCCTGTCGGCTTCGGAGGCGGTGGCGCGCGAGCGCGGCGACGACAACCTGAGCGCCATCCTCCTGAACCACCTCGCGGAGCTCGAGTGCCGCGCCGGCAGATTCGAAGTTGCGGCGCGCTGCGCCGCGGAGAGCTTTGAGATCAGAGATCAGTTTCGTTTCGCCAACGGCGCGCACCTGTGCATGGTGGCGCTCGTGGACGCATGCCGAGGACGGGCCGACTCCGCGCGCGACGCCGCCACCCGTGGCCTCGCCCTCTGCGAAGAGGCGGGAAACGAGATCTGGATACTTCGCCACATTCGCGTCCTTGGCTTCCTGGCCCTCTCCGAAGCCGACCTCGTGCGTGCCGGCAACATCCTGGGGCCCCTGCCGGTTCGGGCGGCGAAGGCCGGCTACGGGCCGGCCCTGCGCCAGCAGTTCCTGCCGGACGCGATCGAGGCGCTCATCGCAACGGGAGAGCTCGCCCAGGCGGCTGTCCGGCTGAAGGAGCTGGAGGAGATCGCCACGACTCTCGGCACCGCATGGGCAGGCGCGATGTCAGCCCGCGAACGTGGCCTGCTGGCTGCAGCCCGTCGCGATCAGGCCGCGTCAATCGCGGCCTTCGACCAGGCCCTCCTCGCCCACGAGTCCCTCCCGGACCCGCTCGAGCGCGGGCGGACCCTCCTCGCCTACGGCCAGGTGCTGCGCCGGACCGGGCAGCGCCGGGCGGCGCGCGCGTTGCTCGAGAAGGCAGCGAGTACCTTCGAGGAGATCGGCGCAGGGCTCTGGTTGGAGCAGGCGAGGGGTGAGAGCGGCCGGATCGGCGGCCGCACCGGCTCGGGGCAGGCCCTCACAGGCGCCGAGGAGCGCGTCGCGCACCTGGTCTCCGAAGGCCTGACGAACCGCGATGTCGCCGCGGCCATGCACGTGACCGAGCGCACGATCGAGACCCACCTCTCGAGCATCTACCGCAAGCTCGACGTCCGCTCCAGGACCCAGCTCGCCCGCACCTTCTCCGTGGGAGGACGTCAGACGACCCACTAGGTCGCGGGCAAAGATCGTGGCTTTCCACGATGCCCGCGACACGGCGGCCGCATACCGTCGCGGCATGCCGACCTTTCTCGTCGAGGTCTACCTCGCCCGCTCCGAGCCGCGCACCGCAGCGGCGGTCGCACTCAGTCATCCAGGCAGAGACGTCCGCTATCGCTGGTCGCTGCTTCTGCCGGACGAGGAGATCGGTTTTCACGTGCTCGACGGTCCGAGCATCGATGCCGTCCGCAAGCTGGCCATGCGGGCGCGTGTCCAGTTCCAGCGCGTGACTCAGGCGGTGCTGATCTCGGCCGACGATCTCGATTTCGAAGGAGGATCGCGATGAAATCGATCGCCAGGTTACTTGCATCCATGACATGGGCCGCGTCGCTGCTCGTTACCGCACCGGTGGCTGCCGGCGCCGACGACGTGTCGAGCTACATGCTCGTCGGCAGTGCCGGCAGCCTGCCCTCGGGTCTTTCGGACCAGATCGCCTCCTTCGGCGGCTCGATCACGGACGTTTATCCGGAGATCGGGATCGCCATCGCGAGCTCGGGAGATCTGGCGTTTGCGGCCAACGCCTCGACGATCGCCGGGCTGCAATCGGTGGCGAAGGACGCCACATTTGATCTCGACACCGGCACGGTTGGCTATCCCCCTACCAGCACCGACGACGATCGTTTCTTCAACATGCAGTGGGCGCTCGCGGCGATCCACGCACCTGACGCCTGGAACGCCGGCGCTCGCGGAGCGGGTGTGCGTGTGGCCGTGCTCGACACCGGTATCGACGTCAACCACCCCGACCTGCGCGCCAACCTCAACCTCGCCCTTAGCAAGTCGTTCCTCCCGGGCCTGCCGGTGGCCGCTCCTCCGGGCCCGCCTTCCTTCACGGCGCCGCCGCACCATGGGACCTGGGTGGCGGGAATCATCGGCGCCGCGGACAACGGGGTTGGTGTGATCGGCGTTGCGCCGCAGACCGAGCTGGTCGCGCTTCGAGTCTGTCCCGATAACGGGCATGGGTGCCCGAGCTCGGCCATCATCGGAGCCCTGGTCTACGCCGCCGAGCACGACACCGACGTGATCAACATGAGCCTCGACTTCACGTTGCCGCGGCGCGGTTTCACGGATGCCACCGGTGCGTTCATCAGCGCCGCTGAGGTGAACGCAGATCTCGTGGCGTTGACGAGAGCACTCAACTTTGCCCATAGCCACGGAGCGACCATCGTCGGCATCGCCGGGAACAAGGGCGCAGACCTGGACGGCGACCAGGACGCGGTGCACCTGGGGCAGCTCCCGCACGTGATCACTGCGGCGGCCACCGGTCCGCGCGGCTGGGGGACCAACCCCGCCACGGACCTGGACCTCCACGCGTGCTACAGCAACTACGGCACCAGCGCCGTGGACCTGGCCGCGCCAGGTGGCAACTTCGACTGCGCGCAGGGATTCCCGCCCAGTCCGCCCTACACGTTCTGCCGCGTGG
>DASXSD010000137.1:0-6946 GCA_036506195.1 Candidatus Dormiibacterota bacterium
CCTCGCTGTACGACTGCAGGGAGAGCATGGCCGTGATCTTGTCGCCGCTCAACACCGGGACCCACACGAAGGACCGCGAGATGCGGCTCTTGTCGGAGGGCGGGCCGGAAACGAATACCGCCGCGCCCTGGGCCACCGTCCACACCTCGCGCTCCAGCTCCTTGCCCTCGAAGGTCTGTGCCCACGGGGACTTGCGGACCAGGACGGGCTTGCCTGTCTCGTACGCCTCCCGGGACGGACCGGTCACCGCCAAGGCGACCGGCGGCACCACCTCCTCCACGCCCGCGACGTACTGGTAGCCCTCGGCGACCGGGCCCTCCGGGGTCTGCGTGATCGCCGCCAGGATGAAACCGTCGAAGGTCAAGTTGACGGCAAGCTCTTCGCGCAGCGTGCGCATGATCGACCAGCGGTCAAGACTCGACGCGAGCCTGCGCCCGACCGAGTTCACGACCTCCAGCCTCCGCCTCTGGTCCTCAATGGCCTCGTAGCTCCGGGCGTTGCGAAGCGCCAGCGCAGCCTCGTCAGAGACGAGCTCCAGGAACGCGGCCGTGGAGTCTTCATACGCATACGGGCGTGCGCACTTGATGGCCAGCGCGCCGCGGGCGACGCCGCCCTCCTTGAGCGGCACCCACAGCGAGGAGTGGGGCTCATACGTGATGACGGGCTTGCCACCGGCGACGACCTCTCTGGCGGTCGCGCCGAGGGGTGATCGAGCCGGCAGCCAGCGCGTCGTGGGCGAGCTGTCGCCTTCGACGTGAAGGTGACCCGTGGGCCCGTTGGCGTCCAGCATCGTCACCATGTCGAGCGAATCCACCGGCAGCAGCTCGCGCAGCGTGCTGTACAGCCCCGCGACGACCGTGCTTTCGTCGAGGGTCGAGGTCATGGCCCGGGCGATGCTGTTCAGCGCCTGCAGGCGTCTCGACTGGTTTCGGGTCAGCTCGTTGAGGGAGGCGTTCGCAAGCAGCACACCGAGTCGGCGGTGCACCTCCTCCAGGAACGTGAGCTCAGACGGCGGCACGCGACGCCTCCGAATCGAGTGGTAGATGACGCTACCGATCAGCTCGCCCTGGTGCACCACCGGGACCCAGATCGCGAGCTTGTTGGCGACGCGGGAGCCCGGACCTTTGCCGAACTCGAGGCGCCCTGACTCGACCGTGACCACTGTCGTCTTCGGATTGGCGAACTCCTTGGCGTAGGAGGATTCGCGGACGGGTCGCCGCCTGACGTCCTGGAGTACGCCGGCGTCCATGGGCAGCGAGTGGTACCAGCCCTCGCGCTCGAGGACCTGGAGGTTGATCGAGTTGTAGCCGAACTTGGGGGCGAGACCGCGATACAGGACCTGGACCAGGTCGGTCTCGGTGACGCAGGTGCCAAGCTCGTGGACGAGGGCGTTGACCGAGGGCCCCGCGGTGCCATTGGCGTGGCCGAGATGGCCGCGCGGGCCACCGGCGAGGGGTCGCGCGACCGACGCCGGCGACCGGTGTGAGCCTGGGTTACGTCTCGCGGAAGTGGCCATTGCCACGGATATACTGCGGCAAGGCGCCATGCCGTTTACACCGCCAAAACCAATTGCGCCTACTCCCGAGGACTTGCGGGGGTCGACTGTGCTCGTTGTCGACGACGAACGGGCGTGGCGGGTGATCCTGGAAACCGACCTGAAGATGCTGGGCTACAAGGTCTCCATGGCCGAGGACGCCGACCAGGCCCTGGTCCGCGCCGCGGCGGACAAGCCGGAGGTGGCGATCATCGACCTCATGCTGCCCGAGCCGATGGATGGCTGGGGACTGCTGAACGAGCTTCGCACTCGCGGTCAGAAGGTCCCGGTGATCTTCTACACGGCGTACCCTGTGTTCCCCTCAGGCACGGACGATCCGGACGTGGTGGGATACATGAGCAAAGCCGTCGACAGAGCCGACCTGTACGCGTTGCTGCCGGTCGCGATCAGGCGCTCACGCGAGCGTCGCGACTCAGAGCGCTAGGTCTTGCTTTCTTACCAGCCGAGCAGGGTCGAAACCGCGTCGGTCCAACTGTTCGAGCTGGACAGCGAGTCCGTCCACGACGGCGCCCAGTCGGCGCCAAGCGCGACGGCCAACGCAGCCAGGACCAGAACCGCGACCAACACACCCTGGACCCTAAGACGCCATGTCATCCCCGATATACCCCTTTGTTTTTCCAACTACGCCAGGTCCGGTAGTAAGTATGCGGCCAACCCGGCGGATCTGAGCATTCTACGGTAGTCAATAATCGTTAAAAATCATTTAGGGGTAGCCTTGGAAAATCAGACCGTTGTGCGTGAAACGCGGAGTCCGGCCCGGCGCGAGGTCCGGTTGCCGCCGCTGCCGCCCGGGCTCGAGGTGTACCGGCCGGCCGACGTCCTCGGCTCCTCGGTCCTGGTCGTCGAGGACGAGGCGGCCATGCTCCAGCAGCTGCGGATCGACCTACACGACCTCGGCTACCGGCCTTCGGTAGCCGCCTCGCCGCGCGAGGCCCAGGACGTGCTCGAGCACGAGCGCGTGGCGGCGGTCCTCCTCGACCTCGTGCTCGACGAGCGCGAGGACTCGGGCTTCGAGCTCCTGACCTGGATCCGGGAGCACCATCCCGGCCTGCCGGTGATCGTGCTGTCGGCCGCGCAGGTCAACTCGGCGGCGATCCGGCGCGCCTACGAGCTCGGAGCGAGCTCCTACTTCGTCAAGGGCAACGTGCCCATGGCACACATCTACTCCGACCTCGCGGCCCGGCTGGTCGAGCGCGGCACGGGGCGACCCGGCACCTACCGGTTCGGCAAGCTGATCTTCGACCCGACCCGGCGCACCGTGAAGCTGGGCGAGGCCGAGGCCCGCCTCACCCAGCAGCAGGCCGCGCTGGTTCTGTTTCTCGCCCAGGGGTCCAAGCCGGCAACCGCGCGCGACCTCATCCAGGCCGGGCTGTTCCGCAACAACGCGGCGCACTCGACGGTCCACTCTGCGCTGCTCACGTTGCGCCGCCGGCTCGACGAGCTGGAGCCAGGCCTCGGGGCGACCTTCGTCCATGCCTCAGCCCGCGGGTACAGTCTCGTCGCGTTCCATGACTGAAGAGCACGCCACCACCCCGCTGCCCAGCAAGTCGGTGCTCGACGACGTCGTCGACCTGCGCCGGCATTTTCACAAGCACCCCGAGGTCAGCTTCAAAGAGCACGAGACGACGCTGTACCTGAAGGAGAGGCTGCGCGAGCTCGGCCTCGACCTCGAGACGTGCCCGACCGAGACCGGCGCGGTCGCGCTCCTCGACACCGGCCGCCCCGGAAAGACAGTGATGCTGCGGGCCGATATCGACGCGCTGCCGATCCACGAAGAGTCTGGCGTCGACTTCCAGTCGCGCGACGACGGTCGCATGCACGCGTGCGGCCACGACGCGCACATGGCGATCATGATCGGCGTCGCGCGGACGCTCATCGACCGGATCTGGGACGTCAACGGCAAGTACGTTTTTGTCTTCCAGCCGGCCGAGGAGATCGTCGAGGGTGCGAAGGCCATGATCGCGCGCGGGCTGCTCGACGAGCAGAGACCCGATGTCGTGATCGGGCTTCACATCGTCAGCTTCATGAAGTCGGGAACGGTGATCACGAGACCGGGCCTGCTGTGGGCCGGATCGGACGCGTTCGACATCAGGTTCTCCGGACCCGGCGGACACGGTGGCATGATGGGCCGCCGCGGCAATGTGCTCGCGGCGCAGGCGTTCTTCGTCGAGCGCCTGCACACCGTGGTGGAAGGTCTCGAGCACGAAGGCGTGCAGTGCCACACCACGATCGGGAACATCAGCAGCGACGGCGCGTGGAACATCGTGCCGCGCGGGGTCCTGGTCCAGGGAAGCCTGCGCACTTTCAACGACTCGCTGCGCGAGCAGGCGCTGGACCGGCTGCACGACCTGCTGCGCGAGACGCAGAGCGAGTTCGAGGTGGAGAGCAACGTCGAGCTCGTGCACGGCACGGTGCCGCTGATGAACGAGCCGAACGTGACGCGCAAGGTGCTGGAGGTCGGCGAGGAGCTGATCGGCGACAGGGCGAGCATTCTCGGCCGGCCGCTGACCGTGAGCGATGACTTCGCGGAGTTCCTGACCCGGATCCCAGGTTGCTACTTCATGCTCGGCGCGCAACCTGACGGCGGCACGCCGCCGGCGCACCACTCAACGAAGTTCCGCATCGACGAGGCCGCGCTTCCGGTCGGCGTCAAGGTGTTGGCGGGGGCTGCCTCTCGACTCGCCTCCGAGTAGCCGATGATCAACGTGATCGCGATCTTCCTGGGAATCGCGGGCGGCCTCGCGACGGGGGGATCGCTGCAGGGCCTGCAACAGGTGCAGAGGCTGCGCTGGATCTGGGTCGTGCTCGTCGCGGTCGCGGTCAGGCTCGTGACCGTGTTGACGCCGCTGCGCAGCATCGAGGGCGTTCAGTACGTGTACGCGGCGGTATTCGTGATCCTGGTCGCGTGGATCGTGCTGAACATCACGCGCCTGAGCGGACTGTGGATCATCGCCGTGGGTGCGGCTCTCAACCTGGTCGTCATCCTGGCCAACGGCGGAAGAATGCCTGTCGCCTCCTCGGTCGCGCCGGTCCGGCCCGGCATTGCCGTCTACACGGCGATGTCGTCGAGCACGAACCTCAACTGGCTTGGGGACTGGATCGGCCTCCCCGTGATCTCGCCGAGCAGCCCGCTCTGGGGCGCGTACAGCCCGGGCGACCTGGTCCTCGGGGCGGGCATCCTGGTCACGGCGTTCATGCTGACTCGCCCTCAGGAGCGGCCGGCCGAAACCACAGGCCGTATAGTGAGTTGACCCCGCCGTGATCATCTTCTGGATCTTCACGCTCTTCGTCGGCGCTTCAGCCTTTGCCTTCGGGCTGATCGCGCTCCAGCTCGGCATCGCATGGTCGATCGTCTACGCCGTCATCGCGATGCTTCTGGCGCGCGGAATCCTCAGCATCGTTCGCCGCGCACTGATCGTCCGCGAGCGCATGACACCGGAATCCGATGTGCTCCAGCGCACGGTCGAAACCAACCGTGCCATCTTCTGGAAGCGCGCGCTCTTTCTCGCCGCCATCCCTGTCCTCTACCTCGTCGTCATGGGCCTTGTCTTCGGACTGGCGCCGGAAGACGCGCTTGCGGTCTTGCCGGCGCTGCTCGCCTCGCTCTTTACGCAGCTGATCTACCTGCTGTTCCTGCTCGCCGCCAACTTCATGCTGTTCTTCGGCCCGTTCTACCTCTACACGCGCATCGGCAAGACGATGATCAACCCCGACGACGCGAACTTCGGGGTCGACATCGAGGACGTCCGCGGTCAGAAGGCCGCGGTCAACGAGATGAAGCGCATCCTCAAGCTCATCGAGCATGGTCGCCTCTTCGTCAAGGCCGGGGGCAAGCGCGAGCGCGGCGTGCTGATGGTGGGTCCGCCCGGAACCGGCAAGACGATGCTCGCGAAGGCGATCGCCTCTTCTCTGCATACGCCGATCTACATCGCCAACGGCGGTTCGTTCGCCGGGATGTTTCTCGGCATCGACGCGCTGAGCGTGTATCTCATGGTCCGGGCGGCTCGCAAGCGAGCCAAGGTCTGGGGCGGCTGTGTCGTGTTCATCGACGAGATCGACGCGCTCGGGATGCGGCGCAATCAGGGCGGTGGCGCCGGCGGAATGATGGGCGGGATGGGCGGCATGTTCGGCGGTGGCATGTTGGGCCTGAACATGCTGTTGGTCCTGATGGATGGAATCGACAACCCGGGCTGGATCGTGCGCCAGCTTCGCGGCTTGATAAACCTGACCCTCGACGGGCTGTTCATCCCACGAGTCATCGGCGCCAATGGCAGCAAGTTCCAGCTGCGGATTCCGCCACTCAAAGCGCCCAGCTACAACATTCTTTTCATTGGCGCCACGAACCGGCCAGCGGTTCTGGATGAGGCGCTTACAAGGCCCGGGCGATTCGGCCGGCAGATCGTGTTCCGTCTACCGGACCGCGAGTCCCGGAAAGACATCGCGGCGCTCTACTTCGACAAGAAAGCTCACGACTCCGCACTCGACACGCCGAGCAAACGAGAGGAGTTCTCGCGAATCACAGAGAACTACTCGCCGGCGGACATCGAGCAGGTCTTGTCCCTCGCTCTCCTCTATGCCTTCGAGGATGGACGCGAATCATTCAGCTGGCAGGACATCAGGGAAGCCATGGGCAACGTGGAGGCCGGGCTCGCGATTCCCGTCGAGTACAACGAGAAGGACAAAATTGCCGTCGCCCGCCACGAACTCGGGCACGCCGTCGCTTCCCACTTCTTCGAGCCCGATCACGCCCACGTCCGCCTCTCCATCCGGCGGAGAGCCAGCGCGCAGGGCGAGATCGGCGGCTATCACCTCGCTCTGCCGACCGAAGAGCAGTACGGCGGTTCGAGGTTTCGATCGCAGCTGGCCGCGGACATCCGCCACGGCCTCGGCTCGATTGCATGTGAGCACGTCTTTTATGGAGAGAACTCGGCGGGCGTTTTCGGAGACCTTCGGAGCGCGACTGCGATGGCCTGTCGGATGGTCGGAACCATCGGCATGGGCGCCGACCGACTCGATCCGCCGATGTCGAAGAAAGCCGCCAACATCGGTGAGCATCTGATCTCGGTGTCGGAGGTCACGCAGGGCATCCATGGCGAGTCGACCTGGGAAGGGGCGGTGCTGCACAACCCACGAGGCCGGCGCGTCGTGGCGCAGATTCTGGGCGCGGCGTACATCGATGACTGGCGTCTCATGTTCGTCAACAAGGAGGCCATCGACCAGGCCGCCGAAGCCCTGATCAAGCAGGGCGGCGAGCTGATGGGGGATGAGATCACAGGCCTGCTCGAATCGGTTGGCCTTCGGAAGCCGAACGCGTCCGACCCATATCCGGAGGACATGCCTTCCGTCCCCGAGGAGCGGATCGACCTCAGGGCTATCGAGGGCACGGCCTGA
>DASXSD010000138.1:0-9477 GCA_036506195.1 Candidatus Dormiibacterota bacterium
CGACGACCAGACTCGCGGCGAAGATGTCGTCACCCTGGACCGCCGCCGCAACCTGCGTGCCCGCCGTCGAGCGCTGGATCAGGACCTTGCCATGGAGGTCGAGCTCGCGGATCTGCGTCGGCGAGTTGCTGATCGGGATGCCGTCGACCGGCAGCGCGTCTTCTTCCGCGCACAGGACGGCGCCCGAGGTCCGCTCAGCCAGGGCCAGCGCTTCGGCCACGGTCCGCACCAGGCGGCACTCGCGCGCGCCCCCGGCCAAGGCGTAGGCGCTGACGGTGAACGAGCGGAGGACGTCGATGACGACCACCGTGCCCTGGGCGTGTCGCGCGCCCTCGATGCCGGTCGCGTGGATGATGTTCACGCCGAGATGACCATGGGCGACCAACCGCGGGCGTTTGGATTCGAGCAGATCGCCGACTGTGGATCCATGCGCGTCGTCGGCCTGCGCCTGGAGCCGGGCCAGTTTGTGCCGGAGCATCGCAACGCGATCCCAGTCGCGCTCATCGTCACCGGCGGCAGGCTGCACTTCAACGACGGCGAGCAGTCGGGCGAGGTAGGTCCGGGGGAGATGCTGCTGATCAACCCGGGCGAGCGTCACACATACCGCGCTGAGGTCGAGACTTCCGCGTACCTGGTGTTTGCGGGACTGCCCGGCGTGCGCAGCCGTACCTGGAGCCTGCGCCGCAAGACGTAGGCCTGCTCACACCGCGTTCCACAGCGCGATCACCCGCCCCCGATCGCCCTCACGAAGGATGTTCAGCGTCGCCACGTCCAGCTGCAAGCCGGCGGCCACGGTGATGTCGGCTCGGATCCACGCCACCGCGATCGCGCGCAGGATGTGTCCGTGCGCGAACGCCAGGACACGGCCTTGCCGCGAGCGCGCCGCGGCCAGGTCGATGAACTCCTGCGCACGGTGGTAGACCTGTGAAGGCGTCTCGCCACCAGGCGACCCGTCCTTGTACAGCTCCCAGTCCGGGTTCGTCTCGTGGATCTGCTGGGTGGTCAGACCCTCGTAGCGCCCGTAGTCGACCTCGCGAAGAAGTGGCGTGACCTCGGGTTTCTCGAACCCCGCGAGGTTTGCGGTGCGGATCGCCCGCTGCAGCGGACTCGAGAACACCTGGTCGAAACCGATTCCCATCAGCCTGGCGCTCAGAGCGCGCGCCTTCTGCTCGCCGTTGGTGGTGAGGGGCAGGTCGGTGGTCCCTGTGTGGCGCCCGGAAAGACTCCACTCGGTCTCGCCATGACGGGCGAGATAGAGCTCCAGGCTCAGGCGGGCTTGCCCATCATCTCGGGTCGCCCGGAGCGCAGCGAGCGACCTGCGCTCTCGAGGACGGCTCCCGCGCGCACACGCTGTCCTGGCCGGATGCAGACGAGTCCCACCACCGCCAGCCCACCCTGAGGCTTGAGCGCCTCGTTCACCGCGGCGAGGACGCGGTTGGCCGCGTGCGCCGTACCCGCGACGTCCGTGTCCGGCAGGATCGCCAGCAGCTGCGGTGGCGTGCGCCCGAGCACCCCGGGCGTGTCCACGTCGCGGACCGTGCTGGCCAGGGCCGCGGCCATCGCCTTCAACGATTCCTCCGGAGACAGCGCTCCGTTCGCCTCGACGAGTAACACGCCGAGGTTGCGCTGGTAGCGGTGGGCGCGCGCGAGCTCGTCCTCGAGCACCGGACGGACGAAGCGATCGTTGAACAGCCCCGTCGTCCGATCCACGATATGGAGAGGCTCGGCCTGGGGATCGTCGGTCCGGACTCCGCACGAGGGACAGAAGACCGCGCCGTGAGGTAAAGGCGATCCGCAGGCCTGGCAGGTTTGCGCCTCGGGCCGGCGGCGGAGAAAATCGCCAATCGGCATTCGGTAAAGCCTATCAGTCGCGTTCGCCATGCCTTCCCGATCCTCTTAACAGGCGGAGTTGTGCTCGGATTTCGCGAATCCTAAGCTCGACCGAGGTGTGCCGGAGGGGGAGGGACCGGCCCGGTGGAGGAAGGGAGGGCCCAGCCGGAGGTGTGAAAAGTTGGCGGTGCGGACCCTAGCCGACGGCGGCGGCGGGAGTCGAGAGCCAGGTGTCCGCCCACTCGGCGACGGCGGTGAGCACCGGCTCCAGCGCTCGCCCGCGCGGGGTCAGTCGATAGCTCACGCGTACCGGTGGCCCTGGATCGACGAGCCTCTCCACGACGCCTTCGGTCTCGAGCTCACGAAGTCGTTCCGTCAACACACGGTCGCTGATGCCAGGGATGCCCGCGAGCAGTTGATTGAAGCGAGCAGGTGCGGGAAGAAGCGCTTTGACCACTGCCCCGGTCCAGCGTTTCCCAATCAGCTCGATTGCGCGCTGAAAGGGCGCGCTGTAGTCGAGGCCCCCTCCGACCATGGGGAGAGATTCTATGCGCTATCGGGATTCTCCGAAAGGGACCTGCCGGCGTTTTCCACAGGAAAATTTTTCGGCCCACAATCAGGAGCGGCCACAGCTCAGATCGAGGAGAGCAAAGGGCTTGGAAAACTTCAGGTGGACAGATTCATGAGGGATCGATGGAACTGAAGGATCGAGTGATCGTCGTGACCGGGGCGGCAAGAGGAATCGGTCGCGCGCTCGCGGCGAGATTCATCACAGAGGCTCCGCAAGCCGTTGTCATGGCCGACATCGATGGCGATGCGGTAGGGCGCGAGGCCACATCGATGGGAGCGAATGGGATTCGATGCGATGTTGCTCGCGAAGCAGACGTGATGCGACTCGTAAAAGAGGTCGAGTCGAACCACGGTCGCATCGATGTCTTTTGCTCGAACGCCGGCATCGCTGTCGGTGGCGGACCTGAAACATCAAATGACGAATGGCAGCGCATATGGCATGTGAACGTGATGTCCCATGTGTACATCGCGAGGCACGTCCTGCCGGGGATGCTCGCGCGAAAGGACGGATACATCGTCGGCACGGTCTCGGCGGCCGGCCTTCTCAACCATCTCTTTGCGGCGCCGTATGGCGTCACCAAGGCAGCCGCCCTTTCCTTCTTCGAATGGCTCGCGATCGCGCACGGCGACGCCGGGATTCGGGTCTCCTGTCTTTGCCCGCAGGGCGTGAAGACAGACATGCTCGCGCGCGAGCAATCGCAGCTCGGGATCGACTTCCTCACGAGCGGCGCGCTCGAACCGGCAGCCGTCGCTGACGCGGTGGTGCGGGGCATCGCCGAGGAGAGATTCCTCATCCTTCCCCATCCGGAGGTCTCCGACTACTTCCGGCGCAAGGCGGACGATTACGACCGCTGGTTGCGCGGCATGCGCCGATTGCGCTCCAACCTCCAGGAGTCAGCTCGCTAGTTGCGCTGGGTCGCGCTCGTCTCCGGCATCGCGCTGATCGCGCTGGCGGTTGCGGCCGTGACTCGAGTCTCAGACACGCGCGAAGGCCTGGTCGCCGAGGTGATCACCCTGCTCGGCGCCGCCGCCGGCGTCGTCCTTCTGATCTACGGGCTGGCCGCCAGGTCACGCAGGGTCTCGACGCCGGCGTCGATGCCTGCCTCACCGCCCACGAGCCGCGCGCCGGCGCCCCGGCCCCGGTCGGCGGGCGATCTCAGGCTCGGAGGCGCCGGCCTGCTCCTGGCGCTGGTCCTCCTGGGCGGGCTCGCTTTCAGCGGAGGAGTCCTGTGGGCAGCGCTGGGCTTCGCCCTGCTTCTGCCGATGATCGCCGGCAGCGTCTACCTCTGTGTCCGCTACCTGCGGGCTAATCCCTGAGGGAGAGGATCTCTCCAATGAGGTAGAGCGACCCACAGACGAGGACATTGCCCTCGGCGCCGGCAAGGTAGCGCGCTCGCTCCAGCGCGGCGCTGGCCGGCCGCACGACCTCGGCGCCAGGACCATAGATGGAGGCCAGGTCCTCCGGGGATATGGCATGCCCACGGGCGCTCACCGGCTCCGTGCACACAACCGCCTCCGGTCCCAGGGAACGCAGGACACCGAGCAGCAGGACCGGATCGCGCTCGCTCAGCATCGCGAAGACGGCGACCAACCTCTCGGACCCGATCAGCCGCCGCAACGCGGCGCCCGCCTTGGCCATTGCGGCCGGGTTGTGGCCGCCGTCGACGATGATGCGCGGGTTCTCTCCGATCACCTGCAGACGGCCGGGCCAGCGCGTCGCGGCAAGCCCGTCGCGAATCGGGCGGTCTTCGATCTCCCCGAGCAGGTGCGCAGCCGTGACTGCAAGCGCAGCGTTGGCGGGCTGATAGTCGCCGACCAGCGGCACCCGCAGGTCGCGGTGATCAAAGCCCGGCCCGCTGACATCCACGAGATGGCCGTCCCAGCCCAGTGACTTCGACCCCATGACAACCTCCCGGCCCAGGCGCCAGAGCCTGGAGGAAGTCTCCGCGGCCCGCGCCTCCACGATCGCGAGCGCCTCACCGTCGCAGCCGGTGACCACGCGATCACCTTCCTTGATGATGGCCGCCTTCTCGCGCGCGATCTCGCCGATCGTGTTGCCCAGGTACTTCTGATGGTCGAGGTCGACGTTGGTGATCAAGGCGACTCCGAGGTCGAGCGCGTTGGTGGCGTCGAGACGGCCTCCGAGCCCGACTTCACATACAAGCACGTCGATCTTCGGCGCCAGGTACGCGATCGCCAGCACCGTCAGCATCTCGAACTCCGTCGGCGGTCCCAAAGTCGCGCCCACTGAATCGAACGTCGGCCTCAGCGTCTCGAGCATCGCCGCGAAATCCTCCTCGCTGATCGGCTCGCCGTCGACCTCGATCCGCTCCGTGTAGGAGATCAGATGGGGCTTGGGCATGAAGCCGACGCGGTGGCCGGCCGCGCGCAGGATCGAGGTCAGGCATGCGCCTGTCGATCCCTTGCCATTGGTGCCCGCGATCAAGACGCCGCGGAGGTTGCGGTCGGGCGCCCCGAGCTCGTCGAGCAGGGCTCGCGTGCGCGTGGTGCCGAACTTCATGGCAAACCGGCCGTGCTTCGAGATGAAAGCCAGGGCTTCTTGGTAGGTCACCTTCAGCCTCGCCTGCGGATCTCGGCCTCGAACGTGTTTTTGATCAGCATCGCGCGCGTCATCGGACCTACCCCGCCCGGATTGGGCGTGAGCCAGCCTGCCACCGTCTCCACGCCGGGGCCCAGGTCGCCAACCTGGCGGCCGTCGACCCAGTTGGTGCTGACGTCCACGACGACGGCGCCCGGCTTGACCATTTCCTTCTGGATCAGGTTGGCACGGCCGGCGGCAGCGACCAGGATGTCGGCGGCGCGAGTGTGACTCGCCAGGTCTCTGGTGCGGGTGTGGCACAGCGTGACGGTCGCGTTGCGCTTCAGAAGCAAAAAAGCCGTCGGCTTGCCCACCAGGTTGCTGCGCCCCACGACGACCGCGTTGGCGCCCTCGATGGCGACCCCCGAGCGCTGCAGGAGTTCGACGATGCCCGCGGGCGTGCAGGGTTCGACCCCGCCCGACAGCCCCAGTGCGACCAACCCCGCGTTCATCGGGTGGAAGCCGTCGACGTCCTTGACTGGATCAAGCGCCAGCACCACGCGCCGCATGTCGATCTGCTTCGGCGTGGGCTGCTGGATGAGGATTGCGCTGACCGCGGCATCGCGGTTCAGGTGATCGACGAGAGCCAGCAGCTCGTCGGTGGTCGTGCTCGCCGGGAGCCGGTGATCTTGGGAGTCGATGCCGACCTTGCGGGCATTGCGCTGCTTCAGCTCGACGTAGGTGGTGGAGGCGGGATCATCGCCCACGAGCACGGTCGCAAGTCGCGGCCGCGATCCTCCGCGCGAGAGTCGCTCGGCTACGCCCCGCGAGATCTCTTCATAGATCTCTTTGGCGACAGCCTTGCCGTCGAGGACACGCGCGGTCACGCGAGCCCAAGGTGAGCGCGCGCCGCTTCCGCCACCAGCCGCGTCACCTCGCGCAGGTCGAGCCCACTCTCGCGGGCAAGACGCCGGCAGTCCTCGAACTCGGGCGTCACGTCGATGGCGTGCCCGCCGAGCTCTTTGACTTTGACGCGCGCCGGCCCGAGCCGGGTCGTGACCTCGATGACTCGCCGGCCTGCGATCACGCGGTCGACCTGCTTCAGCCGAACCCCGAGCGTCGTGCTGTGGCGGAGCAGGTGGTCGGTGAGCGAGGCCACCAGCTCAGGCGGCGCCATCACCGTGAGCATGTGGCCGGGGCGGCCTTTCTTCATCAGCGCCGGCACCACCGCCACGTCGAGAGCGCCCGCGGCCATCAGGTCTTCACACAGGGCGGCGATGAGATTGGGCGCCATGTCGTCGAGGTTGGTCTCGACGAGGGTGACCCCCATTTGCGACCTCGTCTCTACGCCTAGCCATACCGCAAGCGCGTTGCCCGGCGAAGAGTGCGCGCCGATCCCGTAGCCGACGCGGTGCAATGACATCGTGGGCCGCTCGAACGTCGCCGCCGCGGCGAGAATCACGGCGCCGGTCGGGGTGACGAGCTCGCGCGAGCCTTCCACCGGCTCGAAGACCGCGCCTGTGCCCTCCAGCACGCGCAAGCTCGCCGGCGCAGGCAGCGGCATCTCGCCCTTCATGCCGTGCGGCGCCGGCAGCGCGGAGGCGTAGACGCGCTCGACGCCCAGGGACTGCAGCAGCCAGAACGCACCGACGATGTCGACGAGCGTGTCTGCTCCTCCGAGCTCGTGCAGGTGGACCCCGTCCTCGGGCAGCCCGTGGAGGGCGGATTCCGCGCGGCCAAGCCGGTTGATGGCCTCCAGCGACAGGGACTTCACCGGCTCCGGCGCGTCGGCGTCCTCGACGACCTGGCGCAGCATCGGCACGGTGCGATGAACACGGTCGCTCACGTCGACGACCACCCGCGTGCCTCCGACGTGGCCTCGTTCCTCGCGTCGCACGTCGATGCTCACCTCGTCGCCCAGTCCCAACGCGTCCACTGCGGCGTCGAGCTGGGTCCGCTCGGCGCCGCAGTCGATCAGGGCTCCGAGCGTCATGTCGCCGGAGATGCCGGAGAAGCAGTCGAAGTAGGCGATTGTCATGCGCGCGTCCTATATATCCGCACCGCCGCGGCCTCGATCGGCTGCATGCTTGCTGGGCGCTTGGCGACGCGGACCGAAACGGCTTCGACGCGAGGCAGCCCGACGATCCGCTCGGCGATGGCTCCGGCCAGCGACTCGAGCAGCTTCTGCGAGGGGCCTTCGATCACCTCGCGCGCCGCGGCGCGGAGCTGCCGGTAGTCGACCGTGTCGTCCAGGCGGTCGGACCGGCCGGCGGCTGCGAGGTCGGCGTCGACCTTGATGTCAACCTTGAACTCCTGCGCCTGCGCACGCTCCTCGGGCCGGACGCCGTGGCGGCCCTGGAAGGACATCCCGCGCAGCTCGATCCTGTCCATACGCGCCAATTGTCGGAAATAGACTGATCGGCGTGATGCAGGCCGGTGCCGAGGTGCGGCCCGCGACGGAGGGCGACCTTGGCGTCATCAACGAGATCTACAACCATTACGTGGCCGATTCGCACGTCACATTCGACCTCGAGCCCATGGACACGGAGGGGCGGCGGGAGTGGTTCAGCCACTACCAGGAATCCGGACCATACCGCCTGTTTGTCGCCGTGGAAGGCGACCGCGTGATCGGGTTCGCCTCGAGCAGCCCCTTCAAATCCCGAGCGGGCTATGTGACCTCGGTCGAGACCAGCATCTACCTGGCGTCCGACGCCGTCGGTAAGGGCGTCGGCGCACAGCTCTACGAGAAGCTGTTCCAGGCCATCGACGGCGAAGACCTGCACCGCGCGTACGCGGGCATCGCGCTCCCGAACCCCGCCTCGGTCGGCCTCCACGAGCGTTTCGGTTTCAAACGCGTCGCGCTGTTCACGGAGCCAGGCCGCAAGTTCGGCAGGTACTGGGACGTGGCCTGGTTCGAGAAGCCACTCGACCACGGCTGAGGTTTTTTTAGCCGGAGTACTCGCGCCCGGATATCAGCTATGGTATATTCCGTTTGGAATATGCCGGAGACTGAACCCGAGATCTCGCCGCTGGCGCTGTCGATCCTGCAACTGCTCGACGAGCGGCCGATGCATCCCTACGAGCTCGCCGCGACCATGCGCGATCGGCATCAAGACGAGTTCATCCGCCTCAACTTCGGCTCGCTGTACCACACGGTCGACCTGCTCGAGCGCAATGGGTGGATCGTCTCCGCCGAGCGCGAAAGAGAAGGCGGACGGCCGGAACGGACCGTCTACCGGCTGACCAGGCCGGGCCGCGAGGTGCTCGTCCGCGTCGTCGGCGACATCCTCTCTCACCCTCGGCGCGAGTACCCGCACTTTGCCGCCGGCCTCATGTTCATGCATCACCTCGACGCGGCCGACGCGGCGTCGCACCTCGCCGGTCGGGCGCTCGCGCTCAAGGCGACGAGCGAAAAGCTGAGTCGGATCATGGCCGAGCTTCGCGCCGAGGGCGTCAGCCGTCTCGCCCTGGTCGAGCTCGAGCACAAGATCGCGATGCTCGACGCGGAGCGGAAGTGGGTGGGCAACCTGGAGAGGGAGATCAAGGACGGCAGGCTGGAGTGGAAGGTCGGAAGCGATCGCGACCTCCATCGGTTCAGCAGGAGTGTTGAACGCCTCAGGAGGAGACATGGCTCGCGCGCGCACTAACCCGTGGCTTGTGCTGCTTGTTCTGACGTCGGGTTTTTTCATGATCATGCTCGACACCACGATCGTCAACGTGGCGATCCCCGCCATGAGCACCGGGCTCAACACCACGCTCGACCAGATCCTGTGGGTGCTCAACGCGTACGTACTCGTCTACGCCGTCCTCCTGATCACCGCCGGGCGGCTGGGCGACCTCTTCGGCCAGAGGAACCTGTTTGCGATCGGACTGTTCGTATTCACGGTCGCGTCCGCGATATGCGGCTTCGCACAGAGCCCGGGCCAGCTGATCGCGGCGCGAGTCCTGCAGGGAGTCGGCGGCGCGCTGCTGACGCCGCAGACGCTGGCGATTCTGACCTCGATCTTTCCGCCCGAGCGCCGGGGCGCTGCGTTCGGCATCTGGGGCGGCGTCGCAGGCCTCGCGACTGTGGCAGGACCCACGGTCGGCGGGGCCATCATCACCTACATCGACTGGCGCTGGATCTTCTACATCAACGTCCCGATCGGCATCGCGGCCCTGATCGCGACCTTCACGATCATCCCTGACCTCCGCCCTGGCCGGCACCACGGCTGGGACGTGATCGGAATCATCGTCGCCACCGCGGGATTGTTCGCGATCGTCTTCGGTCTCATCGAAGGCGAGCGCTACAGCTGGGGCCAGATCGAGTCCTACCCGATCACCATCCCCGAGGTTCTCGCCTCAGGCATCGTCCTGATCGTGGTGTTCCTGATCTGGGAGCGGTTCCAGACCGAGCCCTTGATGCCGCTCTCCTTGTTCGCCAATCGCAACTTCGCGGTCGCTTCCTGGATCGCGGCCGCGATCAGCTTCGGGATGCTGAGCATGTTCCTGCCCTTCACCATCTACCTGCAGTCGGCGCGCGGTTTCTCGGCCCTCGT
>DASXSD010000139.1:0-3349 GCA_036506195.1 Candidatus Dormiibacterota bacterium
TGTCCTAAACGCCTACTGGCGCGCGGCCAACTATCTCTCGGTCGGCCAGATCTATCTGCTCGACAACCCGCTGCTCAGGCGGCCGTTGAAGCTCGAGGACATCAAGCCGCGGCTCCTCGGCCACTGGGGCACCACACCCGGACTGAACTTCATCTACGCGCACGCAAGCCGAGTCATCAAGAAGCGCGACCTCGACGCGATCTACATCATGGGGCCGGGTCACGGCGGCCCGGCCGGCGTCGCGAACGCGTACCTGGAGGGCACGTACACAGAGCGCTACCCGGACGTGACGATGGACGCGACCGGGCTGCGCAGGCTGTTCCGGCAGTTCTCGTTTCCGGGCGGCATCCCCAGCCACAACGCGCCGGAGACGCCGGGGTCGATACACGAAGGCGGCGAGCTGGGCTACGCCCTCGTCCACGCCTACGGCGCGGCCTTTGACAACCCCGGCCTCACCGTCTTCTGCATCGTGGGCGACGGCGAGGCCGAGAGCGGGCCGCTGGCGGCGAGCTGGCACTCCAACAAGTTCCTCAACCCAGCGCGTGACGGCGCGGTGCTGCCGATCCTCCACCTGAACGGCTACAAGATCGCCAACCCCACGGTGCTCGCGCGCATCCCGGAGCAGGAGCTGCTCGAGCTCATGGTCGGCTATGGGCACGCGCCCGTGCTCGTGAGCGGCGACGACCCGCCAAACGTGCACCAGCAGATGGCCGCGGCCCTGGACTGGGCGATGGACGAGATCGGGCGCATCCAGAAGGTCGCTCGCTCAGATCATCAGGCAAGGCGGGCGATGTGGCCGATGATCATCCTGCGCACGCCAAAGGGGTGGACAGGCCCGAAGACGGTCGACGGCAAGCAGGTCGAGGGGACGTGGCGCGCGCACCAGGTCCCGATCGACGGGTTCAGGGAGCACCCCGAGCACGTCGAGGCGCTCGAAGGCTGGCTGCGCAGCTACCGGCCCGATGAGCTGTTCGACCGGTCGGGTAAGCCCGTTGACGAGCTGATCACCCTGCCGCCGCGAGGCGACCGGCGTATGAGCGCCAACCCGCACGCGAACGGCGGCGAGCTGCTGAAGGACCTTCGCCTGCCCGACTTCCGCGACTACGCGGTGGACGTGTCCGCGCCGGGAACGACCTCGAGCGAGGCCACGCGAGTGATGGCGACGTACCTGCGCGATGTCGTGAAGATGAACCCCGACAATTTCCGGATCATGGGCCCGGACGAGACCGCCTCCAACCGCCTCAACCCTGTCTTCGAGGCCACCAACCGGGCATGGGACGCGGAGTCGCTACCGGGGGACGACCACCTCGCGCCCGACGGCCGCGTCATGGAGATCCTGAGCGAGCACCTCTGCGAGGGCTGGCTCGAGGGCTACCTCCTGACCGGACGGCACGGGCTGTTCGACTGCTACGAGGCGTTCATCCACATCGTCGACTCGATGTTCAACCAGCACGCCAAGTGGCTCAAGACCACGCGCACGATCCCGTGGCGGCGGCCGATCGCGTCGCTCAACTACCTGCTCTCGTCACATGTGTGGCGCCAGGACCACAACGGCTTCTCGCACCAGGACCCGGGCTTCATTGACCACGTCATGAACAAGAAGCCGGAGGTCATCCGCGTCTACCTCGCGCCCGACGCCAACTGCCTGCTTTCGGTCACCGACCACTGCCTGCGTAGCCGCAACTACGTGAACGTGATCGTCGCCGGCAAGCAGCCCGCGCTGAACTACCTCTCCATGGAGGACGCGATCGCTCACTGCACGCGTGGTCTCGGGATCTGGGACTGGGCAAGCAACGACGAAGGACGCGACCCGGACGTCGTGCTCGCGTGCGCAGGTGACGTGCCGACGCTGGAGACCCTCGCCGCGGTGGACCTCATCCGCCAGCACCTGCCAGAGCTCGCGGTGCGCGTCGTCAACATCGTCGACCTCATGCGGCTGCAGCCGCCGGGTGAGCACCCACACGGGCTACGTGACGACGAGTTCGACGAGGTCTTCACGAAAGACCGGCCGGTGATCTTCGCCTACCACGGCTACCCGTGGCTCATTCATCGCCTCACGTACCGGCGCACCAACCACCCCAACCTGCATGTGCGCGGATACAAGGAGGAGGGGACCACGACCACACCGTTCGACATGGTCATGCTGAACGACCTCGACCGCTACCACCTCGTGATGGACGTGATCGACCGCGTGCCGTCGCTGGGTTCGAAGGCGGCGCACATCCGGCAGGAGATGGTGGACACCCGGCTGCGCAGCCGGCAGTACACGCGCGACCACGGTCAGGACCCGCCGGACATCAGCAACTGGATTTGGCCGTACTGAAGCCTTGAGGGTCCTCGTCCTCAACGCCGGGTCCAGCTCGCTCAAGCTGAGCCTGGTCGACGGGGACGACCGTATCCTTGCGGCTCACGAGTTCGAGGCGCCCGAAGGCCGCGTCGACAACACGCAGCTGGCCACCGCGATCCACGGGATGGATGGCTTGGAGGCGATCGGCCACCGCGTGGTCCACGGAGGGCCGCGTTACCGAGACTCGGTGCGCCTCGACGCTCGGGTCATCTCCTATCTGGTCACCATCACCGACCTCGCGCCGCTTCATCTGCCCGCGTCGCTGGCAGGCATCGCGGCGGCGCAGGAGCTCCTGCCACGACTGCCGGGCGTCGCCTGCCTGGATACCGCATTCCACTCGCGGATGCCCGCCGCCGCCTCTACGTACGCGGTCCCCTCGGAGTGGCGCGAGCGCCACGGCATCCGGCGCTACGGGTTCCACGGCTTCTCGCATGCATACGCGGCCCGCCGCGCGGCGGAGATGCTCGGCCGCCCGCCGTCGGAGCTGCGGATCGTGACGTGCCATCTCGGCGCGGGCGCTTCGCTGGCGGCGGTGTGGGGCGGCCAGTCCGTCGACACGACGATGGGCTTCACTCCGCTGGAGGGCCTGGTCATGGCCACACGCTCGGGCACGGTCGATCCAGGCATGCTGCTCTGGCTGCAGCGGCATGCCGGCGTGGGCGAGCCGGAGTTGACCGAGGCGCTCGACCGCTCGGGCGGCCTCAAGGCGCTCGCCGGCACCGACGACATGCGCGAGGTGATGAAGCGGATGTCGGGTGGCGACGAGAATGCGCGGCTCGCATTCGACGTCTACATCCACCGACTCCGGGCGTCGATCGGGGCCATGGTGGCGGCGATGGACGGGCTCGACGTTTTGGTGTTCACCGGTGGAGTGGGGGAGAACGCGTCCGCGGTGCGCGCGGCCGCCGTCGGCGGGCTGCGTTTCCTCGGCCTCGAGATCGGGCCCACGTTGAACGCGAGCCTGGGGCCCGACAACGACATCAGCGCGCCCACAGCTCTGGT
>DASXSD010000140.1:0-6052 GCA_036506195.1 Candidatus Dormiibacterota bacterium
GACAGCCCGGAGATGGACAAGGAGTACCGGCGCATGCTGGAGCATCTCGAAGGCGAGCCGGAGTGGCACGACGGCCACGTGATCCACGAGGCGATGAGGCAGCCGGCAAAGAGCTGAGGAGGACGCTGAGCGAGTGTGCGCTGAGCGGGCGTCCAGGGCGCTCGATGCCCCGCGAGCCGCACACTCGAGGCGCCAGCCTGAAGTGGTCAGGCTGTTGCTGACGAGTCCTGCGCATCATCGATGGTGGCGCGCCCAAGACGGACTTCGGTGACGCGACGCAACGTGTTTGGAATCTCAGCGATCCGTTCAACGTGCTCGACCAGTCTCTGCAGCGCATCACGACCACCGCTGCCGTTGACCTCGACGTCATAAGTGATCGGGCCCGAGACCGCAGGATCGCCTGCGAAATCGCCAACCACCCGTACAGCGACTTGCTTCAGGGTGACGCCGAACTGCGGCGCGTCGCGAAACAGATCGTTCGATATACAGCCGGCGACTGCAAGATAGAGAAGCTGCCCACCATTGAATCCCTTGCCAGAACCTCCGGCTTCGACGGGCCGATCAACAACCAGCGTGAATGATCCCGCAGTCCCGAGCGCAGTGACTTTCCCGGAAACGTTGCGGGTCTCTACTTCAATCGGCATCGCGAGTCCTCCTTCGCAATCCAGCTCAGATGTTCAGCGCCTTGCCCGCTCCAGAACTTCGTACCGTATAGCCCGGCGGATGACGAACGGATCCTCTGCATGGCGCCTCAGCGTCGCCTGATCGACCACCCACCTTGCGCGCCGTACGAAACGCAGGTGCTCCCAGAGGTACTGGCGGAGCTCCGCTAGGCTGCCGAAGGGGACGCGATGCCAGAAACGCCCGCGGCGCCGGCGCCTAAATAATCTCTCCCGCACGACGCGCTTGATCGCGCGATCGGACGCGCGATCGTTGACCAGCTCTGTGCTGGACGTCTTTACGAGGCCGAAGCGCTGGAATCCTTGCGGCTTCCGGCGCTCTGCAAATGCAAGAACACGAGAGTCAGGCCGGGCATCGACCATTATTCCGCCAGGTGCGAGCACCCTGTGGACCTCGCGTAGGGCATCGACCATGCCCTCTCTTGCGATGCATCAAAGCGTCCAGGACAGAATCACGACATCGAAGCTCTCGTCGGGATATTGCAGACGCTGAGCTGCCCCGACAGCGAACCGCACATTCCCTACACGGGCTTCGCGCGCGCTCCTCTCCGCAGCAGCGATGACCTCCGCGTCGGGATCGAGTCCCTCGACGCTACTCGCGAACGGCGCCAGGCCGAGCGCGAAGCGGCCATCGCCGCACCCGAGGTCCAGGACGCGCTTCCCGCTCACGAGTCGCTTACCTCCCCACTCGCGGAGCTCGTCAAGGGGGCGGGGCCGGAGTATCGACGACTGTGCGGGGACGTGCATCCCGACGCTGTCGATCGGAGTCGCTGCCTTTTTGGTCAAATTGCCGGCCAGCATAATCCGCTTCGCATGCGCAAAGGCGCGACGATGGTCGGGCGGGCGAGATTTGAACTCGCGGTCTCCTGGTCCCAAACCAGGCGCTTTTCCGAGCTAAGCTACCGCCCGATTTCCTGCAGCGCGCCCGACTCTAGCAGCGCGCGCACCGCGGCGGCCCTGTGGCTGTAGTTGCGTTTCTCCTCCGGCGGCATCTCTCCAAACGTCTTCCCCGTGCCCGGCACCAGGAAGATCGGGTCGTAGCCGAAGCCCGCCTCCCCCCTCCACTCCGGGACGATCTCGCCCCGGCACTCGCCCTCGAAAAACTGCGTCTCCCTGCCAGGCAACGCCAGGGCGATCACACACACGAAGCGCGCTTTCCACGGCTGGGGAATGCCTTCGAGCCGGCGGAGCAGCTCCGCTGTCCGCTCCTCCTGCGTCGGGCCGAGCCGAGCCGAGCGAATGCCGGGGAACCCACTCAGAGCCTCGAGCTCGACCCCCGAGTCGTCAGCCAGCGACGGCAAGTCCGACTTTTCGAGTGCCGCCTCGGCCTTCAGCCTTGCGTTCTCGTCATAGGTCTCCCCCGCCTCCTCGACCTCGCTGTCGTAAGCGACCAGATCCAGGCCCGTCTCGGCCAGCAGGTCGCGGTATTCACGAAGCTTGCCGGCGTTACCTGAGGCGATGACCAGCCGCGGGCGATCACCCAAGAGAAGCGAGCGCGCGTTTCTGGGCCACGATCAGCTCCTTGATGCCCTTGAAAGCGAGCACCAGCATCGAGTCGAGCTCGGCCCGCGTGTAGGGCGCGCCTTCGGCCGTGGCCTGCAGCTCGACCAGGCGACCGTCCTCGGTCATAACGCAGTTGAGGTCGGTCGAGGCCTGGAAGTCCTCGCCGTAGTCGAGGTCCAGCATGGACGTGCCGTCGACGATCCCACAGCTCACCGCGGCGAGGTGCTGCCGGACGGGGATCTCGCTGATCATCCGCACGTCCTTCATGCGCTTGATGGCCATGTACAGAGCCGTGAACGCACCGGTGATCGACGCCGTGCGCGTCCCCCCGTCCGCCTGCAGGACGTCGCAGTCCAGGGTGATGGTTCGCTCGCCGATCTTGCCCATGTCAACCGCTGCCCGCAGCGAGCGGCCGATCAGGCGCTGGATCTCGTGCGTGCGGCCGCCGAGCCGGCCCTGGATCGCCTCCCGCGCACCACGGTCGTGCGTGGCCCGCGGCAGCATCGAATACTCGGCGGTGATCCAACCCTGCCCGCTGCCGCGCCGGTGCATCGGCACGCGGTCCTCGACACTCGCCGTCACCCAGACACGCGTGCGACCCATCTCAATGAGGCACGATCCTTCGGCATGGACGTTGACCCCAAGGTCGATCTTCACCGGCCGCAGCTGATCGGGCGCCCGTCCGTCTCGGCGTGTGGCGGTGCCGGCTATCGTCCGAGTAGTTTCAGTAATAGCGCCGTCCCCTCGAAGAAAAGATAAAGCGGGATGAACATGATCAACGGGGTCAAAGGATCCGCGCCTGGCGTCAAGAAGTTCGCCACCAGCCCGAGGGCGAGGAAGAAGTAAGGCCTTCGTTTGTAGAGCCAGCGCGTGTTCACGATGCGCAGCATGCCAAGCACGAACATCACGACAGGCAGCTCGAACACTATGCCGAACCCGATCACCATCAACAGCACGAAGCTGATGAACTGGCTCAGGTCGGGAAGGTAATGAACGTCCTGTGGCGCGAACCGGTTGAGGACGTCGAGATACAGCGGCAGCGCAAATACAGCGACAGCAACCCCCACCGCGAAGAAGAAGATCGTGGCGATGATCAGAGGCAGGATGAAGCGCCGCTCGTGTGTGTGCAGCCCCGGGCTGACGAACCACCAGAACTGCTGGATGACCACCGGCGCGGCGAGGATGATGCCGATGTACATCGCCACCTTCAGCTCGTTGAGGACGCCGCCCGCCGGCTGTAGATAGACGGCGTCGGTGATGCCCGCCCGGGTGATCAGGTAGGTGATGACCCGCCCGGAAATGAAGAACGCGCCGATGGTGGCGACCGCCCACGCGATCAGGGAGATGATGAGGACCCGGCGCAGCGCCTCGAGATGCTCGACGACGGACATGCGCTCGTCCTCGGCCGGAACCGCCGCACGAGGAGTGCGCTGCAAGACCCTACCGAGTAGGGCCACCGCTATCCCTTAGACGGGTTAGCCTCGGACGTCGACGAGCCCTTGGCGGTGCTCTCGGACGGAGCGGACGGCTCGGACTTCGCCGCTGCCGTAACCTCGTTCGTGAGCTCGGTGGTCGCCTTGCGGAACTCCTTCATCGCCCGTCCCACCGCGCCGCCGAGCTCGGGCAGGCGACCCGGCCCGAAGATGATCAGCACAACGACGATCAGAAGCACGAGCCAGAGCCAGTGGGTACCCAACACTTCGAGCCGATTATAGGCCGCGAGTCTTGGACTCGGGCCGGGGCCGCCTAGAGGACCTTGATCGTGACGGCGCTGATCGAATCCCCCTCCTGGATGCCGGTCACACTGCTCATGTCGCCGACCACGGTGCCGAAGCGGTTGTAGGCGGCGGTCGGACCGGACCCTGGCCAGGCGCCCTTCTGGATGAAGAACTGGCTTCCGTTGACAGGACCGCCCGGGACCCTCGCCATGCCCACGGCACCCGCGTCCCAGGGCGTCGCGGTCGTCTCCTCGGGCAGGGTGTAGCCGGGCCCGCCGCGGCCGTCGCCGCGCGGATCACCTCCCTGGACGACCCAGTCCTCCGACTTCCAGAACGTCAGCCCGTTGTAGAAGCCGTGGATCGCGAGCACGACGAAGTTGTTGACCGTCACGGGCGCGACCTCGGGTGTGAGCCGGATGACGATGTCGCCGTGGGCGGTCTTGATCGTGGCCTGCAGCTTTTGAGAGGCGGTGATGCACATCGGCTGCGGCCCGATGAACTGGTGGGGTCCGACCTGGGTCGAGGTAGGACAGTTGGCGAGGGCCGCGGGGACCGGGGGCTCGAGCGCCTTGCCCACGAGCCAGCCGGCCCCGATGACGGCGGCTATGACCGCGCCCATCACGACCAGCGCGATCCACGTCTGACGTCCCCACAGCGGAGCCTCGACCTCCTCCGGTACCTGCTGAGGGCCCCGCGCCGAAGGCGTGGGGCGGACTCGCGCGGGCCGCTGGCTCACTTCCGGGCCGCTGCCTCGGCGATCGCCTGGACCAGGCCGTGCGTCGTGTATTCGCGAGCCACGATCGAGACGCCGAGTCCCAGCTTGCGCGCGCTGTCGGCGGTGACCGGGCCCATGCACGCGATCTCAGCGTCGCCGAGGATCGCCGGCAATCGGTCTTCTGGAAACGCGCGCACGAAGTTGTAGACAGTCGAGGAGCTCGTGAACGTGATCACGTCCACGCCTTCGCCGTCGAACAGGCGCAGCAGCGCGGGCCCGGCGTCTGGCGGGCACACGGCGCGGTACACGGGAAGGATCTCGACTTCAGCACCTCGATTCGCAAGCAGCGATGGTAGGGCGTCGCGCGCGATCTCCGCGCGCGGCACCAGCACCCGCAGACCCGCCATCTCCCAGCCTTGCAGCGCGTTGGCCAGACCTTCCGCTGTGTACTCCGATGTCACCAGCTCCGGGCGCAGTCCGTGCGCCGCGAGCGCGTCCGCGGTCTCCTGTCCGATGGCACAGAGCTTGGAGTTGTGGAAGGCCCTCGCGTCCGAGCCGGTCGTGAGCAACATCTGGAAGAAGATGTCGACCGCGTTGGCCGAGGCAAAGATCACGAGCGCGGTGCGATTGAGGTTCTCGATCGCGTTGCGCACGCGGTCGTCGGTGGGCAGGCGGCGGATCTCGATCGTTGGTATCTCAACCACCGCCGCACCCAGGTCGACCAGCTCGCGCCGGAACGGGTCGACCTGGTGGCGGGCGCGCGTGATCAGGATGCGCCGGCCGTGCAGCGGCCGTTTCGAGAGCGTGTCCAGCCGCTCAGCCATCTCCACCCCCGGTCCGAGCACGAGCAAGGCGTCGCCGCGTAGGCCGTAGGTCGAGGCCTTGCGCGCCAGCTCTGCAAGCGCCGCGGTCACCCGGTGCTGGCCGGGCTGGCCCGGGTTGAGGATCAGCGCAGCCGGAGTCTCTGGTGAGCGCCCGTTCTGGAGCAGGGCGTTGATGCCCGACTCCCACCAGCCCGAGGCTAGCCTCAGGACCACCGTCTCACCACCAGTGACGAGCCCAAAGCCGAGCGACGCCGACAGGCCTTCGATGGTGAGCGGGATGCCGCTCATGACCGGAGCGGCAAGCTCGACGATCAACCCGGGCATCGCCTCGAAATCGACGCCGGCGCGCTCCAGGCGTTGCGCGATCCCACTGCCGTTGGAAAAGGCGTAGGGATTGCCCGGGAACAGGACCGTGATCGTCTTGCCGTTGCGCGCGAGGCGGACTATCTCATCGATGGATTCGAGTGGAGCGATGTCTGCGTGCGCGGGAGCAAGGTGCAGCAAGCCGGTGCCGCAGCCATCGCAGTTGCGGATCACGTCGGCGTCCTTGATCGCCTCGACTGCTTGCAGTGTGGCCAGACCCGGATGCCCTGGTCCAACGCCGACGAGCCT
>DASXSD010000141.1:0-4392 GCA_036506195.1 Candidatus Dormiibacterota bacterium
CAAAGCACGCTAACCAGATTCGAAAGGCAGAACACATGCGAGTCTTCGTCGCAGGGGCGAGCGGTGCGATCGGCACCCGCCTCGTTCCGCAGTTGATCGCTCGAGGGCACGAGGTGATCGGCAGCTCCAGGACGCCTGGAAGGGCCGAGCGGGTAGCTGCTCTCGGGGCAAAACCGATCGCGCTCGAGCTGCTCGACCCGCGCGCCGTGCGCATAGCCGTGCTCGAGACCGAGCCGGATGCGATCATCCACCAGGCGACCGCCCTGGCGGACATGAGTGATTTCAAGCATTTCGACCGGAGCTTTGCGCAGACCAACAGGCTCCGCACCGAAGGCACCGACAACCTGCTGGCCGCCGCACGAGAGAGCGGCGTTCGCAAGTTCGTCGCCCAGAGCTACGCCAGTGCGCGTTACGCGCGCGTGGGCGGACCGGTGAAAACAGAGGATGACCCGCTCGACCCAGCACCGGTCGACGCGATGCGCGAGACCCTGGCCGCGATGGAGTACCTCGACCGGGCGGTCAGCGGGGCCGGCGGGATTGCGCTTCGTTACGGCGGCTTCTACGGCGCCCCCGACGACAAGATGATCGAGGCCATACGCAAACGGATGTTCCCGATCGTTGGCGACGGTGGCGGCGTCTCCTCTTTCATTCATCTCGACGACGCCGCAGCGGCTACCGTGCTAGCCCTCGAACAGGACGGCCCTGCCATCTACAACATCGTCGACGATGAACCCGCTCCCGTCCGAGAGTGGCTCCCCGAGGTTGCGAAGATCGTCGGAGCCAAGCCGCCCCGCCACCTTCCGCGCTGGCTCGCGCGGCTGTTGGCCGGCGACGCCCTCGTGACGATGGGAACCGAGTCTCGCGGTGCCTCGAACACCAGGGCCAAGCGCGAACTCGGCTGGACGCTGCGCTACCCCAGTTGGCGGCAGGGCTTCGCAGAGCTCTATGCGGAACCGATCGCGCCGGTAGCCAAGCCGATCCAGGCACATTGATCCCGGTCTAGATTCGCCCAGGAGCGGCGCCGGATGTGTTCGGACGGTTCCCGCTAGCCGCTTGCGTCTGACGCTGGTGTTATCAAAGGAGGGTGACCGTTAGCTCATCTCGTACCAGTGTTCCTGATCGAGCGCTGCGAGATCTGCCCCGACGGCAAGACCTGGGAACACGACTTGGACGTCACGTACGCAAGGGCATGAAGGAAGGCGCGCCATGGCCAAGCTGATCTACTCGGCGCTCCAATCGCTCGACGGCTACATCGCGGACCAGGATGGCAAATTTGACTGGGGTGAGCCGGACGAGGAGGTGCACACCTTCCTCAACGACCTCATGCGGACGACCGGCACCTATCTCTACGGGCGGCGGATGTACGAGGTGATGATCGCTTGGGAAACGCTGGACCTCGCCGACCAGCCGCCGCACATGCAGGAGTTCGCCGGCATGTGGCGGCAGGCGAACAAGATCGTTTACTCGAAAACGCTTGAGGGCGCATCCAGCGCTAGGACGCGACTGGAGCGAGACTTCGACCCGGAAGCGGTACAGCGGATGAAAGTGGCAGAGCGAGGCGACCTTGCCGTGGCCGGCCCCACACTCGCCGCTCGAGCGTTCCAGGCTGCGCTAGTGGACGAGTGCCAGCTCTTCATCGCGCCCATCGTGGTGGGAGGTGGCATCCAGTCCCTCCCCGACAACGTCCGCCTAAAGCTCGAACTGCTCGACGAACGCCGCTTTGGCAACGGCATGGTCTACCTCCGTTACGGCGCCAGCAGATAGGCCGCGTCGGCGCGGGTGCCTGCCGCGCGGTCGATCTGGTTGAGCACCGGGACGCGCGACCGAGCCGCAGGCTGCGTTGTCCGCAGCCTTAGCGCGCGACCGAGCCGGTGGCTGCGTTGTCCGCGGCCTTAGCGGCGGAGGTCCTGCCTGATCTCTTTGGCGAGACGGTGGGCGCTGCGCAGATCAAGCCGCGCGTCGATGGCAGCCTTTCGAGCCGGGTCGAGAACGGTGTGGTCGGCGTTCCAGTCCGCCGGAGTCAGGTCCAGAATGCTGCCGGCGATCCCGGAAGCGCCATCCCGCGCCGAATCGACATAGGCCCGCATGGACGCGAGGTCGGCGCGCTCCTCCGTCAGGTCCCTGCCAGCGTCGGCCGCTTTGTCGATTGCGGCCTCAAGCTTCTTGGCCGCCTCCACGAACTTGCCCACCGCTGCAAGCTCCGCATCACCGGCGGCCACCAGGCGAGCGCGCGGCAGCATCAGGACGTAGACGCGATGGTCGACCGCGACTGACCGGCAGTCCTCCTTCAGCGCATCGCCCGACTCGCTCGCGATCTTGCCGCGCTGCCTGGTGAGCGAATCGGCAGTGGCCGTGAGCTGATCGGTCAGCATCGTCTGGTGTGCCTCCGTCAGGTGCCTTGCGCCACTGATCCGCTCGTTCGCACGGTCGAGACGGTCGAGCCGCCGGTCGACTGCATGCAGGCAACGATCGCGCAGCCGGCTCCCGTCCTCCTCACCCCGGGCAGCCGAGGCCGGCGTCGCAACGACAGCGGTGACAGTGACCAGCGTGGCCGCGAGTCCCGCAAGCGTCTTCATTGCACATCTCCCTCGTCGGTGGTGACGTCGGGATCGGTCTGGCGCAAGTCGGCCTCGATCTCGGCCAGCAAGGCATTGATCCCGGCGAGAGCTCGGCCTGTGGTCGCGTCCTCGATGTCTGGATCTAGCGACTGGCCCGACCTGGCTGTCTGCTGAATCTGCTGGACGGGCTCGCGGTGCTCGGCGACGCGCTCGCGGGCGTTGCAGCCTGACGCGCCTAGCACGACGGCGAGAGCAGCTCCCGCGATACCGGCACGGCCGAGCATCCGAGCCATCGTCATGGCAGACATGCTCGGGCATCAATGTTCGGAACTGGTAAAGGCGGGATCAGGGAGAGATCAGAATCCGCACGCTCCCTTGCGCCAGCGATCAACGCCTGGCCGCGTGCCGTTCAGTCCCAGCCCTGTGCGGCGATGCGGAGCTGCCTCGCCCCGCTCGCTGTCGGCGCACTACGACGATGGACAGCACAGCAACAAGGACGACGGCAAGAGCGAGCACTGCGCCCAGGCCGAAGGTCTGGATGATGCGTTCGCCCGAGGCGCCAAAGAAGGCCCCGAGCAGGACACTGCCGCTCGCCCAGGCGAGAGCGGCGGGGGCACTGAAGGCGAGGAAGATCGGATAGCGCATGCCCGCTGCGCCGGCGGTGAAAGGAACCAAGGGACGGACGTAGCCGACGAAGCGCCCACCCACCACGGCGAAACCACCGCGGGGGCCGCTCATCCAGGCGCGTACCCGCCGAAGCCGCTGGTTCCACGTCTTTCTGCGGGCAAGTCGATCGGCCCAACGCAAGCCGTAGCGGCGGCCGAGCACATAGCCAATGGCGTCACCAATGATCGCACCGGCGACGACAACCGCGATCACGATTGGAACCTCGAGCGTGCCTTGCCCGGCAAGCGCCCCGGCGGTGATGATAACGGCCTCGCCCGGGACCAGGAGGCCAAGGAAGGCGCTCGTCTCGGCGGCGGCGATGGCGAAGACCAAGACGTAGGCGACGTCTGTCGAAAGGCCGACGAGGTCCATGGAAAGCACGCCGCGCTCCCTCCGCCATCGTCGGCCACTGCTATGGAAAACGGAACGACGGCTCCGATTCATTCCTCCACATGGCGAAAAGGCGTGCCAGTTACCGACTCCGGCGCGATAGGCTCGCTGACTTTGATCTGATCGCCACTGCCCCGGTCACCGGCCGTGAGTTACAGCAAGTCGTTGCCGCGAACCCGTTGACAGTGAGTCGTTAAGTTTCTTTACTGTTTTCGACGATGCACTGACCGGCCGTTGCCCCGCCCATCCCCGAACCGCCCCGAGGAGGGCTCATGCCCAAGAAGCTTCTCGTCCGTTTCGCGCTCGTCTCCACTTTAGGGCTGGTGATGTCGTCGATGGCCGCGGCCTCGGCGGCGCCTGCGCCTCCCGATGTCCCGTCATCGACCGAACTTCAGCGGATCGGTTACTTCACCCAGTGGGGGATCTACAGCGGTTATTTCGTGAAGAACGTCGAGACGAGCGGCAACGCTGCGCGGATGACCGTACTCAACTACGCCTTCGGCAATGTGTCAGAGGATGGACGTTGCTTCGAGCTGAACCAGGCCGGGCAAGGGGACGCGTGGGCCGACTACCAGCGGCCGGCGAGTGCAGACGAATCCGTGGACGGCGTCGCGGATCGCGATGACCAGCGCCTGGTCGGCAACTTCAACCAGCTCCGCAAGCTGAAGGAACGTAACCCACAACTGAAGGTCGTGATGTCACTCGGTGGCTGGACATGGTCCAAGTTCTTCTCGAACGCGGCCCTGCCGCAGAACCGGAAAGAGTTCGTCGCCAGCTG
>DASXSD010000142.1:0-6683 GCA_036506195.1 Candidatus Dormiibacterota bacterium
CCGCTCATCCCGTCAACCTCAGGAACTCAAACGCATCATCCACGGCTCGACCCGATGTCGACACGCCAACGCGCCATCTCGACCAAGCCGGTTGCCGGCAGCAAGACCGCGCCCACGACTCCGAGCACCACGGACGCTGTCACGAGCGAAGGCAAGGCCTGGCCCGCAGCCCACAGGCTCGCGAACACAGCGCCCCCGCAAACGATCATCCCCACGACCTCCCCGACCGTGTTCTCCCCGCCGGCCGCGAATACGAAGCCGAACAAGGCGCCCACGCTGAATGCGAAAACCACCAGTCCGGCGCCGATGGCCAGAAGTTTGGCGTCGCCCATCACTATGGACAGCAAAAGCAATGACGGCACCGCTGTCAGCGCGCCCCACAAAAATCCAGCCGCGGTGACCGTCCATCCCCATCGCAAGGGTGAGATGCCCAGCTGGAGTTGGCTCGGGGCGTGCCAGCGGCCGACCCCCCTCGCCATCATCGGCATCGCCATCCACAGCACGGCCAGCGAGATCACAACAAGCGGCGCCGCCGCCGGGCGTGACGCCGCAGGCACGGCGAGCACGAAGCCGCTCGCGAGCAAGCCGAGAATGAGGTTGACCGCAGCCACGCTGCGCACTCGCCCGGTCCGCCATAGCCGAAGCAGCTCCAGCCTCAGCAACGGCATCGGCGCCGCCACCGTCCAGCGCACGGTCACGCCGCGCAGCAGGGGTCGGCTGTCGGGTTCGGGCGACACCAGGTAGAAGGTCGAGGCGGCGATCAGGCCCGTGAACCCGATCAGGGCGGCGACCGTCACCTCGGCCAGCCCGGGCTGAAACAGCCGTTTGGCCGCCGCCGGCCAGACCAGGAGCCAATCGGTCAAGGTCGTGCCGGATTCGGCGAACGCCTGCAGCCACCAGGCCTGGAGCCCGACCGCCATCGCCCAGATGCAGACCGCGATCGGGTACCTGACGGTGGCCGGAAACCATCGGCCCCCTGTGCCTTGAATGGCGCGCAGACCGGCGATCACCAGCAATCCCCACGCAGCGCCAGACGACATTGCGGCGGCCAGCGCGAGCACGGCACCGTCGACGCCGATCCCTCCGAACAACACGACGAGTGCCACCACTGGAGGCATCACGCCGATGCCTAGCACGGCCAGCGCCAGCGCGCTGGGCAGGCTGCGAGCAGTGGTCAGAAATCGTTCGGACAAGGGAAGAGCCCTGGCGCCGGCCGCCAGCTGTGTCATCTGGCTGGCGGACGATTCGACGAAAACGATCACCAGCATCGCCGCGGCCGCGACGCCGAGCAGCAGATACTCGAGGATTGGAAGCCGGTACGGCGACTCCGCCATGGCGCGGGCCAACGGATCCATCGCGTCACGCAGCCCGAGCGTGAAGTAAATCGACATCCCGTCGACGACCACCACGGCTGCGACCAACGACAGGACGTGGTACCGGCGAGGAATGCCTATCCCGCCGAGCCACCTGTGCAACGTGGCGGCGACCAGGACCGCGACCAGGCGGAACGCGTACCTATCCATGCTCGCCGACGATCCGGAGGAAGGTCTCGGTGAAGCTGCGGTCCTCGGGCAGCGACAGCTCCGCGGGAGATCCAGTGGCGACGATCTGACCGTGCTTCATGATCGCGACAATGTCCGCGAGCTCGGCCGCGGACCGAAGGTCATGGGTCGCGAGCAACACCGCGGTGCCCTCCTGTCTTTCCAGTTTCATGAGCTGCTCCAACCGCGCGATCGCGATCGGGTCCAGGCCGTTGCGCGGCTCGTCCATGACCAGAAGCGACGGCTTGTGGAGCATCCCCGCGACGATCTGCGCCTTCTTCCGCATCCCGTAGCTCAAGGACGCGATCGGCCTGTCAGGAGGCATGAAGTCGAGGTCTGAGGAGATGGTGTCGGCACGCGCCATCATCTCCTCGACCGTGCCGGCGACCCGTGCGTGAGCCATCGCGTGGAACTCCCAGAGCTCGGACGGCGTGAGCTCGGTGATGGTCTCGGATACATCGTCCGGCACATATCCAACCTCGCGCAGCAACCGCGGCGGCCTGCCCACCGTCCCTTCGCCCAGAATGCTGGCCCCACCCGCATCCGCGTGCTGAAGCCCCAGCAATGTACGGAGCAGCGTGCTTTTGCCGGACCCGTTCGGGCCAACCAGGCCGACGATGGCGCCGGCGGGGATGGCCAGCGAGACCGGACCGAGCCGGAAGTCGGGGTAGCGGACGACCAGGCCCTCGACCGCCGCCACGGGCGAGGCGTCGGCCGTCACGCCGCGCCCTCCCTGGTCTGCAGCCGGTGGCGCAACCCAGCGCCCAGGTCGAAGATCGCCGCCGCAAGCTGCCTGCCGTCAGCGGCCCATGGCCGCAGGCTCCATAGGTGCAGCATGCCGAGAAGCATGATGAAGGAGACCTCGAGCCGTCCAAGTCCAAGTTGGGGAACCGGGTGGAGTGAGATCCCGAGGGCCAGGCCCATCGACAACGTGAAAGCGGCCAACGGTCCGGCCAGTGCGACCACCAACATCTGCAGCGGCCGGCCTGGGAGGTAAGTGATCCCAACCGCCCAGGTCTTGCATGCGACACTCCGCGGTTTCATGCCCAGTCCCCGCACGGCGAGCAGGTGGCCGGCTTCGTGGGAGATGAACAGGACCGCAAAGACGAGCAGCGCCAGGACGGGCCCGGCAGCCGCACCGAGGACAAGCTCCACTGTCACCGAATGCTGCTGCCACGCCAGGACGACCTTGGCCGCCACCGCGGCGACGATCACACCGAGCGCCGCCGTAAAGAGGACGGACTGGGCCTCCAGGCAGGCAAGCACCACCCAGCCCAGGGTCGGCGGATACCGCCTCGCCGGCTGGGCGGCAACGGTGGTGTCGACCATCAGTAGCGCGAGCGGGGACGGCGCGGCGGCCGCAAGCGCGCGCACGAATGCCCGCAGCCCGGCCAGTGGGTTCTGCCGGACGGAGATCAGGCCTTCGCCGTCGAGCTCTGCGAGGAAATAGGCGACATCGCGAGCCACCGTGTCCAGCGCCACCCCATATCGGTTGGCGACCGCCGACTCGACCTCGGCCAGCTTCCGGCCTTTCAAGAGCTCACGCAGAACCTCGGTACCCACACCTTCGACCGGGTAGCGGTGCCCTGATATCTGATCCTCAAGGCGACCACGGGCCAACCTGATCCCGGGCGCGAGGGTGACCAACGCAGCTCCGTCGAAGTTGGCGAGCGGAGCCATCGTCTGTTCCTCTAGTCGGAAGGGGCCGGCGCATGCCGGCCCCTCAGGCGAGTCGTCGTCAGTAGCACCGCGCCACAGCCACTTTGTTGATGTAGTCGGCGTAGCACGCCGCGACGCGGCCGCCGCAGACGAACCAACACCACGCCCCGACGGTGCCGAAGAAGAAGAGGATGACCACCAGCGCGCCTACGATCCACCACTCGCTGGTCACGGGCTGCATTGCCGTTCCCTCCACGACGACGAGGTCGGGCGCAGCGTACATGGCGGGCGAGGGCCCCGACATCAGTAACACCTCGCGTACACGGTCAGATGGAACCAGTCCACGAAGCACGACGACACCCGCCCGTTGCAAACGAACCAGCACCATGCGCCGGTGCTGCCGAAGACAAGCAGGATCAAGGCCAGCGCGCCCACCACCCACCACTCGCTGTTGGCGTGCCGCGTGGCAAGCTCGCTTGAGAACGTAAGCCGCGGCGCCGCGTAACTCATGTTGAACACCTCCTCGAAAAAATCAGCGCCTCATCCGGAAAGTCGCGTCCCGGCGCTCACCTCCTCCGCCTCACAGCAGCCCGGGCACGAGTCGCCACCGAGTCTGCCGGCAGTAGATTCCGTAATCGTTCGGGAAGACACTCAAAAGCAATCGCTCCTCGGCTGCAATCCGCAGCGCAAGCGCGGGTACCACGATGAGGATCGAGAGCACCGATCCCCAGTTGCCGAGTGCAAGACCAAAACCGAGCAGGGCGGCAAAAGTGCCGAGATACCCGGGATGGCGCACATGCCGGTAGGGACCGCGCATGCAGATCGACTGGCCCGTCTGAACGCCGACCGTCCGTGTGTAGTACGACCCTAACGTCGCCGCGGCCAGCCCGCGGATGCCGATTCCGGCGAGCATCAGGACGACACCGAGCACAAAGGCCGCTCCCGGCGGACCTATCTGAGAATCGGGTACCGACGTCGCGGAGACGATCGATACGGTGACCGCGACCACGGTCGAGGCGCTGATCAGCGCCTCAGCCGCGAGTGAGGTCGAGGTCAGCCTGGCCCCACGAGACCGCCACCCGATCCAGAGCTCAACCCCGACCCATGTCGCCACGACGAAAGTGAGCGTGCACAACGCTGCGAAGCTTCCAAACCACATCGAGCCAACCCTCGGAGGTGGGATCTGGGGACAGATGCCATCGTTCAGCCGTCTGCGCGGCCGGGCAAGTCCACGAGGTCGATGTCATCGATTCCGCTGACCATGCGCAGAAGCGCCGAACGGCGATACCAGCGCGCCAGCCGTTCGAGCCAGCGGACCTCGGCGGGGAGATCGGCCGGCTGCGGAGCCGCAGACGCTCCCTTCGTCCCCTGTCTCTCGCCACCGGGATGCCGACCCCGCACCGCCAACACGATCTGGGTCGCGGTGACCATGAGATCCAGGTCGTCGTCGCGCAAGCCCTTCGCGAGGCCGATGGCGGTTGCCCTCTCGGTTGCCCGCGGATCTGACGACCGCTTCACGAGGAGGATCGCGTCGCGCATCTCCACGACCCGCCGGTAGAGTCGGAAATGGATGTCGCGCAGGTCGATTGCCTCCGCAAAGCGTGAACGCGGCGCCATGAGGGCGACGCCAGGCGTGAGCTCACCGAGCGTCCGCCACAAGGCATAGAGGCGATGCAGCGACAGGTACTCGCCCATCGGCGTCTGCGCTGAATCGAAGCCGAGCCGTGGTCCCCAGCTCGGCAGGGTGGCGCCAATGGCGATCAGCGTCAGGAGCGCCGCCACGAGGATCCTCCCAAGCGTCTCCGTCGCCAGCGGCGGCTGCGACGCGCCCAACACCTGTACCAACGTGCGTGCGACTTCCAGAACAACCCACAGCTCACCGACGGCGCCACCCGCGGCGACCAGCTGCATGCCGAGCTTCATCGAGCGGCGTGTGGAGATGGCGGCGAAACGCAGCGTCAGCCGGGCCATCGTCAGCAGCACGAAGGCGATGAACCCCAGGAACACGAGCCTCAGGGTGGCAATCGCGGGGTCGCCACCGTAGAGCGTCCAGTAGTTCGGCGTTTCGGGGCGGAACGGGCTGCTGAAGAAGAGCCAGTTCATGAGCGCGACGACCAGGAAAGTGATTGCCGCGAAGACCAGGTTGATGCGATGAGCGCGATCGGGCGGGTAGTTCAGATAGGCGAGAAGGCACAGAGTGGCGCACGCGCTTCCCGCCGCGAGGCAATCACCTTGCACTGAGGCGAGGTTGGGCACACCGATCAGCGCGTCGATGTAGCTATGAGCGGGGTCGACGAGCACGACCAGCGCCGCCGCGGTCAGGACGATGCACGCGGTGAAGGCGCGCAGGCCAAGGTCGCCACTGTGCCGGCGAACGGAGGGAAGCTTATAGGCGAGAGCGAGCAGTACCGCCGCTACGGCGGCAGCCTGCAGCAACGCGTCAATCTGCAGACTCACCGCGGCTAAATGCCTCCAGCCGCCTCAGGATGGAAGGATCCCCGGTAGTCGTCAGCGGTCCCGCGGGAACGTCGCTACCGCCCCGCTCCCGGATGACTGACGCCTGCACCTCGGCCTCCAACTCCTGGTCGGAGCGATAGGAACGCCGCTGCAACACACCGCGTACGACTTCTGGATTCATGTCCGGGAACAGGAGGGCGATCTCGTCCGGTCCCAGTGCGGGAGCGTCGTGCCCGCAGATGATGTGGCTGATCTCGTGCAAGACGATGTGCTCCTGGTGCAGCCGGGTCGTGTGCTGCTCGAAGACGATGATGTCGGCCTCGGGGATGCGAATCCAGGCTCCCATCGTCTGTCCGCCCACGTCGGCCACGGGTTGGAGAACGATTCGGCGCCCCTGGTGTTCGGCGACAGCCTGGCAGAATCTCTCCAGGTCGAACGGCGTGGTCAGGGGCAGGTCCTTCAGGCGCTCCACGCACCGCCGGCGAAGCTCTTTCAGCTTGCGAGAGGTTTCGCCCATCACGGCCGCTTCGTCGCCTGCCGCCGCGTCCGCCTCTGCCGGCGTCGTTGCGTTTCATCTCCAGACGGCAGGCCTTCCGCCTTGCGGGCGTTCTCGATGATCTGCGCGATTGCGTGCAGGGTCTCGGTCGAAAGGCCAAACGACCTCATCGCGATCTGGCCGACCTGGGCGTCACGCATCGCCGCGAGCAACTCGAGCTGGGCATCGACGCTGGCCGCGGCCTGGTCGTCGAAGAAGTAGGCGGGACTGACACCAAAAAAGTCGGCCAGCGCCTCGAGGTGACTTTTGGTTGGGTTGTGGCGCTTGCCAGTTCGAAGCTGCCAGAGGTATGTGGCCGAGATCGTGGGACCACCGCGGGCGCGGATGGCCCTGGCCACCTCCTCGTAGCTGTGTTCGGCGCCACCAGGCCGGTGGACGGATCGGAAGAGCCGGTCCAGCTTGGAGGCCAGAGTCGGCACAGAGCGAGTCTAGCTCAGCCCAACCCGTTCCGCCAACTCATGTGAATAGAC
>DASXSD010000143.1:0-3178 GCA_036506195.1 Candidatus Dormiibacterota bacterium
CGTGCTCGGCAGCTCGACGTCTTTGATCTCGACCACCGCGACCTTGATCCCCCACGGCTCGGTCTGCTCGTCGATGATCCTCTGCAGGTTCTGGTTGATCTTCTCTCGGTTGGCGAGAAGCTCGTCCAGTGTGCTCTGGCCGAGCGCCGCGCGCAGGGTGGTCTGCGAGATCTGTGATGTGGCGTTGATGTAGTTGAGGACCTGCGTCACCGCGCGGCGTGCGTCGACGACCTGGAAGTAGATGACCGCATTCACCTTTGCGGTCACGTTGTCGTTCGTGATGATCTCCTGCGGTGGCACCTCGAGGGTGATCGTGCGCAGGTCGATCTTGACCAACCGGTCGACGCCGAACGGGATGATGAAGAAGAGGCCGGGCCCCTTGAGCGGGATCAGACGGCCGAGCCGGAAGACCACGCCGCGCTCGTACTCGTTGGCGATGCGCAGGCTGGAAAAGATTGCGATGAGCGCGACGATGAGGACGACGACGATGACCGAGACCGTCCCGAAATCCACTTACACCTTCTCCTTCGCCTGACCGTTTTCCGGCGCTACTTGCAGCTGCAGGCCATCGCGTCCGACGACCCTGACCGTCGATCCAGCCGGGATCGGTGACGAGGCGCTGGCTTTCCACAACGCGCCCTGGACAAAGACTAGCCCCTCCGGCGCGATCGCCTCGCGGACCTCGCCCACCGCACCGACCATGCTCTCGCTGCCCGCAAAGACCGGCTGGCGTCTGGCCAGGAGGACCTTGCGGATGAAGAAGACGAAGAACGAAAGCGTGACCAGGGCGGCGCCGGCCGACACGAATGGGTTCACGCCGAGGCCGATCGGGCCCGTGGTGACGAGGAACGCCATGCCCAGCACCAGCGCGAACACGCCGCCGACCGAAAGGAAGCCGTGCGTGGGCGCGAAGATGTCGGCCACGAAGAGAACGAGCGCCAGGAGCATCATCAGCGCGCCCGCGATGTTGACTGGAAGGTTGGCGAGGGACACGATCGCCAGCACGGCCGCGATGCCGCCGATGACGCCGGGCAGGATCAGGCCCGGATTCGACATCTCGGTGATGATCCCGTAGCCGGCGACGAGGATCAGCAGGGCCGCGATGGTCGGGTCGATGAGAAAGCTGAGGAACACCAGCCAGAAGGGCATGGGATAGTCGTTGATGACCGCGCCGGCGGTGTGCAGGACCAGGCTCGAGCTGCCGCGCGGAACGGACCGGCGGTCGACCTGGCTGAGCACGGAGGCGATCGAAGTCGCTTCGAGGTCGGCGACGTGAAGGCGGACCGCCTCCTCGGCGTTGATGTTGACGCTGTTGCGCACCGCGTCCTCCGCCCAGTCGGCGTTGCGGCCGTGCATCGAGGCGAGATTGCGCACCCGGGTGACCGCGTCGTTGAGGACTTTGGCGCCGAGGTCGCCCGTGAGGTCCTCACCGGTGGCCTGGATGGGGTGGGCAGAACCGATGTTGGTCCCAGGCGCCATCGCGAGCACGTCCGCCGCCTGGGCGACGAACAACCCGGCAGACGCGGCGCGCGCGCCCGAGGGGTACACGTAGACGATCACCGGAACCCTGGAGTTGATGAGGCTCGTCA
The DNA here is from genome assembly GCA_036506195.1 of Candidatus Dormiibacterota bacterium. Classification (GTDB taxonomy): domain Bacteria; phylum Chloroflexota; class Dormibacteria; order Dormibacterales; family Dormibacteraceae; genus 40CM-4-65-16. The sequence goes on from DASXSD010000143.1 coordinate 1,590, forward strand.
CGATGTCGTCCATCGAGTTCGAGATGCCGCCCGGGGTGTTGAGGATGACAAGCAGGGCGTCCGCCTGGTCGGCCTCGGCGCGGTGAACCGCGGTCCCGATGTAGGAAGCCGTGATCGTGTTGATGTCGCCGTTGAGGTCCGCCTGCTCCACACGGGGCGACTGGGCCGAAGCGGTGAGAGGCAGGAGGGCGGCCGCTCCCACGATCAGCCATCCCAGTCGGAGCGCATGCCGCGCGCGCATGAAGCGAGTATGGCAAGCGTCACACCGCGGATGTAAAACGTGGAACATCGGGCCGGCGGAGAGGCATTTGGGCCGAGCGTAGAATCGGTCAGCGATGGGGGCGGAACTCGTTCATTCGGACGGCGACGAAGCCGTCATGCGCGACCTTCGCCGGCAGGTTCGGATCACACCAAGTTTGCGGGCCGGGGAACAGGAAGCGCTGCTGGAGAGGTCAGCCTCCGGCGACCGCGCGAGCCGCGACCGGCTGGTGGCCGCGAACCTGGCCATGGTGATCCGGCTGGCTGAGGCGCGCCAGGAGCAGGGGCTGTCGGTCCCCGACCTGGTGCAGGAGGGATCGCTCGGCCTGGTGGAGGCTGTTCATTCGTTCCCTCGCGACAGAGGAGACTTCGGCACGTTCGCCGAACAGCGAGTCGCCGAGCAGATGGATGCCGCCATCGCCGCCGAAGCCGCCTCCGTGCGCGACGCTGAGCTGCTTGTCGCGGCCGCCAACGACTACGAGCGCACCGAGATCCTGCTTCGAAAGACGCTCCTCCGGCCTGCGACCGAGGCCGAGATCGCGGAGAAGCTCGAGTGGACGGTCGAGAGGACGCGCTACGTGGCGCAGGTCGTCGCGGACGCGCGCCGTCGCCACGACGCAGAGCTGCTCGCCTTCATCGACCCGGACGTGGTCGACCTCGACGACGCGGTCGACGGCGAGTAGCAACACGAACCGCACGCCTCTCTACGACCGGCATCTCGCTCTTGGCGGCCGCATGGTCGACTTCGGCGGCTGGGAGATGCCCCAGCAGTACACGTCGATTCGAGACGAGCACTTCGCGGTCCGCAAGTCGGCAGGCCTCTTCGACGTCTCACACATGGGCCGCTTCCGGATCACCGGTGACAAGACGGCGGACTTCGTGCAAGGCCTGATCACGAACGACGTCTCGCACCTGGCCGACGGCCAGGCGCAGTACAACCTGATGTGCAATGAAGAGGGCGGGATCGTCGACGACCTGGTTGTGTACCGGGCCGCCGAAGGGTTCCTCGTCGTGGTCAACGCCTCGAACCGCGAAAAGGACCTCGAGTGGATGCGTGCGCACGCGCCCGCCGGTGTGATCGTGGAGGATCGGACGTTCGAGCTCGGTCTGATCGCGTTCCAGGGACCGGCCGCCGAGCAGCTGATCCCAAGTGGCGACGTGCGCGACATTGCCTATTTCGGTTTCCGCACCGGAGAGGTCGCCGGCGTTCCGGCCGTCATCTCGCGCACCGGTTACACGGGCGAGGATGGCTTCGAGGTGATGGTTAAAAGCGAGCGCATCGGGGAGGTGTGGGACGCAATCCTGGAACTGGGCCGCGCGCACGGCGTGCT
>DASXSD010000144.1:0-8008 GCA_036506195.1 Candidatus Dormiibacterota bacterium
GTCCCGGTGCCGTCCTTTCCGGTTCCGCCGCCCCACTCGCCGACGCCGATGAAGCCGTTGAAGTCGGTGATCGTCGACGGATCTCCACGGCCGTTCGCGATCACGTCCGTCGCGCCGACCGGATTCGTGGTGGTCGGGAAGAAGAAGTGGAAGAACCCAAGACCGTCGACCTGTGTCCCGCCCGGAATCGGGTTCGGCGCACCTCTCGTGTTGGCGCCGAATGCGACGCCCGGATACGCGAACGGCGCCGCCACCGCGGCGCCGGCGACTCCCGCGGCCCGCGTCAGGAACGCCCGCCGCGAGAGCGCGCGGTCCCAGAAGTGGGCGTGGCCTACCTGAAGATCACCGGTGCGGGAGCGCCAGATGGCATGAAAGTCCTGCTCGATGCTCCGCATAGCATCGCCTCCTCCTCTCGCCCCATGCTTCTGACCGGACAATCGTACGCCCTTCTCAAGAGGTCTGTAAAGATGTTCTCGAGCGGCGAAAGCGAGCTCCGAGGTCAGGCGCCGTTCCTCGACGGGGCGGCGGCCGCTTCGTTCGCCACTGAGACAACGCGCCATGCCGCACTCTTCCCGCAGAAAGTCGCCGGAGACTCCCGCAGGTACCCGTGAATCCCCACAAGGCCAGGCGCGGAAAGTCCTGCTCACGGAGGAATCCTCGCCGATCCCCGCTCAGCCCGGAAGCGCCAAGACCGGCCTGTCACGCCGGAGGTCGCGGGTTCGAGTCCCGTCGCTCCCGCTAAAATACCTGCAAATCGGCATCTTTCTGGGCGGCTCGACCGCCGGCTTTCCGCGCATCTCGCACAGATCCCGCACGCGAATCCGGCCGGGAATCCCCGCACAGACCCGCCCGTAGCCGGGAATCCCCGCAAAAGGATGACCGGCCCGTGTGACCGGAGGTCGGTTGGTCACAGAATCCAGGGTTGAATCTCCGCAGGTGGTTTAGTCTCTGCTGGCAACAGCTGAGGAGGCATCCCGCGCTGATCCCGCGTTGTCGTTCTCGTGCTGTTGTGGCGACTCTTGTCTCGACAGATTCCTGATCGACTTTGAATGACCGCGGTCCCATGTCCGTGCCTCAGTCGGTCGCGTACTGCGGGCGGCCGGCGGGCCGGTAGACCTGGAGCGTGATGCCCTTCGGATAGACGTGCGAGTCGATCAGGTCGAGCGCGGTGTCCGGCCCGCTGTCGGGGAAGAGGCGCGCACCCTGGCCGACGATCACCGGGCAGACGAGCAGATTGATCTCGTCGACGAGCTCGTTCGCGAGCAGCCAGCGGACCAGGTTGCTGCTGCCGTGCACCTGCAGCTCGCCGCCCGGCTTGGCTTTCAGCTCGCGGATGGCCGCCGCGACGTCGCCGGAGAGGACGGTCGTGTCCGCCCATTGCGGGTCGGTGAGCGTGTTCGAGGCCACGTACTTGGGCCGCGAGTTCAACGCAGCGGCGATCGGGTTGCCGGACTGTATTCCCCAGTAGCCGGCAAAGAGCTCGTACGTCCGCCGGCCGAACAGGAACGCGTCCGCGCGCTGGTAGAACTGGTTCACGAACGCCATGGCCTCGTCGTCGAACAGCGGCCTGGCCCATCCGCCCCGCTCCATTCCGGGGTCGAAGACCTCGTTCCTTCCACCGTTTGCCTGCGCCACGCCGTCGACGGAGACTTGCGTGTTGGTCGTCAGTTTCATCGGTTCGTCCTTTCTCTCGTGGTGGTCCCTGCTCGTCGTGACCGCACCGAGGCGCGGGTCTCATCGGTCGAGCGTGGCTCCGTGCTGCAAGAACTCCCGTAACAGCGTGGCAAGCGCTTCCGGGGCTTCCTCGGGGATGAAGTGCCCGCCCGGTGTCGTAGTTGTGCGAAGGTCGCTCGCCCACTGCCGCCAGACGTCGGCGGCCTCGGCCAGCTGGGTCTCTTCGGCCCCGGTGATCACCAGCGTCGGGCAGTGGATGCGCCGGCCCGCACGGAGGTCACCCTCGTCGTGTCCGCGGTCGAGCCAGAAGCTGGCTCGGTAGTCGCCGCAGATCGCCGCCGCGGCCGGAGCGAAGGCGTCCAGGTAGACGGCGAACGCTTCAGCCTCGATCGCGGTCGCGCCGGACGTCCACGACTCGAAGATGAACCGTAGGAACTGCTCCGGCACTGCGCTGATCAGCTGCTCAGGAAACGGCGCCGGCTGCGCGAGCAGGAACCAGGGCCAGTAGCCCAGTGACGGACCGCCGGCCATCCGCTCGAACTGGTCGACGGTCGGGATGACGTTGAGCACGGCCAGCCGCGCGACGGTGTCCGGCTGGTCGAGCGCCATGCGATAGCCGACGCGAGCGCCGCGGTCGTGACCGACGACGGCGAAGCGGTCGAAGCCGAGCGCGCGCATCAGCTCGACAAGCTCGCTCGCCATCTCACGCTTGCTGAACCCTTCACCCCGCGCGCCGCCGGCCGGCGCGCGCGTGCCGCCGTAGCCGCGCAAGTCGGGCGCGACAACGGTGTGTGACTCGGCCAGCGTCGGGAGCAGCGCGCGCCAGCAGTAATGCGTCTCAGGGAAGCCGTGCAGCAACAGAACGGGATCACCGCTGCCGGCGCGCGCGAACAGGTAGTCGACGTCGCCGACACGACAGCGGTCGTACTCAGCGCCCGCGATCGGGCCAGTCGCCGCGACGGTCCTCGAACCGGCGGTCATGCCTGCTCGCTTACAGCGGCGGACCGACAGTCACCACCTCGGGGATGGGCTTCGCCGCCTCCGGCGGCGGCGCGCCGCCGGTGATACGCGCCGCGATCTGGTCGAAGTAGCGCTCGAACCCGGCGGGCGTGAGGACCAGCAGCGCCCGGGCCGGTTTGCCGCTCAGGTTGGCATAGGTGTGCGGCACGCCGCGCGGGGCGAAGGCGAGCTCACCGGCCCGACGTGTGAAGACATCCTCCTCGAGCTGGAAGGTCAACTCGCCTTCGAGGACGTAGAACGCCTCGTCGAAATCATGCCGATGGAGAGGCGGTCGCCCGCCGCCGCCGAGTTCGACGATCGCGACCTGGCCGTCGCTCTCCTCGCTGCGCAGCAACACCTTCGGCACGTTGGCGCTCAACTCGCTCCTTTCCAGCTGCTGACGTCGTAGACCAGGTGGGTGACCCGGTCGCCTTGCACGACCGTGGAGGGGTTGGCCAACCGCAGTGGCTCTGCGAGAGCGCCGGTGGCGAAGAACGGGCGGCCCGAGCCGAAGACCACCGGCACCAGGTTGACAACCACCTCGTCGATCAGCCCCAGCTCGAGCGCCTGGCTGCCGATCTGCCCGCCCGCCACGTCGACGTCCCGGTCGCCGGCGAACTCCCTGGCGGCGGCAATCGCCTTCTCGACCGCGTCAACGAACGTGAACGGCGCGGTCGCGGCGTGCTCCCAGTCAGTCGGCGGCCGGTGGGTGACGACGAAGACGTGCTCGTATGCGGCGGGCTGGCCATCCCAGCCGTTGGTGAGGTCGAACACCCGCCGTCCGATGACGTTCGCCGCCGTGTTGCGGTAGTGGCTCGTCATGAACTCGGCCGAGGCCTGGCTGCTGCGGGCCTCGTCGACGCTGCCGGGGAGCCTCCAAGGGACCTCGCCGCTGCCGAGCCAGTCGAACAAAGGCCCGACCTCGTCGTTGTCGTCGGCGATGTACCCATCGAGGGAGACCGCCGCCACGCCCATGATCGTCTTGCCCATGATTCTGTCCTTTCGCTTGGCCCGGGTCGGCTATCCGCCGCCGTCACCGACCCGGTTTCGTCGTCATGGCCCAGGTTCGCGGCCGAGCTCCATATCACTGGCGAGTCACTGTGGCGGTGGCGCAGGGAGGAGCATTGGGTGGCGTGAGCGCGACAACGGGGCCGACAAGCCTAGACGACGCCCTTTGGTCCCAAAGGCTCAGATCATCACGGCACCGCCGGCAACGTCGAGCACGACACCGGTCAGCCAGGAGGCGCTATCGGATGCCAAGAAGCAGGCGACCTCGGCGACGTCGGCTGGCTCGCCGAGCCGTCCGAGCGGATGCAGAGCGATTGCTTTCTGCTTGAACTGCTCAGGCATGTTCTGGCTCGTGCGCTCGGTCAGCACGGTTGAGGGCGAAACGCAGTTGACGCGAACGCCGTACTCACCGACCTGACTCGCTACGTGTCGCGTCAGCATGACGATGCCGGCCTTGGCGGCCGCGTAGGGCGCCGGCGCCGCAGGCGTCGGGATTCGACCGGCCGACGACGCCATCGTGAGGACCGATCCACTCCGCCGTTCGATCATCCCCGGCAGGAAAGTCTTCAAGGTCAGAAACGTCGCCGTCAGATTGCCGTCCACGGTGGAATGCCAGTCGTCCTCACTGAGTTCGTGCACTGGGCCCGGGCGAGCATTACCGCTGCCAGCAAACGCGGCCACGAAATCGACGGGACCAAACGCGGACTCGACGCAATCCCGCGCTCGCTCAGTTGCGGCGAGGTCTGTTGCATCGCCCGTAACCCCCAACACGCGCCCGCCGCCGTCGCGTATCGCTGCAACCGCGTTGTCCACAGCCTGAGAGCCACGCGCGACGATGCCCACGCTCATGCCGTTCCGGGCCAGTCGAGTGGCTGCCTCGAGGCCGATGCCGCGCGAACCGCCTACAACCACCGCGACTCTGCCTCGGAGCTCGGGATAGGTACTCAATGAATCGCCTTCCTCGCTGCGATTTGAACTGTGATCGTCGACCTCAGTCACCGCTACCGGGGGAAGCCACCAGTTCCAGGCTTGACGAGTGGGCACACGCTACTCGCCAGTCTCCGTCGCCCCGCCGCCACCTTGTCCGCACGAGGGTCATGCGCGCAAGGTCCAATCGGCGTACGGGGCGACAGACCAATCCACTGGCGGCGGAAGGCCGCTCCTCGAGCGCTTCGGCGATCACGCGGATTCCCCAGCGGGTGACGCGTAGGAGCAGCTGATGCCCGCTTCCGCGTCGACCGCCGGCCGAAGACGCAGGAGGTTGCGGCGGCAGTCGGGGTTGAAGACCCTCCGAGTCGTCCCAGGATGTGTCGCGAGAGCCGCTGGTGGACGGGTCGGCCGGGGCACGAGGTTCCCGCCGCAGTTGGGGCAGATACCTGCGAGCAGATCTTCCGCGCACGGGACGCAAAACGTGCATTCGTATGAGCAGATGCGGGCCTCTACCTCAGGAGGAAGATCGGCGTCACAGCATTCGCAGTTCGGCCTCAGCTCGAGCATCGGCGACCCTTCCTCACCCCGTGACCCGCCGGCCGTTCATCCTTGGATCGCTGAGCGAGCAGTCGGGACAAGCCTGAGTAGCTCCTCGGCTCCGGCGAGATGGCGAGCGAGGACTTGGGAGACATCGCGCCAGGCGGAGGAGCGTTCAAGCGTCCGCAGACGGCGCGCGTGTTCGGTTTCGTCCTCAAACAGCGACATCCACACGAACACGTCCTTGTCCTCCCGAACGGGCAAGCTCGGAAAGGTGTTCTCGCTGTGCTCGGTGACGTACGTCGCAAGCACGCCGATCCCAACCTCACGAAGCGCCGGTTCGAGCATGCGCCGGAACAGTGCGGGGACTTCCGCGGCCGCGGACGCGAGTGGCCAGATCGTGACGGCCAGTAAGCCAGGTGGGGCGACAGTAGTGCCAGGAGCGGCGCGGCTCGAGCGGTCGGGTTCCAGGCTCGCGATCGGTCGCAGCAGCAAGACATTGTCCGAATCGATCATCGTCGCATTGGCGGCCCGCGCGTGCTCCCGCCAGACAGGACCGCTGTAGAACGCCTCTAGCGCGTCCCTGCGCGTCACCATGTCGCTAAAGCCGCGTAACCAGACGAAGCTGTCCGGGTCGTCGAGATCGCGGAACTGGCCAAGAACACACATCCCGGCCGCCTCCTGCGTCTCGACGAACTCGCGGTCGAAGAGCTCGATCAGCGTGTCCCGCTGACCCGGACGCAGCGCGTACCTCCGAAGCTCGACGACACGGCAGCGATCGACGCTCGGAAGCGGCGCAGCGCGCGAGGTCGTCGACTCCGTCACCGGATACCATCCTGACACCGGTTAGAAGTCCTGTCAAACCGCTAAAATCAAAGTTAGTGGATAGCCAGTCCGAGCGGTACGCCTTTCAGCGTTCCGACCTCGTCGGAGGAAACGTCATCCTCGACCTCGTCAACACGGTCACTGGCCGCAGATCCCGCCCGACCGACTGGCTCGAGGACTACGACCGGCTGCTCGAATGGGGCGCACTCACCGACGCCTTCGACGCGGATGCGCTCCGGGCGCTTGAACGGATGCATGCGACCGAGAGGCGAGCCGCTGCGCGCGCGCTGCAGCGCCTCCGTGGGCTCCGCGAAGCCGTATACGAGGTCGTCGCCGCTGCCATCCGCGCAGAACCGGCTCCCATGGACGCCCTCGCGAGCCTGGAACGCCACTGGAAGGACGCGGTCAACGCCGCACACCTCACGATCGCCGACGGTCGCGCCGCGGCCACGCTCGATCTCGACGCGTCAGCACTCGACTTCCCCCGACACATCCTCGCCCTGGCGGCATTCGAGCTCCTACGGACGCTGCCGCTCGAACGCACCCGCGAATGCGCCAGCCCACGCTGCACCTGGCTCTTCATCGACAGCTCGCGAGGCGGGCAGCGGCGATGGTGCGACATGGCGACCTGTGGCAACCAAGAAAAGGGCCGCCGGCACTACCAGCGAAAGCGCACTGCTCGATGACCTCGATCGTCGCGATTCGCGTGATGAGCCGGAGTAACGCTTCGCCGTGCGAGCCGAGGCACCGTGGCATCTTGCCTTGGCTCGGCCCTCCGCACGCTGCCGAACTCGTCGGCCCGATAAGCACTCGAGCTAGCCTGGCGGGGGCCGCCGAATTCCCAATCGTGTATATCGACGCCGAGTCGGCGCGGCCTGTCAGACGGAATCTCGGATTGCTTGGATCAGTGCGATCGTAGCGGGCGGGTCTGGCGGCTCGCCGTAGGTTGCTGCGTAGATCTGGCGGGGGTAGTTGGTGAGCTCGGTGGTGTGGACGTCGGGTCGGCGGTGGGCCTGGAGCGAGAGTCCAGGCTGGGTCGCTACGCCGACGCCGGCGGCAACGAGCGATTGCACGACGACGATGTCGTCGCTGGCGGAGGCGATGCGTGGGGTGAAGCCTTCTTGCCGGCACACGGTGATGAGTTCTTCGCGACAACGCTCGCACCCGCCGATCCAGGCGGAGTGGCGATGGTCCGCGAGGCTGTCGTCGGGTCGCCGGCTGACGAGGTAGATCGGGTCGTCGGCGACGTGGACGAGGCGAAATCCCTCTTCCTCGGCCGGGTCATCGGCGTGGCGGTAGATGAGCGCGACGTCGACCTCGCCCTGTCGCAGCGCCTGTAACGCCTCGACGGGATGACGGTCGATCAGGCTCAGCTCGAGCCCCGGATGCGCCTGGGCCAAGGTCGCGGCCGCCCTCGGCGCGATCGTGCTCATCGCCGACGCGTTGGCGGCCAGACGAACTCGCCCCGCCTGCAGACCGACATGCGCTGCCAGCTCGTTGGTCGCCGCGTCGACCCGTCCCACGATCTCGGTGGCGCGGCTGGCGAGCAGCTGCCCCTCCGGTGTCAGTCGGATCCCACGACCGGCGCGCTGAACGAGCTTGGCGCCGGTGGCCGCTTCCAGGCGAGAGAGGTGGTGACTCACCGACGGTTGTGAGTACTGCAGCTCTTTAGCGGCCTCCGTTACGGACCCGTGTCGCGCCACCGCGGCCAGAACTTTGAGGTGGATCAAATTGAGCATCGATCAAAGATATCAATGCAATCTTCGATGATTTGGCATTGGACGTCATCAGTCCTGCTGATCCATGCTGGTGTTCCACGGCTACGGAGGAGGCACGATGAGCAAGCTTCGGTGTGACATCTCGATCTCGCTGGACGGGTTCGTCGCCGGCCCGGACCAGAGCGAGGAGAACCCGCTCGGCGAGGGCGGCGAGCGGCTCCACGACTGGGTGGTTCAGCTGGCCGCCTGGCGCCAAGCCCACGGCAAGCAAGGGGGCGAGGTGACCGAGAGCACCCGGGTATTCGAGGAATCGTTGG
>DASXSD010000145.1:0-14722 GCA_036506195.1 Candidatus Dormiibacterota bacterium
AGGTCACCGGTGTGCTGGCTGCGACGCCACGCGGATCCCACGTGACCAGGTCGAAGCGGCGGTTGAGATTGCTCATCGACGAGACGTCGCTGCGCAGGAACTCGATCCCCGACTCGCCAGGGCCGCCGGGGTTCATCAGCAACGACCCGATCCGTTTGGCCTGGTCTTTCGCCTTGATCCGGAGGAGGGCGAGAGAGATCTTGCGAGCATCGGGGTGGTCGTAGTCCAGAGGAACCTTGAATGTGCCGCACTGGAAGCCGCCCCCGCAGTCTGTCCACGCGATGGGGCCCGGTTGGGGTAGGGAGGGGGTGGGGCTGTGCTTCGCACCGGGCAGGCTGAAGGTGCACGCGCTGAGCAGGATCGTGACGAGCGCGAACACCCTTGCGACGCGACCCGTCACGCCACGCAGTCTACCGGTCACCTTCGGTGAGTTCGCGAGTGGCGGCCAAGGCCGCAATTGCGTCACCCTGTTCCCCTCCATGCGGCGGGTCGCCTGTGTCATCGCCGTGGTCCTGGCGGTCGGCTGCACGGGGCAGCAGAACACTTCGCAGACGCCGGCCCCAAGCTCGTCGCCCAGTCCGAGCTCATCGCTCTCTCCGTCGCCGAGCCCGTCACCGCCCCCATTGCCGACTTCGGCCACCGTCGCGCCGGGCTCGTTCAAGCTCACCGCGATCGCGTCCGGCCTCGCAAGCCCGGTCTACGTGACCAGCGCAGGCGACGGCTCGGGCCGCCTCTTCGTCGTCGAGCAGGCGGGCCGGATCCTGGTCATGAAAGGCGGCCGGGTGCTGCCCACCCCGTTCCTCGACATCCGCTCCCTCGTCGTGGCGGGTGGCGAGCGCGGCCTGCTGAGCGTCGCGTTTCACCCCGACTTCGAGTCGAACGGAGTCTTCGTCGTCAACTACACGCGGTCGGGTGCCCATGTCGGGGACACGGTGATCGCGCGCTACCGGGTCTCACCCGCGTCGGCGGACGTGGCCGATCGGTCGTCCGGCCAGGCGCTGCTCACGATCTACCAGCCGCAGTCCAACCACAACGGCGGGCTGGTCATGTTCGGACCCGACGGATTTCTCTACGTCGGCATGGGTGACGGCGGTGCGGGCGGTGACCTCGGGGCCGGCCATGCGCCGCAGGGCAACGGTCAGAGCCTGAGCACCCTGCTCGGCAAGATGCTTCGCATCGCGGTCTTCAGCAGCGGGCCATATGCGGTGCCGGCAACCAATCCCAACATCCGCACGGGCGCGCTTCGGGAGATCTGGTCCTACGGGTTGCGTAACCCCTGGCGGTTCAGCTTCGACCGGTTGACGGGCGACCTCTACATCGGCGATGTGGGCCAGAACGCGTGGGAGGAGGTGGACTTTCGACCCGCGTCGAGCAAGGGTGGCGAGAACTACGGCTGGCCGCGGTTCGAGGGCAACCACATCTATCGCAGCGGGGTGTCCGTCAGCGGCGACGTGAAACCGGTCGCCGAGTATCCCCACGCCGGCGAGTGCTCGGTCACCGGCGGCTACGTCTACCGCGGTCAGCGTGTGCCGTCGATGTACGGGTTCTACGTCTTTGGCGACTACTGCTCAGGCAAGATCCGGACGCTGATCAACTTTCGGGGCAAGTGGACGATGTCGACGCTGGTCGACACGTCGCTGCTGATCTCGTCCTTCGGCGAGGACGAGGCCGGCGAGCTCTACGTGGTCAATCTCGGCGGTGCCGTGTACAGGTTCGACCCGGCCTAGCCGTAACGGTTCGGCGGGCGCAGCGTTTCAGGGTCATGAGGCAGGGCGCGGCGCAGGTTGTGTTAGGCGGCGCGATCGTCTTGCTCCTCGCCGCATGCGGATCGCCGGGCTCGGGCTCGCCTTCCCCTTCAGCGAGTGCAAACGCTGCATCCAGCCCGACGCCGGCGGCGGTCGATCCGCGGTTGGTGATCGAGGACGTGCTCAACATGGAGGTGCGACTGACTCGCCTCGACGCGACCCGCACCGCCACGGTCAAGGGCCATTACGACGGCATCATCGCCGGCCAGGTGATCGTTCTTAACGGCCGCACGCTCGAGGCGGTGAGCCACAGCGGTGCGGTGACGAGACTGGGTGTGCTGGCCGTTGCCCCCCTCTGGCAGGGCGTTGGGACCGTGGTTGTGAAGCCTGATCTCACGCAGTGGCTGTACACGATCGTGGACACCAACACCTGGACCTCACGGGTTCACGTCGGCACAGCGTCCAGCGACCGCGTGATCGCCACCATCCCGTCGCCTGACGGCAATGCGTTCTTCCAACCTTTCGCGTGGAACGCGAGCGGCATCTACATGGTCAAAGAGGCCACGGGTCTCGGCGGTGCGGGTCCGTTCCTCGAGTACCACTTCGACCTCGCCACATTTGACATGAGCGCAGGCCGAGCGACCGTCGTCTCGCCCGACTGTCTCGCCTACAACGTCCTGGACGACGGCACTCTCATCTGTGGTCGCGCAGGGCAGGGTTACCTCGAAGTTCGCACGCCGGCCGGTCAGACGAGAAAGATCCAGGTGACGATTGGTGGGAGCGCGACCGATTACGACTTCTGGGCCTACAGCCATGTCGCGCTGTCGCCGGACAACAAGCGGTTGATTGCCGCCCGCAACGGCGCCAAAGATCCGGTCATCAACTACCAGATGGTCATTGCGGAGCTGACTGCCTCGAGCGCGAGCCCATTTGGGCCGATGGATTACGTGCCCGACGCCTGGCTCCCAGATGGTCGGGTCGTCGCGGACCATTGGTGCGTTCAGTTCGAAGGCGCAGGTCCATGCGACGCAACCCTTAATGGGACGTACATCTTCAGCGCTGACGGAAGGTCGCGCGATCTGTTCTACAAGCTGCCGCAGGGCTCGGCCGTCGTCGGCTACGTCTAGGCGACACTGACGCGACGCCAAGGGAGGGTTCTTTCCTTCGCGAAACTAAACCTCTGCTAGCGAGTAGAGGTAGGGTGAAGCGGCACAAGACGAGGGAGGGGAGATCAGTGGACGAGCCGATTGTCTATTTGAGCACCTGGCGAATCAAGGACGGGAAGTTCGCCGAATATCGGCGCTTCTACGAGCAGCTCCTCGACGCGATTCGGGAGCCAGACCGGGACGTCGTGGCCTTCTTCGCGTTCGGCAATGCGGATGGGACCGAGATCACGAACGTGCACGTGTTCCCTGACACGCCAACCCTCGAGAGACACATGGCAGTCATTGGCGAAAAGATGGGCCTTCTCCCGGGAGAGTTGACGTCTGTCCTCGAGTTGATGGAGCCGCTCGGTGTCCAGGTCTATGGTGCACCGGCAGGCCAGGCGGCTGCGATGGACCAGAAAATGAAGGACGACGGCGTTCCTTTCACCGGCAAGGACCGCTACCTCGGCGGATTCAGCATGGCCGACCGGCGCAATTAGGCTCAGCTCACAAGCGACCCCGGACGACGGCCTTAGCTGGGAGCGGGAAGGGAGGGATTCGAACCCTCGAGGGAGTTTCACACCCCCTACCCGCTTAGCAGGCGGGTGCTTTCGACCACTCAGCCACCTCCCCGACAAGGCGGGGTCGTCGTTCGATTCTATCGGTCGCGAACGCTCCCCATACTTATCCGCCGATGGAAGCTCCAGGCGGTCCCGGCGCGCCCCCGATGTGGGGCCCCGGACGCAAGATGGCGTTCGGAGCGGCGCCCGGTTCCAGGAGCAAGGTCTGGTACACGCTCGTGGACGGCAACCTCAGCGAAGTCCTTTTTCCCTATCTCGACCACGTCGCCCTCCACGAGCTCCGCTTTTTCGTCTCCGCCGGCGGCGCCCCGCCCGTTGACGACGCGGCCGACGGCCAGCACTCCATCACCTGGCTGAAGCCCGGCGTCCCTGCCTTTCGCGTCGACACGACGCACCACGAGTACCGGCTGACCAAGGAGTTCTTCTCCGACCCGGAGGAGAACGCGATGCTGATCGCGGCCACCTTCACGCCGGAGCTTCCTGACCTGCGCCTCTACATGCAGGCCTCCGCTCACTGGCAGCCGGGCGCGGAGGGCAACTATGGCTGGGTGATCGACACTCACCCGCCGGCCCTGCTGCTGCAGCAGCAGGACATCTGGATCTGCCTGGTCGGCCCGTTCAGCCGCGCCACCGCCGGCTACTACCGAAGCTCCGACGTCCACATCGACCTCAGCGACGCGGACGGCTACCTCACCTACATGTACGACCGCGCCGGTCCCGGAAACGTCTCCGTCGGCTCCGAGATCGGCGTCCGCGCCGGCGCTTTCCAGCTTGCGATCGGCTTCGCGCACTCGCGGGCTGACGCCGAGGAGGTGGCGAGAACCGCGCTGCAGAAAGGAGCGGGCAACGTGCGCCAGGCCTTTGAGCGCGCATGGCAGGCCCAGCCTGAGATCCCGCAGGCCCTGGGCAAGGTCAGCGGCGACGACGGGATGCTCGCCCGTGCGTCGTTCGCGCTGCTGCACTGCCTGGAGGACAAGTCCCACGCGGGTGCTTTCATCGCGGCTCCGGCTGCGCCGTGGGGCGAGATGAACCACGATGGCGACCACCTCTACCAGCTGGTCTGGCCGCGAGACCTGTGCCGCATCGCCACCGCGCTCCTCGACGCCGGCGACAGCGACGCGGCACTGCGTGCGTTCCGGCATCTGCAGGCGCGTCAGCGATCCGATGGCGGCTGGCACCAGAACTGGTCCCTCGACGGTTCGCCACACTGGCAGTCGACCGAGCTCGACCAGGTGGCCCTGCCGATCTTGCTCGCGTGGCGGTTGGGCGTCGCCGGCTGCCTCGACCACGACCCCTACCCGACGATGGTCCGCCCCGCGGCGCAGTTCATCGTCCGCGAGGGTCCGCTGACGACCCTCGACCGCTGGGAGGATGCGGGCGGCCTTTCGCCCTCGACTCTCGCGGCGTGCATCGCGGCGCTGATCGTCGCCGCCGAGTTCGCCGGCGACGCCGGCGAGCACATCGCGGCCAGCCACTTTCGAGCGGTGGCCGACTACTGGAACGACCGCGTCGAAGCCTGGTGCTCGCTGCCGTCGGGACAGTACGTCCGGCTCGGCTCGAACCCGGACCTGCGCCCGACTGAGGGCGCGATCGCACCTGAGTTCCTGGAGCTCGTTCGCTACGGGTTGCGCAGGCCCAAGGACGAGCGTGTTCTGCGCAGCCTGCAAGGGGTCGACACGTCGCTGAAGGTCAGCTTGCCGGCCGGACCGAGCTGGCGCCGCTACGTCGGCGACCAGTACGGGGAGCACGAGGATGGCTCGCCCTGGGACGGAAGCGGCCGCGGCCGGGCGTGGCCGGTCCTGACGGGCGAACGCGCGCGTCATTTCTTCTCCATGGGCCTTCCGGCTGCCGAGCTCGTGCGCTCGCTCGAAGGCTTCGCAGGTCAGGGACTCGCGCTACCGGAGCAGCTGTGGGATGGCCCCGACCTGCCCCATCGGGGCCTGCAGTTCGGAAAGCCGAACGCCTCGGCGTGTCCGCTGGGCTGGGCACACGCCGAATACCTCGAGCTGCTGGGCACGATCGCGCTCGCAGGGTTTCCCGACGTCGTGATGCCGGCGCGCCGGCGGTACACCGAGGGCACGCAGCTAGAGCCTCCCTACGTCTGGTCGCACAAGCATCAGATCACGCGCATCGCGACGGGGCGCAGCCTTCGCGTCCAGCTGCCCAGACCCGGCGCCGTGCACTACACCTTCGACGACTGGCAATCGTTCGCCGAGGTGGACGCGATCGACACCACGCTCGGGGTGTGGGTGGCCGAGGTGCCTTGCAACCACCTCCCGCCGGGCGCTGAGTTCTCGTGGACCGCGCACTACATGACGGGATGGGAGGGCAGAAACTTCTCGCTGACTGTCGAATAGCCGACGGTCCCCATCCGGCCCGGGCGCTGCGCTCCGGGTCCACCTTCCCCGGCAAGCGGGGAAGGGAAACTACCGCTCTTCGGGGGGCTCCAGGTCGTCAAGCCGCAGCCCGTTGCTGGTGTCCTCGTCGAACTGGCTGTGCAGCTCGCCGCAGTCTGCGCAGCGGTAGTACTCGCCGACGAATCCTTTGTGCCACACGGCGTAGCTGACGACGCCGGGCTCCTCGACCAGGACCTCCTGCTCGAGCCGGTAGATCACCTGCTCCCAGCCGCCCGCCTCGATGTCGTCGTCCAGGACGACGACGCAGTAGGGATGCGGCTCGCCCCACATCATCACCACCTCGCCGCGGCGCTCGTCGTCGGTGTTGACGATGGACCACGCCTCGGCGGCCTGACCGCGGCTGCTGCGCACCAGGCGTAGCTGGGCCCAGAACCGCTCGGCTGACTCGCGCTCGGCCTTGTCGTGCTCGGCCTGCGCCTCCTGGAAAGCGCTCCACATGCGCAGCAGGTGGTTGCGGAAACGGTGGTAGGTGGGCAGGAGCTTGGGCTGCTGCTTCGGGGACCCGATGAGCTTCTCGAAGGCGTGCTCGAAGGCCGCCTCCACCCGCTCCTGGCGGTCGGTCACCTCGGGCGACCACCCCTCGTCCTCGGACAGCCGCATGCTCTCGTTGAGGACAACCTCGAAATCGAGCCAGTCGTCGCCGAACTCAGGCACGAACACGGCCTCGACCAGGTCGGCCAGCCGGTGCTCCTCGAGCAGTGCGGGGGTGACCTTGCCGCGCGCTTCGGGCCAGCCCTTCCAGCCCATGACGTTGTGGATCCAGTAGTCGAAGACGGTGACGGCGTACTGGAGGGCGGCGGGGGAGCTCCAGATCCCGGTGGGCCAGGTCTTCTTGCCCGTCCGCACCTTGTTGTAGAGGGAGATGACCTGCTCTTCGTCGAGGTATTCAGTTTCCATCGCGCCCCCCAACTATAGGAATAACCCCAAAGCGGCCCTGGGTATAGTCCCTGTAGGCATGCCTCAGAACAAGCCGTTCACCCCCGACCAGGTCGCGCGGTACGCCCGCCACCTGATCCTGCCCGAGGTCGGCGGCGCCGGGCAGCGCAAGCTCCTCAACTCAAGCGTGCTCCTGCTCGGCGCCGGCGGCCTGGGTTCACCGGCAGCGATGTACCTGGCCGCCGCCGGAGTCGGCAAGATCGGGATCGTCGACTTCGACGTCGTCGATGCCTCCAACCTCCAGCGCCAGCTGCTGCACGGCCACGACGACATCGGGCGGCCGAAGGTGGAGTCGGCGGCGGAAACGCTGCGCAACCTCAACCCCGACGTCGAGGTCGTGGCGATCAACGAGCACCTCAACTCCGAGACCGCGATGCGCATCTTTACGCCGTACGACGTCATCGTCGACGGCACCGACAACTTCCCGACGCGGTACCTGGCGAACGACGCTGCGCACTTCCTGGCGAAGCCGCTGGTGCATGGCAGCATCTTTCGCTTCGAGGGACGCCTCGCGCTGTTCGACTCGGCGAAGGGCACCGGGTGCTACCGCTGCCTGTTCCCCGAGCCGCCGCCTCCGGGCAGCGTGCAGAGCTGCGCCGAGGCAGGTGTGTTCGGCGTGCTGCCCGGCATCATCGGCAGCATGATGGCCTTCGAGACGATCAAGTACGTGCTCGACATCGGCCGCCCGATGATCGGCCGCTACCTCCTGTTCGAGGGCGAGGACATGTCGTTCCGCGAGCTGCGCCTGAAGCCGAACAAGGCGTGTCCGCTCTGTGGCGAGAACCCGACGGTGGATGGCCTGATCGATTACGAGGCGTGGTGCGGCACTCCCGCCATCGAGCCTTCTGAAGCCCAGGCAAGCTAACCTCAGGGCTGGGTGATCCAGCTCGATCGTTACGACGCCACACGCTTGAGATCCGCGCGCGACATCGTGCGCGACCTGGGCTCCGTATTGGTTGCCTACTCTGGTGGCGTCGACTCGACGCTGCTGCTGAAGATCGCCATGGACGAGCTAGGCGAGGGCGCGGTCGCGGCGCTCGCGAGCTCTCCGGCGTATCCGGAGTCGGAGCAGGAAGAAGCGCGCGGCCTGGCGCGCTCGCTGGGCGCGCGCCTGGTCGAGGTCTCGACCAGCGAGGTCGAGCTCGACGCGTATGCCCGCAACAATCCGGACCGCTGCTTTCACTGCAAGGAAGAGCTTTTCGACACGCTGGAGCCGGTGCGGCGCGAGCTCGGACTTGCCCACCTCGCCTACGGGGCGACCGCAGACGACGCCGGCGATCACCGTCCCGGTCACGCTTCCGCCGTCCGCCGTGGCGTGCGGTTCCCGCTGCTCGAAGCGGGAATGGCCAAGTCCCAGATCCGCGCGGCGGCCCGCGAGCTGGGACTTCCCAACTGGAACAAACCGTCGTTCGCCTGTCTTAGCTCGCGCATCCCGCACGGAACGCCGGTGACGGTGACGGCGCTGCGCCAGATCGAGGCCGCCGAGGCCGCGTTGAAAGCAATCGGCTTCCGGCAAGTGCGCGTCCGACATCACGGCGACGTCGCGCGCATCGAGGTCGACGAGGAAGACATCCCGAGGCTGATCGCCGACCGCGCGCGCGTCACCAACGCCGTGCGCGAGGCGGGCTACAAGTTCGTCAGCGCCGACCTCGAGGGCTACTCGACCGGCAGTCTGAACCGCACCTGGAAACCGACATCACCCAGGTCGTCTTAAGCCTCGACGAAGGCACAACCGGCGCCACCGCGGTCGCGGTCAGTCTCGACGGCGAGGTACGCGGCAAGGGCTACGCCGAGATCACCCAGCACTACCCCCGACCGGGATGGGTCGAGCACGACCCCAACGAGATCTGGTCGGCTGTCCAGGTCAGCGCTCGCAACGCCTTGCAAGCCGCGAGCGTGAGCGCGCGGGACGTTGCCGCCATCGGCATCACGAACCAGCGCGAGACCCTGGTCCTGTGGGACCGCAAGACGCTGGAGCCCATCGCGCCCGCGATCGTCTGGCAGGATCGGCGCACAGCCGACGAGTGCAGGCGCCTCCGCGAGGCCGGGCACGAGCAGCGCGTCCGTCAGCTGACCGGCCTGGTGCTCGACCCGTACTTCACCGCGACCAAG
Organism: Candidatus Dormiibacterota bacterium; assembly: GCA_036506195.1. Taxonomy (GTDB): domain Bacteria; phylum Chloroflexota; class Dormibacteria; order Dormibacterales; family Dormibacteraceae; genus 40CM-4-65-16. The sequence continues at coordinate 8,937 of DASXSD010000145.1, forward strand.
CTCGCATGGGCGTTGAAGAACGTCGAGGGAGCCGCGGACGCGGCCGCCGGCACGGTCGACTCCTGGGTGGTGTCGCGCCTGTCCGCGGGTCGCGATCACGTGACCGATGCCTCCAATGCTTCCCGCACTTTGCTCTTCGACATCGGACTCGGCATGTGGAGCGAGGAGATGGCCGAGCTGTTCGGCGTCTCGCTCGGGAACCTCCCCGCGGTCGTGGACTCGAGCGGCGCGATATCGGAATCCACCGGAGAGATCACAGCGCGAATTGCGGGCGTTGCGGGCGATCAGCAGGCGGCGTTGTTTGGACAGGCGTGCACGTCCGTAGGCATGGCCAAGAACACGTACGGAACCGGGTCGTTCGTGCTGATGCAGACGGGTGCGCAGCGTGTCGAATCGAGCACCGGGATGCTGACGACTGTGGCGTGGCGCCGCGGCGGCAAGCTCAGCTATGCGCTCGAGGGTGCGATCTTCATCACCGGGGCGGCACTGCAGTGGCTGCGCGATGGGCTGGGCATCATCGCCGCAGCAAGCGAGGCGGGCCCGCTCGCATCGTCGGTGCCGGACACAGGTGGAGTCTTTCTCGTCCCGGCGTTTGTCGGGCTCGGCGCTCCGCACTGGGATCCGTACGCGCGCGGCACCATCATCGGTATCACGCGCGGTACCACCCGCGCCCACATCGTGCGCGCGGCAATCGAGGCCATGGCGTTACAGACTCGCGATGTCATTGAGGCGATGGAGCGCGACACGGGTCGCAAACTCATCGAGCTGCGCGTCGATGGCGGCGCCGCGGTGATGGACGTCCTCTGTCAGCTCCAGGCCGACCTGCTGGGAATTCCGGTCCGCCGTCCACGCCACACCGAGACGACCGCGCTCGGAGCTGCGTTCCTGGCCGGGCTCGGGGCGGGCATCTGGCAGGAAGGCGATCTGGCCCACCTCTGGAAGCAGGATCGCGAGTTCGAACCGAAGATGTCGCGCGACGAGGCGGACGCCCTGCAGGCGGGATGGCGGCGCGCCGTGGAGCGCAGTCGATCCTGGGAGAGACCGGATAATCAGTAGTCCTTGAGCACCGAAGCCGCCCCGCGTCCCACGCGGCACCAGAACCTCTACGCCCACCACCTGTGGCTGCAGCAGCGCTTCTTCGCGGGGCTGCTCCTGGCTGCGGGCATCGTCGCCACCGGGATCGCCGTCTACCAGGGGCAGCTTTTCTCGCCCGCCTTCGCGGTCTGGCTCGTCTACATCCCGACGGGACTCCTGCTCGGCGGCGCGATCTTGCTCTACCGTTGGCGCAGCAACCTGAAGGTGCTCGAGAACGGGGTCGAGATCTCGAGCATGTTCAACGACGTCGTCATCGACTACGACTCGATTCGATGGGTGAAGGCTCTGCCGCTGCGACAGCACTTCCAGGACAAGCGCAGCCGGATGATCGCGCCGATCATGAAGCAGCACATCGACAAGCCGGCTGTCTTCATCAAGGTGCGTGGCGACGAGTCCGAGCTGGCGGAGATCAAAAAGCGTCTCGGCATCTTCCGGTCGAGGCTCCTGTACGACCAGACGATCGCCATCCCGGTCCCGGATGCGGACACCGTCGTATGGGAGATCAGCGCCCACCTGCCCGAGCGTCTCGGCCAGAACCAGGGCGGAGCCAGGCGACGCAAACGACGGCGGTGATCCGGCCTCGCGGTGTCGGACTCCCGGACGAGCCGCCCACCCCGACACTCGAGAGGAAATACTTCGACCGAGTCGACCTGATTGCGCTCCTGGTCCTGACCGTGGTCGCGTTCGCGATCCGCTTTTTCAGCCCGATTCTGCCCGACTTCTTCGTTCATCCGCTCCAGGGTCCGTGGATCACGAACTGCGTGTCCGGTACGCCGGTCGACGCGCGTGGCGACCTCGGCGACCTGTGCGGACTCGCCTATCCGTTCAACCGGGGCTCCGAGGACGCCAACGGCCAGCTGCAGCCTCCGAACGGGCAGGTGTTCGATGAGATCTACTTTCCGGTCGACGCCTGGAAGGACGTCAAAGGGATTGAGCAGTGCCGTTCCACGACGGCGGTTTGCGATTTCAACTACTTCGACCCCGAGCCGCCGTTGAGCAAGGAGATCATCGGCGCCGGGATGTGGGCTTACGGCTGGTACCGGGCGCACTTCCAGGGCGCTCCCGGTGATTACATCGACCTTGGGTTCAACACTTTCGGTTGGCGACTTGCCGCCTGCCTCTTCGGCACCCTGTGCATCCCGATGATGTACCTGCTCGCGCGACGCATGTGGTCGAACCGGCTGTTCGCGATCGCGGCCGCCACCCTGGTGTGCTTCGACGGAATGTTCTTCGTCCAGTCGCGCATCGGGATGATCGATATCTTCCCGATCTTTTTCATCCTTTCCGCGTACTTGCTGTTCTTCGTCCACATTCAGAGCCGCTCGTTCAACCGCTCCATGCTGTCGCTGGTCGCGCTCGGCACCGTGCTCGGGATCGGCATCTCGGCGAAGTGGATTGTGCTCGCGGCCTGGGCGACGATCGTCTTCTTCCTGGTGGCCAGGGCAGGCCTCCACGCACTCAGGATCGAATGGGGCCCGCCGGTGTTCGCCTCCTCACCATTCTTCTGGCCTCGATACCTGTCGATCGGCATCCTCGCCGTCGCGGTGATTCCCGTCGGGATCTACGTGCTCTCCTGGTACCCGTTCTTTGCGCGCGGCCAGTTCCATGACCTGCTCGACTTGATCGCCTATCAGCTCGACTCGTACACGTACCACGCTCACCGCATCGTCGGTGTGACGCATCCCTACGGGTCGCCCGCGTGGTCGTGGCCGTTTCTCGCCCGACCGGTCCTGTACTACGCCGAGTACAACCTCGGCACGGACCACTTCACGGGCCAGAGCCTGTGGGCTTTGATGACCAACCTGGGCAACCCGTGGATCTGGTGGACGAGCCTTCCGTGTGTCGCCGCCCTGCCCTACTTCATCGTCCGCCACCGGAGCTTCATGGCGGCGGTCATCCTGGTCGGGTTTGTCACCCAGTACGCGCCGTGGTTTCCGATCACGCGTGTGCTGTTCCTGTACCACATGTTCGGCGGGCTCATCTTCATGGTCCTGGCGCTCGCCTTCGTGCTCACATTCCTGGCAAGCAAGCTGCCGCGGCCAAGCGGAGAAGCGCTGGTCGCGTTCCACCTTGCGGTCGCGGTTTTCTTCTTCGGCTATTTCTATCCGGTCTGGACCGCCGTCCCCATCTCGACGTCGGCCTGGTTCATAGGCCCTGGGACACCGCTTTGGGGACCGAAGCTGTGGTTCGTCCATTGCGACTACACCCGGCAGCCCGTAGTGCAGCCGCAGCTCTTCTGTTGGTACTAGAGGCCATCGCGTTCCTGGCCGCGAGCGCGGCGGCCGGTTTCGGGATCACGTACCTGTCGGGCATCGCGTTCACCCTCGAAGAGCGAATCGTCTTCGGGGCGGTGATCGGCGCGATGGCGGTGTCGGTCACCACCTTCGCACCTGCCCTGGTGGTTCGCGACGTCACCATGCTCACCGTGCTGCTCGGACTCGCGATGTGCGTGGTCGCGGGCGCATGTGGGGTGTGGCTCAGCCGGTCTCGGCTCGCCGCCGACTGGCTGGACGCGCGACGGCGCTGGCTGATGCCGCTCACCAGCCCGACCCATCCGTGGCCGCTGCTCCTGGTGTTCGCCATCTGCGGGGCGTGGACCGTCCACCTCATGCACCAGGCGTACGTCTACACCGCGGACGGCCTGTACGCGGGCTACGTCAACATCTGGGGCGACTGGGCGGCGCACCTGAGCTTTGCCGGGTCGTTCGCGTACGCCCACAACTTCCCGCCCGAGTTCCCCGTCGATCCCGGCCACCGCCTCGGCTATCCGTTCATGGTCGACTTCCTCGCCGCCGACCTGATCCCCCTGGGCATGCGGCTGACCGAAACCCTCACCGTGACGAGCGCGCTGCTGGGCCTCGCCCTGCCCGCGGTCCTCTACCTTGCGGCCTTGAGATTCACCGCCGGCCGGGCCGCCGCCTTCATCGCGGTCTTTGTCTTCCTGCTCAGCGGCGGGCTGGGTTTCGTTTACCTGGTCAGCGACCTGCAGCGCTTGGGCCCGACCGTGCTGGCGCATCTGCCCCATGAGTACACGCTGAATCGCGAGGTCAACTTGCAGTGGCTCAACCCGGTGCTCGCTTATCTGGTGCCGCAGCGGTCGACGCTCTTCGGGTTCAGCCTCACGCTGATCGTGCTCGTCGTGCTGTGGATCGCGGCTCGCGAGCGCATGGGTTGGCGACCGTTCCTCTTTGCGGGCCTGGTGGCGGCGGTGATGCCGGTCTTCCACGTCCACGCGTACGGGACGGTCATCGCGCTCCCGGCGTTCTGGATCTTGTTCAGCCGGCGCGTGGAGTGGCTCGCCTACTTCGGACCCGCGCTTGTCATCGGCGTCCCGATCCTGGTCTGGATGCTGCCTCCCGACAACACGGCGGTGTGCGGTGTCGAGGGTTCGATCGCCATCTTCTGCATCCAGCTGGGCTGGCTCTCACCCGGTGACCTGCTTCGCGACGGTCCGATCGTCTTTGAGCTGGAGTGGCTCTTGTTCTGGCTGTGGAACACGTCGGTGTTCCTGCCGCTGCTGATCACGGCGCACGTCGTCCTGCGATCGTTGCCGACCGCGTTCCCGACCTGGTTCGCCCCCATGTGGTTGTGGTTCGCGGTGCCCAACCTGATCGTCCTACAGCCCTGGATCTGGGACAACACCAAGTTCTTTGTGTTCTGGCTGCTGCTCGGCAGCATCCTGGTGGGGGCGCTGCTGGCGAAGATGCTGCGACACAGTGTGGCGGCCGCGGGCCTCGCCGCGGCCATGATGGTGCTACTCGGACTGTCCGGAGCCCTCGACCTCGCGCGAGCATCCGACTACAGCGTGAGCGCCTTCCAGTTCACCGACCAGGGCGGCCTGAAGGTCGCGGATTGGGTGCGCCAGAACACGAGCCCGGACGCCATCTTTGCGGTCGCCGATGAGCACAACAGCCCCATCCCTACGCTTGCGGGGCGGCGAGAGCTGATCGGCTATCCGGGGTGGCTCTGGACGTACGGCCTGGCCGACTACGTGCAGAAGAGCGAAGACGACAAAAGCATCCTGAGAGGCGACCCGTCGGCGATGGACCTTGCCCGGAGGTATGGCGTCGACTACGTCATGATCGGGCCGCAGGAGATACCACGGGGTGCCAGCCGCGCGTACTGGGACGAGCACGCGACGCAGGTCTATGACGATGGTGAGTACACCGTTTACCGGATAGATTTTTCCGATGGCTGACCCGATCCACGATCGCGAGTCCGTCGTCGAGGCGCTGCGCCTGGTCGCGCGCGACGGATGTCGACCTCATTGTCGAGGTCGTGCGCGAGCTGGGCTCGCGCTTGATCGCTAATTACCCCACGAAGTCTGAGGCTGACGCCGTGACTTCGCGGGGACCCCGTTTTAGGGCGCCGGGACGCTGACCTGCGGGCGTTCGCCGCTCGTGGGCTTTGCCGCGGCGGCGTTGTTGGATTCGATAAGCTCCTCGAGCCGGCGCGCCAGGCGCTTCATCTCGCGGTCACCGCGGTCGAGCCGGTTCACGATCTGAAGCAGGATCTCGTCCTGGTGCATGAGGTGGTTCATCAACGCCTTCAGCTCTTCCTCCGCTTTGACGTTCAGCTCGTAGTCCTGCTGGGCGCGAAGGCGGTCGCGGTCGGCGAGGCGATTCAGCCCCATCAGGACCACTGACACCCAGACCGCGGCCTCGAGGCTGAGGATGAAGTTCAGGAAGAGG
>DASXSD010000146.1:0-12061 GCA_036506195.1 Candidatus Dormiibacterota bacterium
CTGCTGCTCGATCACGGGCTGGCCGTTGACCAGGGTGCCGTTGGTGCTGCCCAAGTCGCTGATCCAGAAGGAGCCGTTGCGAACCTCGATCCGTCCGTGGTGACCCGATGTCGCCGGGTCGCCGACGACGACATCGTTGTCGGGCGCTCGCCCGATGCTGATCATCTGGTTGGGCAACGCCACGATGCGTCCCGAAAACGGACCTGACTCGAAGGTCAGGAGCGCGGCATAGCCGGAGCCCGAAGCAATCTCCTCCGGCGGCAGCGCCTGAAGCGACACCGTTTCCTTGGAGTCGGGCGCGGTCTGCTGCCAGGCGGGGATCACCGACGTGGCTTCGTCGAATCCGCCGGGCTGGGCCGGCGCCCCGTTTTCGGGACCGGGCGCGGCCGCGGCAGCCCCGGGCCAGGCGACGAGCGTCTCGCCTACGCGCTTGGGTTCGGCTGGAGTCTCAACCGGCCGGGGCGCAGGCTCAGGCGGCGGCTCTGGCTCGACGACCGCTTGCTCCGCTTCCGGCGCGGAAACGGGAGCGGGCTCGGCGAATGAAACCGGTTCCTCGAATGCGGACAGGGCGGGTTCGGTGACCGCAGAGACGAGCTCGGGCTCTGGCTCCGGCTCGGCCTCCTTCTCAGCCTCGGGCGCGACGGCGGCAACCACCGGCTCGGCCTCCGGCTCTGCCGCGGGCTCAGGTTCCGGGGTCGGTTCGGGTTCCAGCTCGGGCTGAGCTTCCGGCGTGGATGCGACCACAGGCTCGGCAACGGGTTCCAGTTCAGCTTCCGACGTGGATGCGACCGCAGGCTCGGTAACAGGCTCAGGCTGTGGCTCCGGCTCGGCGAGCGGCTCCGACACCGGGACCGCAGGCGCCGTCTGGGTAACAGCCTCCGCCACAGGCTCCCCATCCGACGACAGGTCTGGTAGCGCTTCCGGCTCGACGATGGGGGCCTCTTTGGTCGCGAACTCGGACACCACCGGCTGAATGACCTCCGGCTCGGCGGGGGGCGCCTCGACGATGGCGGCGGCCGCTTCGACAGGTTGGTTGGTGATCGCGATCGTTTTGGCCCACTCGTGCGCGGCTTCCGCGGGGACCTGGAGGATCTGAGTCGCCTCCTCGGGCGCCGGCCGGTCGACGGCCTGCGTGCCGACGAACTTCTCGTACCAGGCCGCGATCCTGCGCAACCGTTCGACGCGCCTGTCGGGCCGGCCGTTGCGCGAGAGGTCGTGTGACTCCTCGGGGAAACGCACCAACTCGACCGTCTTGCCCAGCAGGCGCATGGCGCCGAAGAGCTCCTCCGACTGCGACATCGCGCAGCGGAGATCCATCTCGCCCGCCGTCAGCAGGAGCGGCGTGCGCATGTTCTGCACGTAGCGGATCGGCGAGCGACGCCACAGCTCGTCGAGGTTTGGCCACGGCGGCGGACCGAGCTGCAGCGTGCCCCACAGCACGATGTCGTGCTGGGGGTACTCGCTGACCAGGTTGGAGATGGAGCGCATGGCGACCGCGGCCACGAAGCGGTCGGTCTGGCCGATGATCCAGTTGGTCATGTAGCCGCCGTACGAACCTCCGCCGACGCCCACCCGTTTGGCGTCGATGTAGCCCGTGCGCTCGATGATCTGGTCGAGCGAGCTCATGAGGTCGACGTAGTCTTTGCCGCCCCAGTCGCGCACGACCGACCGCCGAAAGTGCTCGCCGTAGCCATCCGAGCCGCGCGGGTTCATGTAGAAGACGACAAAGCCCATCCCGGCGAGGATCTGCAGCTCGTGGAAGAACGACCAGCCGTACTGCGCGTGCGGCCCGCCGTGGATCTCCAGGATCGCGGGGTGCAAACGGTTGGAATCGAAGTCCGGTGGCTTGAGCAGCCAGCCCTCGAGGCGCCAACCGTCTGGCGCGGTGAAGTACTCCTGCTCGGGCTGCGCCACGTAGCGGTCGTGCAGCCAGGGGTTCAGGTCGGTCACGCGTGCCTCCGCCCCACCCGTCAGCATGTAAAGCTCGCCGGGGTTTCCGGGATCGGACGCGCAGAAGACGAGGGTGGCCCCCGCGACGTCGAAGTCGTAGATTCTCCGCCGTCCGCCGGCCTCTTCGCGGATGTTTCCGTCCAGGTCGACCGACTTGATCGTGGTCACACCGGACCCGCTGGCCGGGAAGTAGATCCGGTCGCCCTCGGCGGACCACGTGACGCGCGTCGCGTGGCCAGAACGCATGTCGTTGATGACGCTGTCGGTGACCGCCTGGTCAAGCTCCAGTGTCAAACAGCGCGGCCCGCCACCCGCGAGCGGAACCACCCAGATCCGTTCCAGCAGGCCGACGTCGAGGCCGTTGGGCGCGATGAAAGCGATCAGGTCGCCCCTGGGCGACCAGATCGGAGAGCTCAGGTAGAAGCCGCCACCGAGACGCACGCGGTTGGCGTCCAGGTCGACGAGGTAAAGGTTCAGCTCGCGCTGCAGGTCGGCGCCTGGCTCGGCGTTGCCGGACACCACGATGCGAGAGCTGTCAGGGGACCAGTCGAAGTCGCTCACGTCCCACGGACCGTTGGTCAGCTGCCTGACGTCGCCGCCGGCCGCGTTGGCCACGAAGAGGTGATGCTGGCGCCCGTCGACATAGCCGCGTCCGTCGTGCTTGTAGTCGAGACGGCGGACGATCCTTGCCACGGGGGCTCGGCGCAGCTGCTCCCGACCCTCGGGCGGTCGCGGATCGTCGATCACCGCTTCCGCGTCGGCCAGGACGGCGCCGAGGAACGCGATGCGCTTGCCGTCGGGTGACCACTTCGGGAGCCCGACCCCATCCGCGACCGTGCTCAGCTGCTGCGGCGCGCCACCGGTCGTGAGGTCGAGCACGAAGAGCTGATCGACCGCACCGATCTTGCTGAGGAACGCGATCCTGCGCCCGTCGGGGGACCACTCCGGCGAGTGGTCGCGCTGCGTTCCGCCGGTCGGCGCGACGGGTTCCGGATCGAGCAGGCGCCGGACGACGATCCGGCTCCGGCTCTGCCTCGCGTTGGCGTCCGCCCACGCGATTTGATAGGCAACGCGCTCGCCGTCAGGGCTGAGGCGAACGTGGTCGATCCAGCGAAAGCGGTATAGGTCCTCGGGGGTGATGGCGGAGGGCATGCCGACCCGTGGATGCTACCAGCCGCCGACGAATCCTTACATCGCGCGTGGTACAACCTGACGCGATGACGCGAAAGACCGCGGCGCTCAGCGGTTTCGCGTGGGGATGCGTGGGCGGAGTGGCGCTGATCGCCCTCATGTACTACGCCGGCGTCTTTCTCGGACTGCGCCCGCTCCCCCAGCTGCTGAACGAGCCACTGCTCGCGCTGATGCCCGGGTTTGTCTTCGGCTTCTTGATCGACACCTTGCAGCACGCGGGCAAGGTGGTCGAGGAGCTCGGCCTGATCGTCCTCATGGTCCTGCTCCTTGGCCTGCTCGGCGCCGCGTCCGCGGTGGCGAACCTGCGGTGGACGTCGACCTGGGTGCCATTCGCGTTCGCGGCGGTGGGGTGGGCGGTGGTCTGTGGTGTTCTGCTGCCGATAGCTGGCGTGGGCCTGCTCGGGCTCAATGACGGCCCCGCCACGCCCCTGATCTGGGCGGCCATCTTTGCGATCTACGCGGTCGTCCTCCAGTACGGCGGCACGGGCCCGACGTCGGTCGACCTCGGACGGCGTCGGATCCTGACCGCGGTTCCGGTCGGCATCGCGGCCGTCAGCGTCGGTGCGCTCGCCCTGCGATTGCTCCCCGACTGGTACCGGGCGATCTTCAGCCCGCCGGAGTCCGGGCTGCGCGGGATCTCGCCCGCGATCACTCCGACCAGCAACTTCTACGTCGTCTCCAAGAACTTCGTCGATCCGGCCGTCGACGGGGAGAGCTGGAGGCTGAAGGTCGGAGGCCTCGCCGGCAAATCGCTGAGCCTGTCGCTCGCCGGGCTGCGCGCGCTGCCCGCGACCGAGCAGTTCGTGACCCTGTCCTGCATCAGCAACAACGTGGGCGGCGACCTCATCAGCACCGGCTCGTTCAAGGGAGTGCCGCTGCGCGACCTGGTGGCGATGGCGTCGCCGGAGCCGGCTGCGAGCTGGGTCGTCTTCAAGGCCCGTGACGGCTTCACCGAGAGCCTTCCTCTAAGCAGTGTCGTCAATGCGCCGGAGGTGCTGGTCGCCTACGAGCTGAACGGCGCTGCCCTGCCGGTGAACCACGGCTTTCCGGCTCGAGTCCTCATCCCGGGGCGCTACGGGATGAAGCAACCCAAGTGGCTCGACAGCATCGAGCTCGCGAACCAGGAGGCGCGTGGCTACTGGGAGCAACAGGGCTGGGACCACAACGCGGTGGTCAAGACGACTTCGCGGTTTGACGTCCCGGTGGAGGGCGAGATCATCAAGCGCGGCGCCATCGAACTTGGAGGCGTCGCCTACGCCGGCACCCGAGGCATCTCCAGGGTCGAGTACACGACCGACGGCGGGTCGAGTTGGAACGCCGCCGACTTCAGCCAGCCGCTGTCGCCCTTGACGTGGGTGATCTGGCGGGCCAGCTGGACGCCGGCGGCGGAAGGCGCCTACAGGCTGATGGTCAGGGCCACCGACTCGATGGGCAACGCGCAGGACTCACGCGGGGCGCCGAGCTACCCGAGCGGGTCGAGCGGCTACCACACCGTGCACGTGAGCATCTCGGGGTAAGGGGATTCCTGCTTAAGCCCCTCTCCCCGGCCCTCTCCCCGATGGGGAGAGGGAGTTGCTCCTAGGCGCGGCTCAGGAGCTCTTGCACGATCTCTTTGTCGTGGACGAGCGAGGCGAAGTGTCCTTCCTCGTGCCAGATCCGCAGGTCCACCCTGGGCAGCTGCGCGACCACGCGCCTCGCGGCCGTGATCGGGGCGTTCTTGTCGTCGTCGCCGTGCCACCACGTCACCGACGTCTTCACCTCGGCAGGGTCGAAGTCCCACTTGTGGTGCATGGCCATCGACTCGTCGGTCCAGCCCTCGGCGCCCTGCTTCAAGGTCTCGGCGAGGCTCTCGCGCTCGATGCGCTGCCAGGCGGGATCCGCCATCAGGGCCCGGTCTGACGCCGGGGCATCGCTCAGAACTCCGGCCATGCCCTCCGCGCCCAGCAGCCGCTCCCGGACCTGCACGAGCAGCTCGTGGAGGGCGTCCCATCCCTTCTCGGCGGCGGCGTAGCCCTGCGCGTTGACGCCGACCAACTGCTCCACCTCGTCGGGCTCGAGCGGCGTGCCGCCAACGACCACGGTCACCGCGGAGACCCTGTCCGGGTGGCGAGCGGCGAGGCCCAGCACGTGCGGTCCGCCTCCGCTCGTCCCCATCGCGGGGATCCGATCGATGCCGTGCGCCTCGAGGACGGCGGCGAGGTCATCGGCCACGTCGGCGATGCCGCGGCCCAGTTTGCGCGTCGACCCCCCGTAGCCCGGGCGGTCGATCATCAGGTAGCGCACGCCAAGGTCGCGCTGCACGCTCGAGTCCGGGTTGCGGTAGAGGCGCGAAGCCGGAGTGCCCTGGATGCGGAGCAGCGGCCTGCCATCCGGATCGCCCCACCACCGCCACGCCATCTTCCGGCCGTCGCGGAGCTCGAGCACACCGTCCTCGTACACGATGCCATCGTCGGTGCGCTGCAAGGCCCCGGTCACTTCATCGCCCAGAGGGCTTTGGCGGTGTCCCAGCCCATCCGGAACAGTCCCTCTTTGCGCAGCATGCGCAGGATGCTGCGCTGCTTGTCCCATTTCGAGGTTCCATCGACGCGGAAGAACTCGTCGAGTGAGCGGTCGAGGACCTGCGGGTATTTCGTCAGCAGCTGAGGGTTGTGCTCCAGCAGCGGAACCGCCTTGTCGTACTTCTTCATGTCGGCCATGATCCAGGAGTGGTCGAGCTTGCCCTTGTACTCGGCCAGGCGGCGCTCCGAGAAGTCGCCGATCTCCTTGGCGTGGATCACGGTTTCGCCAGCCATGCGTCCTGACGCCATGGCCAGGTTCGACCCCTCGCGGTGAACGGGGTTGGAGAGCATCGCGGCGTCGCCGCAGACGAGGTAGCCCGGGCCGTAGACCTTCGGAATGCCGCGATATCCGCCCTCGGGGATCAGGTGCGCGAGGTACTCCACGGTCTCCGCGCCGCGCAGCAGCGGCTTGATCGACGGATGCTGCTTGAAGTGCTCCATCAGGTCGTTGGGGGAGCGCAGCGTCTGGTTGAACTCGCTGAGGAGGGCGCCGCCGCCCACCGACAACGTGTCCCGGTTGGTGTAGATGAACATGAACCCCGACATGCCCATGGTCGAGTCGCCGAAGCACTCGATGGTGCAGCCCTCGCCGGCCTCGCAGTTGAAGCGCTCCTCGATGAGTCCGGCGTCGAGCTGCATGATCTCCTTGACCGCCATCGCGACCTCGTTCTCGCGCAGCTTCCGGCGCAGCGGCTTGCCGTTGATGACGGTCTTCTCGAGCAGGCTTGTGCCCAGTCCGATGCCCTCGCAGACGATCGTGACGTCGGCGTAGATGTCGTCGCCGCGACCCGTGCCCGCGCCGACGATGCGGCCGTTCTTGACGATCAGGCGATCGACAACCGTCTCCGGCACCACCATCGCCCCCGCCTTCTCCGCCTGCTCCGCGAACCACGCGTCGAACTTCGCTCGCAACACCGAATAGGAGTGCGGACGGGCTCGGTTGCGCAGGTTCTTGTAGTCGAAACCGATCGCCGCGTCGGCGGTCATCATCCAGCGGCGCTCCTCGATGATCGGGCGCTCGAGCGGTGCCTGCTTCCACTCGTCGCCTACGATCTCCTCGAGGTAGTGGTTGTAGAGGATGCCGCCCATGACGTTCTTGGCGCCGGGCTTGGCGCCGCGCTCGAGCAACGCGACCTGCAGCCCCGCCTTCGCCATCGTGATCGCCGCCGCTGACCCTGCCGGCCCCGCGCCGACCACGACCGCGTCGAACTTCTCCTCGTCCGCCATCCCCGGAAATTGAAACTCATTGGCCTGACGGGCGGCGCCGGGTCGGGAAAGTCAACCGTCGCCGCGATGCTTCGCGAGCTGGGCGCCGAAGTCCTCGATGCGGACGTGGCCGCTCACACCGTGTATGAACCAGGGAGCCTGGGCTTCGATCTGATCGAACGCGAATTTGGGCCCGAATACGTTCGCGACGGAATGATCGACCGCGCCCGACTCGGCGAGCTCGTCTTTCGTGACACCGAAGCTCGCGCCCGACTGAACGCGATCGTGCATCCGATGGTGCGCGAGTGGATGGCAGCCCAAACCGCGAATGCCCTGATGCGCGGCGCCGCGGTGGTGGTGCAGGACGTGCCGCTGTTGTTCGAGAACGGCCTGGAGAATCTGTATTCCGACGTTTTGCTCGTCTACGTTCCCGAGCCGCTACAGATCCGCCGGCTGGTGGAAGAACGCGGCCTCGCCGAGGACCGGGCACGGGCGATCGTCGCCGCACAGATGCCGATCGAGGAGAAGCGCGGCCGCGCGCGGCACGTGATCGACAACAGCGGTACTCGCGAAGAAACCCGCCGGCAGGTCGAGCAGTTCTGGAATCAGCTGACTAGCTGATCTCGCGCAATACCTCTTCTGTGTGCTCCCCGAGCCTCGGCCCACGCCCTCGGCGCTTGGGATCGAGGAGGCCCCGCGCGACGACCTGAGGATGGGAGGCCACCTCATCGATGTCGAGCACCGGCTCGCAGCACACCTCGAGCGTCGACAGCACCTCCTCCCATTCATCCCTGGTCCGGGACCGAAAGACCTTCTCGACGGTCGACTGAATCGATGGTTCCTCCGAGTACTGGAGCTCGATGAGGTCCGGCCTCTCCATCGCCTCGCACAGGGAGCCCCAGAATTTCGGCTCCAGCGCGCCGACGCTGTAGAAGCGGCCGTCCTTGCACTCGTAGACCCGGTAGCACGGGTACCGTCCCGCGAGTCGCTGGTCGCCGCGCGCGACTTTCTCCCCGGCGGCCCTCGCCGCGAACGCCATGGATAGCCAGCCGACTGCGCCGTCGGTCATCGAGATGTCGATCCATCGACCCTCGCCACCCCGCTGGACGCCGACGAGCGCACCGAGGATCGCCACCGCCGACTGGAGGCCGCCACCGCCGATGTCGGCAACCTGGACCGAGAGCGGGATCGGAGGCCCGTCTCTGGTCCCGTTCAGCCCCAGGCCACCGGCGATCGCCATGTAGTTCAGGTCGTGGCCCGCGCGCTGGGCGAACGGGCCGTCCTGCCCATAGCCGGTGATCGAGCACATGACCAGCCGCGGATTGCGTGCGTGCAGTGCATCCCAACCGAGCCCAAGCCGGTCCATCACGCCAGGGCGGTTGCCCTCCACGAGCACATCGGCGGTCGTCGCAAGGCGCAGCAGCGCGTCGCGTCCGTGGTCGGTCTTGAGGTTCAGGGCGATGCTGCGCTTGCCCCGGTTCAGGACGTCGAACAGCGCGCTCTGGCCGTCCACGAGCGGGGGCGTCCAGCGCATGTAGTCGCCGCTCTCCGGTTCCTCCACCTTGATGACGTCGGCGCCCAGGTCGGCCAGGAGGAGGGTGCAGTAGGCGCCCGGTAGAAGCCGCGTCAGGTCGAGGACGCGAATTCCCGTCAGTGGCATGGCGAACTCATTTTGCCTGCGTACTGCGTTAGTACGAGACTTTCCGTGGACCCCCATGCGTTAATACGGCATGGAAGAGTCCGGTTCCAGCATGCGTTCCAGCCATCCACATCTAGGCGAGGTGTCCATCAAGGTGCCCGCGCCGTTCGCGGGCATCTCCGACCTCGGGTTCACCGCCCAGTACCGCGCCCAGCAGTTCAACGAGCCACAGCGCGACGTGCCGCTGCTCTTCGAAGGCCCCGAGTCGCCGATGCGCAGGCTCGCGGAGATCCTGCAGACGCTGAGCGGATCTCGCTCGAGCACCTATGTGTGGACCGATCCGGTGATGCTGAGCGATGAGGTGGTGATCCTTGCGTTCCGCGACCGCAGCGTCGCTGGGCAGACTCTGTCCGACGGAGCTCGGATCGCCGACTACGTGCTCAACCTCGTGCGCCCGGTCGTGTTCACGTTCCTGCACGACTGCGCGTCGGTGGCGCACCTGCGGCTATCGGACGTCATCGAGATGCGCGTGTCTTCGGAGCAGCGCTCGGTCGCGGAGTTTGCGCTGCCGCTCGAGAAGATCGTCCGTCCAAACGGCGAGCGACTTCTCTGGGGCCTGGCTTCCTGACTACTTAGAAGCTGACGGGCTCGGCGAGTGCGACGGCGTCGGTGTTGGCGTGGGGCTCGCGACGGTGCTCGCCCGCGCGCTGCTGCCGGTGTTCAGGTTGGGCGTTGAGATGGGTCCGGGTCCCGTGTTGGCGAAATAGAGCGCGAGCGGCACGACGATCATGCCCGCGATGACCGTCAACACGAACGTGACCGCCCCCCACTCCCGCCGCAGCGCTGCCCAGTTCACGAGCCGGAAATTCTACCGGCTCCAGTGGAGGAACCCTGCCTCGGCGCTTTGCGCGATGGTCCGGACTATCGTGTGTTCCGGACTCCGCACAATGCGGGTTAGTCCGGACTAACGCGATCCAACGACTAGTAGTCGTCCTCCGAAGAGTTGAGCCCTTCCTCTTCCTTCTTCTTGCGCTGGTTCAGGAGTCGGATGAAGTCTTGCGCCCGCGCGAGCGCCTTCCAACGCTCCGGGAAGAAGTCTTGAACCAGGATCTGGCGGTCCGGCTGCTGGTAGACGGTGACGCACCATTTGTTGAGCGTGCGCGAGACTTCGACCTCGAAGTCCTTCTCCGCGGTCTCATACCGAACAACTTTGTCGTCGTCGAACCTTCTTCGTCCTGAAACAGCCATAGGTAAATCACTCGGGCGGGGATGCGGCTCATTGAGCGTGTACTGAATTATAGGCCGAGCCTCAGCGGCCCTCGGGGGAGGGTTCCAGGAGGTCGCGGAGCAGGGACGCCAGCTCCTCGCGCAGGCCCTCCCGCTTCATGGCCATGATCAGGTTGGCCCTCAGGTAGCCGGACACCGTGCCGGTGTCGTAGTAGTCGCCCTCGAACTCGAGGGCGACCACCGGATGACGGCCCAGGAGGCGCTTGATCGCATCGGTCAGCTGGATCTCCTTGCCGGCCCCCGGCTCCGCCCGATCGAGCTCCGCGAAGACCGCCGGGGCCAGTACGTAGCGGCCCAGGATGGCGAGGTCGGAAGGCTCGGTGCCCGGCTCGGGCTTCTCGACCATGTCGGTCACCTCGTGGATGCGCCCGCTGCTGCCGTCGGTCACGACCACGCCGTAGCGGCCGATCTCGCTCCGAGGGAAGCGCCGGACCGCGAGGACCGTCGCCCCCGTCTTGCGGTGGGCGTCGATCAGCTGCTTCAAGACCGGCTGGTCTTCGCACAGGATCACGTCGTCGGCGAGAAGAACCGCGCAGGCCTCGTTCTCCACGAGGCGGCGCGCCGTCCACACGGCGTGTCCGAGTCCGAGAGGCTCTTTCTGCTGGATGTACGTGATGTCGACCTGGTTGCTCAGGGCGTCGACCTCGGCCAGGATCCGCAGCAGGTCGCTCTTGCCGCGCTGCTCCAGGTAGTGCTCGAGCTCGAGCGAGCGGTCGAAGTGGTCGACGATGGCGCGCTTGCCACCGCCGGTGACCATGATTACCTGCTCGATTCCACTCGCGATCGCCTCCTCGACGCCGTACTGAATCGTCGGCTTGTCGACGAGGGGCAACATCTCTTTGGGCTGCGCCTTGGTCGCGGGCAAGAACCGCGTGCCGAGACCGGCCGCCGGGAAGATCGCTTTGCGGACCAAAGGAAGTGTCATTGACGACAATCTATAGGGTGGACACGATCGAAGGCATCAAGCCGGGTCTGGAAGGACGCCTGGAGCGTGTGGTCGAGGGCAACCTGCTCACGCACCACGTCGGTGGCCAGGGCACATTCGCGACCCCTGCGATGATCGGCCTGATGGAGCTCACCAGCCATCGCTCAGTAGAACGTCTCCTCCCCGCGGGACACACGACCGTCGGCTACGAGGTGCACGTCAAGCACCTGGCACCGACAGCCCCTGGACGCACGATCGTCGTCACCACGCGCCTCACCGACGTGAAAGGCAACAAGCTTCACTTCGACGTCGAATGCCACGAGGGCGACAAGCTGCTCGGCTCGGGCATCCACAAGCGGGCGATCGTGCCGGCGACCTTCTAGCAATGCCGTACATCGACATCGTCTGGCGCTCCTTTCGGATCAGCTGGAACCACAAGTACCTGTGGTTGATCGCCCTCTTCTCGGGCGAGGGCGGCGGCGGTTTCAATGTCAACACATCCCAGCCCATATCCGGGCAGCGCCAGCCGCCTGACTTCGCCACCTTCCAGGCGCAGGTCACGACCTGGATCAATGAGCACATCGGGCTCATCGTCGCGCTCGTGATCCTGTGGCTGGTGCTGATCGTGGCGTTCTTCATCCTGGGCGCGGTTTGCGAGGGCGCGACGGTGCGCGCCTCCGCCGAGCACGACGCGGAGCGGTCTTTCAGGCTCGTCCTGGCGTGGCGAGCCGGCGTGCAGACGATGTGGCCGATGATTCGCCTCCGCCTGCTGCTGATCGTCATCGGCCTGCCGCTGTTGGTCCTCTTCGGCGTGTACACGATCGCGGTGGTGATCGCGATCGTCAACCAGAATGCCCTCGCGATCTTTCCCCTTCTCTTCTCCGGGGTGCTCCTGGTTGCGGCCGCGATCCCCTTCGCGCTCTACGTCTTCTTCCTCGACCGCTTCGGCACCCGGGCGCTCGTCCTCAAGCAGCTGGGCGCGCGGTCTTCAATCGTCCACGCGCACCGGCTGCTGTTCAAGCGCTTCGGCCGGTCGCTGTTGGTCTGGGTGATCGCGCTGGCGGTCGGGATCGTCGTCGGAAT
This sequence comes from Candidatus Dormiibacterota bacterium, assembly GCA_036506195.1. Classification (GTDB taxonomy): domain Bacteria; phylum Chloroflexota; class Dormibacteria; order Dormibacterales; family Dormibacteraceae; genus 40CM-4-65-16. The sequence goes on from DASXSD010000146.1 coordinate 11,840, forward strand.
CCTCGTCGCGGTGGCCTTCGGAATCGTCGCCATCCCGTTTGTGATCGCGGCCGTCGCGCTCTTCATGAGCCACTCGGTCGTCTTCTGGCCGCTCGTCGTCCTCTTCGCGATCATCCTGGTGCCGATCTCGCTGGTCGTCGGCGGATTCCTTGCCGCGGTGAGCTCGACGTACTGGACGCTGGCGTTCCGCCGCCTCGACCTCGAATTTCCTCCGGCGAGCGC
>DASXSD010000147.1:0-7235 GCA_036506195.1 Candidatus Dormiibacterota bacterium
CGCCCTGGCTGCCAGCGGCACGCTCGTGCTGAGCTCCGTAGCTGCGCTGGCCGATCGGCCACCGCAGCCGATCGACGACGACGCCATCCAGCCGATCACGGTCAGCTTCGGTGGCGCCGACCCGCTGCCGACCTCCCGCACCGTCCAGCACTGGCTCGGCGAGACAGCCAATCCTGACAACGGCATCACCTACCGCTACAACATGGTCGGGGTTGATCCCGGCACCAACGGCTCCGCGACGGTCGGCGTCGACATCATCCCGCTCGATGTCACGGTCGACGGGGTCGCCTTCAACGGGTCGGACAGGGTGGCGGGCCTGCTCGCCTCGCCGCTGTTCGACACCAATTTCGACTACTCATTCACCCGCGCGCTCACGCATGCGAACGGCACGCCGTGGTTGCGTCCGGCGCCGCTGAGCCAGTTTCCTCTGTCCGCCAACAACACCGGCCAGCTGATCGACGCCACGATGCGTTCCCAGTTCAACAAGGTAGGCTCCGGTTACCACCTGGTCCTGGATACGCCCGTCCGGTACGAGCCGGTGACGATAGACGTTCCGCTTGAGCACGGCATAACCATGGTCACCCCAGGGAACGTGGTCTTCGCCGACGTCGACGTCTCGTGGTTCCAGGCCCGGGTCCAGAACCTGATCGGCAGGCTGCACCTCGATCCAACCCACGTGGCGATCTTCCTGACCAAGGACGTCTTGCTCTACGTGGACAACAACCCGCTGCACTGCTGCGTGCTGGGGGCGCACGGCGCGGGACACGCGACAGGTGGCGAGAACGGGCCCGTGAACGGAAGGGGCAACCAGCCCCTCCAGACCTTCGTGTGGTCGTCCTGGCTGACGCCTGGCCTCTTCGGGCCGCGCATGTGGATCAACAAGGACATCAGCACCCTGACGCACGAGATCACCGAGTGGGCCGCCGATCCCTTCAACACGAACACGGTCCAGCCGTGGAAGGCGGACAACGCGCCTCAGTACGGCTGTAGCGACCTGCTCGAGGTCGGGGATCCGACGTTCAACCTCGGGTTCGCAGTCGGGCCGTTCGACGCAAACGGAGAAGGAACCTTCCACGTCCAGGACGAGGTCTTCCTGCCCTGGTTCATGCACATCGCCCCCAACACCATGTCTCAGCGGGCACAGTTCACCGCCGATGGACGCTACACGTTGATGGGCGATTTCACTCCGTTCGCCTGGTTCCACCGCCCCTCCGACACCTGCTGATCCCGAGCGCCGCAATCGGCGTGTGCTGAGAAGGGCCGGGCCTACCCCCGGCCCTCTCTTTATCCTTGGCGGAACTTGATCGAACCCAAAGACGTGGTCATCGCGGTCCTGGGCTCGGCTGCGGCGCTCGCCGGCTTCGTGCTCGTCTTCCTCGGGCTGATCATCGCGTCCTACCAGTCGTACTCCGGCGGCGTGCCCGAGAAGGTCGTGCGGCCGTACCGAATCGCGGGTGCGGCGTTGCTCGGCGCCTTTGGACTTGGACTCGCGACGGTGGCGGTCAGCCTCCTGTGGCTGATGAACGGCGGGCCCTCCGCTCTTTATGACTACGCGGTCGCTCTCTTCGCCCTTCTGCTCGTCGCCGTCTTGGCAGCCGCTGTGTGGGCGACGCGAATGGTCCTGTGGCAGTAGCGTGGCGCTGACCCAGAGAAAGCTCCAGGACCTGAAGGACGCGAGCCTGACCTCGCTCCTGCACGACGATTCGGCGGCCTGGAAGGCCAAGGCCAGGCACGCCTTCATCGCGACCCACGCGTACATCAAGGAGATCCGGCCGGACGACGTCACAGCGCTCCTGATCGCGGAGCTGGAGGTGACGCCCGAGTTCAGGAACTACCTGGCGAAGAAAAAGCTGAAGCAGAAGTACTGGGCCGAGTGGTTCGCCGAGCTCATCATCGACCGGTTCTGGTCAGAATTGAGGGGAAGTTGACCATGGCGAAGGATCCGTCGGAACAGGCCAAGAAGTTCATCGACGCATCGCTCAAAGGTCGCTCCAGGCCGCCGAGCAAGGCGGCGTATGCCCGCGCCGTCAAGCTGGCGCGCGTGGCGATCGAAGAGCTGACCCTGGTCGCGATGCGCGTCCGGAGCTAAGGGCCCGCCCTAGAGGCCGGCTCGCACCGTCTCCGCTGCGCTGGCCATCGCGGCCAGCTTGCCAAACGCTTTCTCGCGCGGCAGGTACTTCATGCCGCAGTCGGGGGCGATCACCAGCCGCTCGGGCTCCACGAACTGGAGAGCGTTCTTGATTCGACCCACGATGGTTTCGACATCCTCCACCGGACTCTCGTCCGAAAGGTCGATCACGCCGACGATCAGCGTCTTGCCGCCTAGCGACCGCAGGACTCCGAGGTCTACTTTTTGCTGCGCGGACTCGATCGAGATCTGCTGCGCGGTCGTGTCGGCGAGCTGCTCCAGGAATGGATAGCCGTTCGGCCGGTCGTGGACGATGTGCGCGTAGCCGAAGCACGTGTGCAGCGCCGTCGTGCCGGTGATCCCTTCCAGCGCACGGTTGATCGCGGGGAGCGCGAAGCGCGCCGCCTTCTCTGAGCGCGCCTGCAGGTAGGGCTCATCGAGCTGCACGACGTCGGCGCCCGCCGCGAACAGGTCGCGCACCTCTTCGTTCACCGCCGCAGCGAGCGCCATCGCCAGCGCCGCCTCGTCGTGGTAGTGGTCGTCCTGCGCCTGCTGGGACATCGTGAACGGCCCGGGCAGCGTCGCCTTGATCGCGTGGTCGGTGTGGGCACGCAGAAACTCGACGTCGCGCTTCTCGACCGGTCGGGTGCGGCGAATGGGCCCTACGACACGGGGAACAGGATTGGGATGTCCGGTCCGGTCGAGCGCGGTGCCCGGGTGGTCGAGATCCATCCCCTCGAGCGCGGTCGCAAATCGGTTCGAGTAGCTTTCGCGCCTGACCTCGCCGTCGGTCACGATGTCGATCCCGGCGCGCTCCATGTCCCGGATGGCGACGAGGGTCGCGTCATCCTGCGCCTGATCAAGAAACTCCGCCCCGACGCGCCAGATCTCGCGTGCGCGGACCCGAGGCGGCAGCCGGCTCCCGAGCATCTGCCGGTCGACCAGCCAGTCGGGCTGTGGATAGCTACCGACGACGGTCGTGGGTAGGAGTCGCATGTGCCGAAGGTTAATCTGTGCCTTCGATGGCAATCACGGCGGGCCGCCTGCGCGGCGACGCGTGCGAGCGCGACTGGATCTGGGAGCGGGAAATTGAAGCGGCTCCGTGGGAGGAGACCCGTCGCCTCGCAGTAGGCGCGTGGGAACGTCAGTACCGGCGCCTCCGCGAATCGTCGCCGTTCTACGCCGGCAAGTGGCGCGAGGCGGGGATCGGGAACTCCTTCGTCAGCCTGGCCGACCTGAACCAGCTTCCATTCACGACCAAAGAAGAGCTGAGGCATGCCCTCGACGACGACCCACCCTTCGGCAGCAACCTGTGCGTCACGCCCGACCAGGTCAAGCGCGTGTACCAGACAAGCGGCACCACCGGGAACCCGAGCGTGCTCGCGTTGACGCGCGGTGACATGGAGTCGTGGACGTTGATGGGCACGCGTACCTATTACGCGACAGGCATCCACGAGCACAGCACCGTGCTGACCACGTTCGGGGCGGGTCCTTTCGTCGCCGGTCATACCCACTTCGTCCTCCTGCGCATCGGCACGCGGTCTGTGCCCGTGGCACCAGGCGACACCGAGCGTGTGATCTTCGGCCTGCGGGCGGGACTCGCCGACACGCTGCTGTCCACCGCATCCTTCGCCCAGTACCTCGCCAACCGGCTCGAGAAGACCGACTCGGACCCCAGCGCGATCCCGCTGACCCACGTGGTCACCGGAGGCGAGCCAGGCGGCGGCATCCCCGCGATTCGCGACCACATCCAGCGGGTGCTGGGCGTCACCGTGACCGAGGTCATGGGCATCGGCGACGTCGCGCCCTCGCTGTTCGGCGAGTGCCCGCACCAGCAGGGCATGCATTTCTGTGGCGCGGGACACGTATGGGTCGAGCTGATCAACCCCGACACCCAGGAACCCATGGAGATCGAGACCGGCGCTGTCGGAGAGCTCGTCTACACGACGCTGACGCGCGAGGCGATGCCGATCGTCCGGTTTCGCGGCAGCGACATCGTGCGCATCGAAGGGACCTCGTGCGAGTGTGGGCGCACCACCTTTCGCCAGCGCGTTATGGGACGCCGCGACGACATGTTCATCGTGCGCGGGGTGAACGTGTACCCGACCGCGATCCTGGCCGTGGTCGGCGACTTCAGGCCACGCGTCACCGGGCGCGCTCGGGTAGTGCGACGCGGCGCCGAGACCTCCATCGAGCCGCCCATCCCGGTGGAAGTGGAGGTGACGGAGCGGCACGAGTCGGACGGGGCGCTCGTGACCGAGATCGAGAACGCGATTCACTCCAAGCTGATGTTCCGGAGCAAGGTGGAGCTCGTCCCCGAGTCGGACTTCGGCGAGGCCGGCTACAAGACGCGCCTGACCGTCAACAAGTGAGCCGAACTTCCCTTCCCCGCTTGCCGGGGAAGGTGGCCGAGCGCGGTACGCGCCGGGCCGGAAGGGGCCGTGGTTGAGCCGCAAGCCGCGCATTAAGTCCAGCCTCGGCAAGAGCACCGCCGACCGGATCTTCGTCCGCGGCTACGACCTGACGGAGGAGCTCATCGGCAAGGTCTCGCTGGGCGACGTCGCGTTCCTCGAGCTCAAGGACCGCCTCCCGACGCCGCAGGAGTCGGTCATGTTCAACGCCCTCCTCGTGACGCTCGTCGAGCACGGCCTCACGCCTTCCACGATCGCCGCCAGGCTGACTTACTTCGGTGCGCCCGAAGCCTTGCAGGCCGCGGTCGCGGCCGGTCTACTGGGCATGGGCAACCGCTTCGGCGGCTCGATCGAGCAGGCGGCGAGGACGCTCCAGGAGGCGCCGTCCTCTGGTGACCTGCGGAGCATCGCCCGCAAGATCGTGGAGTCGCACAGGACCGCGAGGCACGTCATCCCGGGCCTTGGCCACCCGGTGCACAAGGCGGCCGACCCCCGGACGACCAGACTTTTCGCGCTGGCCGCCGAGAACGGCTTCGCCGGGCGCCACCTGGAGCTCATGAAACTGATCGCGGAAGAGGCGACCGCCGCCTACGGACGCGATCTGCCGGTCAACGCGACAGGCGCCATCGCCGCCGTCGCGAGCGAGATGCAGATTCCGTGGCGGATCTGTCGCGGCCTTGCCGTGATGGCCCGCGCGATCGGCCTGGTCGCGCACCTGCAGGAGGAGATAGAAGAGCCGATGGCGCCCGAGATCTGGTCTCGAGTCGAGGACGAGGCGTCTTCGGAGACCCCGCCAGAGCGGGACTAATATGAGGGCAAGCGTGGGCGTCACCATTCCCGGTATCCACCACGTGACGTGCATCACGGCCGACGTGCAGAGGTGCGTCGACTTCTACGTCAGCGTGCTCGGGCTGCGCTTCGTCAAGAAGAGCATCAACCAGGACCTGCCCGACACCTATCACATCTACTTCGGCGACTACCTCGGAACTCCGGGCACCGCGATGACCTTCTTCGGCTGGCCGACCTGGCCCAGGCAGCGGACCGGCACGGGTCAGCTGACCACGGTGGCGTTCCAGGTGCCGGCGGGCTCGCTCGGTTTCTGGACCGACCGGCTGAAGAGGCTCGGGGTCGACCACCGCACGGTGAGCCGCTTCGATGTCGACGCCCTAGTGCTGCGCGACGCGGACGGGATCGAGCTCGAGCTCGTTGCCCAGGCCGCGAACGACCGCTGGAAGCCCTGGCCCGAGGCGCCGGTCGATGACGATCATGCAATCCGCGGCTTCCACTCCGTGACGATGACACTGGCGGAGATGGCCGCGAGCGCCAACCTGCTCACATCGGTGATGGGGTTCCGCGTGGTGGCCCAGGAGGGCAAGCGGACACGATTCGAGACAGGAGTGGGGGGGCCGCACGCCATCCTCGACGTGGTCGAGGCTCCGGAGGGACCGCGGGGCGAGGAGTCGATCGGCACCGTTCACCACGTCGCCTGGCGCACACCCGACCCACCGGCGCAGCTCGCTTGGCGGGACCGGCTGACGGGCGCCGGTCGCAACGTGACACCCGTGATCGACCGTTGGTACTTCAAGTCGATCTACTACCGCGAGCCCGGAGGTGTGCTCTTCGAGATCGCGACCGACGGTCCTGGATTCACGGTCGACGAGTCGCCCGAGAATCTGGGGAGCGGATTGAGCCTGCCGCCCTGGTTCCAGGTGCGGCGGGAACGCCTTGACGAGATCTTGCCGCCGATTGTCGTGCCGACCACCGCGACAAGCGGCGCTCACTAGTCCAGTGGTCTATCGAAACCCTGGGAGGCGAGAGGGCCCATGAGCACGGCAGTCATCACACCGGTCAACCCGATGTCGGCCGAAGGCAAGGACACGGTCATGACCGTCATGCGTCGCGACCGGGAGAACTTCACGCAGCTTGTCTCCGACCCCAAGAACTGGAACGTCGACACCCGCTGCACAGGGTGGGAGGTGCGGGACCTGGTCGGCCACATGATCGACGTCATGGAGGGCTACTTCAAGAACTGGGATGCCGCCGTGGCCGGCAAGGACGGTACCGCGCTCGGCCTGCCAGTGATGGGCGAGACGCTCAACGACCACGCGCTCGAGTTCCGCAAGCTGTCACGCGAGGAGGCCCTTGAGCGGTTCAACAAGGATGCCCAGAAGCTGGACAAGATCCTCGACGACCTTACCCCCGAGCAGTGGACCAGCTTTCTGGTCTACCACCCGTTCGCGGGGCCTGTGCCCGCCGGCTTCTACGCGACCTTCCAGATCATGGACTACGGCGTGCATCCGTATGACATCGAGTACGGCCTGGGCAACAAGCTCGCCACCATCGACGAGGCGACCGCCGGCCTGATCCTGCCGTTCGCTTTCGTGTTCTGGCAGTACACGGTCGACGAAAAGGTCGCCAAGGGTCAGGACTTCACCTACGGCATCCAGGTCGATGGACCGTGGGGCGGCAAGTGGCGCGCGACGATCAAGGACGGGGCCTGGTCGGCGCAGCCTGAGAGCGGCAACTTCGAGGGCTGTGACGCGCTGATCCATTTCAACAACGCGGCCGACGCGGTGCTGACGTTCTTCCAGCGGTTCCCGGGCGGCTCGGCCAGCGGTGACGAGGACGTGATCAACACGATCAGGCGCCTGCACTTCCGCTTCTGAGAAGCACACTCTGGGCGGCGGACCTGTCGG
>DASXSD010000148.1:0-1522 GCA_036506195.1 Candidatus Dormiibacterota bacterium
GTTTCGCGACGCCGCGTTCAACATCACGGTGATGGCGAGCTGGCAGGATGGCGCACTCGACGAGCGCTACGTGGCCTGGGCGCGCGAGACGGCGGCGGCGATCCAACCTTGGTCGATCAGCGCCGGTGGCTACATCAACTACATGCAAGCGGACGAACCAGTCGAACGCGTACGCGCTGCCTTTGGCGGCAACGTGTTCGAGCGCCTGCAGGCGCTCAAGCGACGCTACGACCCGACCAATGTCCTCCACCGCAATCAGAACATCCCCCCGCCAACCCGGTGGGTGCCCATGAGGTGCCAGCGGCTGAGGAGGACGGGCGATGATCCTGGTCACCGGCTCGACCGGAAACGCAGGCGGGGCAGTGGTCCGCGCGCCGCCCAGAGCAGGGACCGTATGTCGCGTTCCAGCCAGTACCGGTTGTAGATCGTGATCTTGGGCGTGTCGTTGCAGGTTATGGAGCAGCCGCCGTCAGGTGATCTTGGTTTGTGAGAACTCAGAACACGACGGCGGTGGTCGCGAGGCGGGTGGATGGACTGGGGGTCGCTAATGGCACAGAACCAGCAGGCAGGCAGCCGCGGGGCGCGCCGGCGTGGTTCGCCCGGGGCGCTGTCACGGTGGTGGCAGCAGCGCATCACCGCCGCCCAGCCCCGCTACGCCAAGTACCAGCGCAACACCGACCGGGAATACCCAGTGATCCGACTCACCCCACGGTGACCATAGACACCCACGGTTGCCGATCGCAGGCGTTGCGGGGGCGTGAGGTCATCGGCCACCACCTCGAGATTGTCGCGGCCTCACCCAGGTAACAACCGAGCAATTTCGGAGAAGCCGCCGCTGCGGCGGCCCCGAGCATGAGGAACATCCATCAGATCTCGCAGAGAGGAAACCTGCAATGGCCGACACACAGAAGTCCGCCAAGCCCACCACCGCGACCGACAAGACCTCCGAGGGATTCACCGACGAGGAACGAGGCGCGATCAAGCAGCGCGCCCAAGAACTGAAGGCGGAAGCGCGCCGCGGCCGGGGCGCGGACAAGACGGATGAGGAACGCGACGTGCTCGCCAAGATCGCCGAGCTGCCGGTACCGGATCGCGCCATGGCCGAGCGGCTCCACGCCGTCATCACAGCCAGCGCGCCCGCCCTCTCGCCGAAACTCTGGTACGGGATGCCCGCCTATGCCAAGGACGGCAAGGTCGTCTGCTTCTTCCAAGCCGCGCAGAAGTTCAAGACCAGGTACGCGACCTTCGGCTTCAACGACACCGCGAACCTCGACGACGGCGCCATGTGGCCGGTCGCCTTCGCGCTGACGGAGCTGACCGCCGACGACGAGGCAAGGATCGGCGCGCTGGTGAAAAAAGCGGCGAGCTGAGGACTGAGCAAGCCACCGGGCCCGGCGGTTCGCCGTGGAGGATCCCTGCCATCCCGGGCAGCGGGCATCGTGGCCGGGCGACGGCGCGTCCTGGTGGAGTGGGCCCAGCGCAACCACGCGGTCATCGTCGAGGACGACGACGACGCCGAATA
>DASXSD010000149.1:0-4256 GCA_036506195.1 Candidatus Dormiibacterota bacterium
GTGGGCCCGGGTGGCCTCGATCCACCGACCAGCCGATTATGAGTCGGCCGCTCTGACCAACTGAGCTACGGGCCCTCGCGCTGAGTCTATCGGCCTCTCATCCCCTTCCAATGAAGGGCATCTTGGTCGCCATCACGGTCATGAACTGAACGTTGGCGTCCAGTGGCAGACCCGCCATGAAGACGACCGCCTGCGCGACGTGCTCGACATCGATCCTCGGTTCGGGCTCGACCTCCCCGCTCGCCTGCATGACGCCGGCCTTCATTGGCTCGGTCATGTCGGTCGCCGCATTGCCGATGTCGATCTGACCGCACGCGATGTCGTACGGGCGTCCGTCGAGTGACGTTGACTTTGTGAGCCCCGTCATCCCGTGTTTGGTCGCCGTGTACGGCGCCGAATTCGGCCGCGGCGAGTGGGCCGAGATCGAACCATTGTTGATGATGCGGCCGCCGCGAGGATCCTGGCTTTTCATCAATTTGATCGCCTGCTGCGTGCACAGGAATGCTCCCGTGAGGTTGGTCTGGACAACCCGATTCCACTGCTCAGCGCTCAACTCTTCCATTGGTATCGGAGGAGCGGACGTGCCGGCGTTGTTGAAGAGGACATCGAGCCGACCGAATCGGGTCTTGACTTCCGCAAACAGCGATTGCACGGCGGATGGATTAGTAATGTCAGCCGGCAGCGGAGTCAGGCGAAGGCCGTCGCGCGAGCCGAGCGCGACTGTCTCTTGAAGCCTCTCCAGCCGGCGGCCTACCACGACCACGTCATAGCCCTCGCGTGCCAGCGCGATCGCGGCCGCGCGCCCGATCCCGCTCCCACCTCCGGTGACGACCGCGACCCTCACGAGCCGATTATCGTGGGGAATATCGGCACGCCCGACGCGGTAGTGCCAACCGGGGGTAAGTAACAGATGGTTGCGCTAGGTCTCTTGATTCTTCGTGTGGTCATCGGTCTCATCGTCGCCGCGCACGGGTTGCAGAAGCTGTTCGGTTGGTGGGGCGGCCCGGGCATCAACGGCTGGATCGGCGCCATGAACCGAATGCGTATCCGGCCACCAGTTGCGTGGGCGTGGATTTCGACGCTCGCGGAGGTGGTCGGCGGCCTTGGGCTCGCGGTCGGTCTGCTGACGCCGCTGCCCAGCCTCGCCATCGCCGGCTCGATGCTCGTCGCCATCGCCCTTGTCCACTGGCCGAAGGGCTTCTGGACGACGAAAGGCGGCTATGAGTTCAACCTCTCGATCTTGGCCGCCATTGCGGCGATCGCCTTGATCGGTCCAGGCGCCTACTCGCTCGACTCGGCGCTGGGCATCCACCTCCCCGAACCGCTGACCCTGGTCGTGGGTACCGTGCTGGTGCTGGTCGGGGTCGGAGTCGCGTTGGGCACCCGCGCGCCGGTGCCGGCGGCAGAGACGAAGCCTCAGGTCACCTAGATCGGGTCCGTCGGCGAGAATGCGCTCGCCGAAATGGGACAACCAGGGCCCACCTCGACATCTGCCTTGATTGCAGCCATCGCGATCGCGGGCATCGTGCTGCTTGCCGCCGGGATCGGCTACCTCGTGACCACGTTTCTCTTTGCCTTCTCAGGCGGTCAGTACCGGATGGTCACCGTCGTCAACGCCGGTGCGTTGTGTGTGATCGCGCTCGGCCTCGCGGCGGCCGTGGTCGGGTGGATGATTCGATCACCTGAGAAGGCGATCAAGTGGGCGGCCTTCGCGACAGGCATCGGGTGGCCCGTGGCGCTGATTGCCGAATGGCTGATCTCGTTCCAGCTCGGCGCAGCGTGAAACCGGAGCGCAGACGATTCCGCTCGGCTACGTAGAAAGTCGGTGGAAACGAATACCGTCACGCAGGTCCTCGCACATCGTCCCTGGCGGTTCGCGGAGGATCCGTAGGCTCGCCGCTCCGTCACCAGTGCATCCGGCAAGGTGCGTGGCCAGAGGGATGACCAGATAGCCACCCACCGCCGTAAAGCAGCCGGCCAGCCCGATCACCGACACGATCACCGCCGGTGCGAGCGCCACCACCAGGTACTGCGTCCGGGTGAATCGATGGCCCGGGGCGGTCGTGTACACGGCGGGCAATACCTTGCCGATCGCGACGGCACCGAACTCTGGCCTGGCCCCAAACGCGGCCATGGCCAGCGCGTGGATGCCTTCGTGCACCAGCACGAGCCCCGCGACCAGGGCCACGACGATGGCCACATCGCCCGCTCGGGCAGGGATCGCAACCTGTCCGGTTCGAAGGCCCAACGGCAGCCCGAAGACAAGGAACCCGATCAAGCCGAGCACAAGACTGACTGGCGTCCACAGCAACGCCGACCGTGCGCCGGGCCGCCACTCGATGATCCCGTTCAGGCCGGGCCGATCACCTCGACTTCATTTCCGTCCGGGTCGTCGACGTAGAACGTCCGAACACCCTTCAGCACAGGGTGCACCCCGTGCCGCACCTCGATGCCAGCCTCGATGAACCCGTTCTCCAGCTCGTCGTAGGACCTACGGTCGACCCGAAACGCGAGGTGATGCAGGGATCGCTTCTCCTTCTCGCGGTGGGTCGGAAAGTAGGAGTCCGGGTGCGGATGTGGGATCAGCACGATCATCTCGGGGATTCCGCCTGGCTTGGCCACCATCAAGAACTTGTTCGGCAGCTCTGGGGGCGACATGACCTGCAGACCGAACCGGTCGCGGTAGAACTCGAGCGCCGCCTCCATGTCGGCCACCCACAGCACGATCTCGGCCAGACCTTCGACCCGACTCACGCCGCCACCGCCGCCGCCATTGCGTCCAGGTTGACCTCTCGCACCCGGGGCGAGACCGAGCATCCAGGCGCCAGGATCAGCCCGCGGCCCCCGGTCTCCTCGACCGCTGCCCGAGCCTCGGCCTCAATCTTCGGCGGCGGCCCATAGACGAGCGTCGCCCGCTGGCTCAGCCCACCCATCACCGCGCGGCGCGCGATCTCGCGACCCTCGGCCAGCGACGGGTTGCCATGGTTGTGGATCGACCAGCTCACCGCCTGGGCCGGCAGGTCTTGGGCCAGCCCAAAGTTGAGGTTCGAGCCACACAGGTGGACGACGTTGAACCAGGCGTTCTTCGGCAGCGCTGTCAACACCGCGAGGTCGTGGGGCAGCACGAGGTCGCGATAGACATCCTCGGGCATGACCCCCCGCCCGGCGTAACCCGAGATGGCGTAGAAGATCCCCGCGGCGCCGGCTCCGACCGACCGCCGGCTGAAGTCGAGCAGCTCCTCGGCCACCCTCTCGAGCGCCGGTCCGACGATCTCGGGATGTTTGCGCAGCTCACGCACCACGCGCGACTGCGACTTGCCCACCAGGTAGCCCCCGACCGTGATCGGGCTGAACAGGGTCTGGATCACCGGGACATCGGGGCCAAGCTTCCGCGCCACGATGCCGATCGACCGCACCTGGTCGGCGAGTGCCTGGCGGTTGGCAACGCGCACCGACCTCCACGATTCGAGATCCGGCACGGCCGGCCGGATCAGGATCGGCGCCCGCAGCCGGTGCCCGGATGGGTGGTACACCGAGCCAAACGCCTCGGCGAAGCAGCTCGCGCGTGGCTGGAACTTGACGAAGTCCCAACCGAATCGCCGCGCCCGCTCGACCGTCACCGCGGCGAGGTCGTCCGGCGACCACTCCTCGCGATAGGTGTGGCCCCAAGCGCCCACCGGCGGCCGGTCCGCCACCTCCATGGCGAGCGCAGCCTCGACACGCTGGCGGCCGATCATCGCAACCGAGTTTAAGCTGGACTTGATGGCAGACATCGCGAGCGAGGCGGCGCGGTTGCGAACCGCGGCGGAAGCCAAACCGCTGCGCCTCCCCATCAACCGCAGGGTCGACGAGTCGCATCACGCCGTGACCGCGGATGGTCTCTCGGTCTGGTACACGGTCCAGGTCTCGCCGCGCCGGCGAATCCAGGAGGCGGTCTTCGAGCGCACCGACCGCATGCCGTCCGACGACGAATGCAGGCTTTGGCTCGAGCAGCTGATCGTCGGCGCTCAGCCGACTGAGGCGCCGAGCTTTCCGGGATCGCTTACACGTCGCTTCGAGGTCTTCGAAAATGCTTCCTGAACCGGTCGCCGAGCAGCTCCGGCGCGTCGTCGGACGCGAAGCCGTCATCCACACCGCGAACGACCTGCGCATCTTCGAGCGGGACGGCTCGATCGAAGGCGCGATGCCCGACGCAGTCGTGCTGGCCTCCACGACCGAGCAGGTCGCGCAGGTGATGAAGGTCGCGGCGATGAACA
>DASXSD010000150.1:0-2815 GCA_036506195.1 Candidatus Dormiibacterota bacterium
ACCGGGTACGAGAACCCGACCACGTAGACGCCCTTCTCGAGCATGGTGGCGGCCATCCTGCCGGCCAGCGCGGCGTCACCGACCATGACGGGGACGATCGGGTGGTCGCCGGGCAGGATGTCGAACTCCTCCTCGGTCATCCGCTGCCGGAAGAACCTGGTGTTCGAGCCGAGCCGCTCACGCAGCTCTTTGGCGCTGCGCAGGAGCTCGAGCACCTTCAGGCTCGCCGCCACGATCGGCGGGGCCACCGAGTTGGAGAAGAGGTACGGACGCGAGCGTTGGCGCAGCATCGCGACCAGCTCCTTGCGTCCTGAGACGTAGCCGCCGCTGGCTCCGCCGAGCGCTTTGCCGAGGGTGCCCGTGATGGCGTCGATGCGCCCCATCACTCCGTGGTGCTCGTGCGTGCCGCGGCCGTTGGCGCCGACGAAACCCACGGCGTGCGAGTCGTCGACCATCACCATCGCGTCGTGGCGCTCCGCGAGCTCGCAGATCTCGGGTAGCGGCGCCATGTAGCCGTCCATGGAGAAAACGCCGTCCGTGACGACGAGCCGGAATCGGGCGTCCGCGCTCTCCTGGAGCTGCTTCTCCAGGTCGGCCATGTCGCGGTTCGCGTAGCGGTAGCGCCTGGCTTTGCACAGGCGGATGCCGTCGATGATGCTTGCGTGGTTGAGCGCGTCCGAGATCACGGCGTCGCGCTCGTCGAGCAGCGCCTCGAAGATCCCACCGTTGGCGTCGAAGCATGAGGAGTAAAGGATCGTGTCCTCGGTGCCGAGGAACTCGGTCAGCGCCGCCTCGAGCTCCTTGTGCACCTCCTGAGTGCCGCAGATGAACCGCACCGAGGCCATGCCGTAGCCCCAGCGATCCAGCGCCTTCTTGGCCGCGGCGACGACCTCGGGGTGGTCGGCCAGGCCGAGGTAGTTGTTGGCGCAGAGGTTGAGGACGTCACGTTTCATCACCGCGACCGTGGAGCCCTGCGGGCCCAAGATCACGCGTTCCGGTTTCTCGAGCCCCGCGCTCCGAATCTCTTCCAGCTGCTGAATGAGGTGTGACCGCATTCGTTCGAACATCAGGAACTCCAATCGAGAACGATCTTTCCGCACTGACCCGAGTGACCGACCTGGAACGCCTCCTTGTAGTCCTGGTACGGAAACCGATGCGTGATCACCGGTGAGATGTCGAGCCCGCTCTGCACGAACACCGACATCTGGTACCAGGTCTCGAAGATCTGCCTGCCGTAGACGCCCCGCACCGTGAGCATCTTGAACACGACCTGTGACCAGTCGACGGCGAACTCGTGGTCGGGGAGGCCGAGGACCGCGATCCGCCCGCCGTGCGCCATGTTGTCGATCATCTCCCGCATCGCGCTCGGCACGCCCGACATCTCAAAGCCGACGTCGAAGCCTTCCTTCATCCCGAGCTCGCGCTGTGCGTCGCGCAGCCGGGTCTTGCGCACGTCGACGGCCATCGTCACTCCGATCTTTCGGGCCAGCTCGAGGCGGTAGTCGCTCACGTCGGTCACGACGACGAACCGCGCGCCGTTGTGGCGCGCGACGATCGCGGCCATGAGGCCGATGGGGCCGGCGCCCGTAATCAGCACATCCTCGGCGACGACTCGGAACTGCGTCGCGGTGTGGACGGCGTTGCCGAACGGGTCGAAGATCGACGCCACGTCGAGGTCGATGTCGTGGTCGTGCGGCCACACGTTGCCCGCGGGCATGACGATGTACTCGGCGAAGGCGCCGTCTCGCTGGACCCCGATGCCGACGGAGTTCGCACACAGCCAGCGCCGTCCTGCCATGCAGTTCCGGCACACGCCGCAGACGATGTGGCCCTCGGCGCCGACGGTCTCGCCCGGGTACAGGTGCTCGACGCCCTGGCCGAGCTCGGCAACCTCGCCGACGAACTCGTGGCCGACGACGAGACCCGCCTTGATGGTGTGCTGTGCCCACTCGTTCCACGCGTCGATGTGCAGGTCCGTGCCGCAGATCCCGGTCCTCAGGACGCGGATCAAGACCTCGGCTGGGCCGGGCTTTGGCTGCGGGACGTCTTCCAGCCACAGTCCCGGCTCCTTTTTCGCTTTGACGAGCGCCTTCACTGACTGAGCAAGATAAGCCGTTCCCCAAACTACAATTCCCCGGCGGTCGCAACCGACCGCGCGGATTCGGTGGTGTGCCGGGAAGGCTGGTCGGCAGGAGGACGACGCCTACCCCGTGACCACCGCGCAGAGCTTTCTCTTCTTCCTCATCGTCCTCGGCGCCGCGGCGACAGCGCTCCGGCTGCTGTCACGGACCAGTCCGACGGTGCCGTATCCCGTGCTGCTCGCGGTGGGCGGAATCCTGATCGGCCTCATTCCTGGGCTCGGCCTGCCCCCGATCGGACCGGACCTGATCCTCCTCGCATTCGTGCCCGGCCTGGTCTTCGAGGCCTCGCTTTCGCTCGACCTCAACGAGCTGTGGCGCCGCGTGGTGCCGATCAGCCTGCTGGCCACGGTGGGCGTTTTCCTGACCGTGCTCCTGATCGGTGGCCTCGCACACTACGGGCTCGGCCTCGACTGGGCGAGCGGGTTCCTGCTCGGGTCGATCGTCGCGGCCACGGACCCCATCGCCGTCGTCAACTTGCTGCGCCAGGTCGGCGCGCCGCGTGGCCTGGAGGCCATCCTCGACGGCGAGAGCCTCTTCAACGACGGCACCGGCGTCGCCGTTTTCGCGGCGATTCTCGGCACCATCCTGACGGGGCATCCGTCCCTGGTCGACGCCGGCCTCCGCTTCCTGTACGTGACCGGCGTGGGAATCGCGATCGGCGTGGCCGCCGGCGC
>DASXSD010000151.1:0-3207 GCA_036506195.1 Candidatus Dormiibacterota bacterium
CGTGGCGGGCATCGGCGCCGCCGCTCTCGCTCTAGCTGTCGCAGGCTGCGGCGGTGGCGGCGACACGGCGTTGGCCAAGCGCACGCTCACGTTCACCGAGAAGCAGAGCGACAACTCGTTCTCGTTCGTGGACAACGCTCCGAAGTCGTCGGCCGAGGGCGAGGAGCCAAAGCTGTCGAATGGCGATCAGCTCAGCTTCACCGCCGACATGCTCGACACTTCGCGCAAGGACGTCGGCGATCTGGATGTGAGTTGCACCGTGACCGCCACGACGACTGGATCGTTCGACGACTCGCACGCACAGTGCGTCGGTACGGCTGACATCCCGGGTGGCTCGCTCACCCTGACCGTCGGGGGCAAGGCATTCGGTGCCGGAACGACTCGAGGAGCCGTCGTCGGCGGCACCGGCGACTACGCCGGCGCGAGCGGAAGCTTCACCTCGTCCGACGAGACCGGGGCGGACAGACCGTCCGTCGACAGGTTCGTCATCTTCGTCCCCGAGCAGTAAGCGAAAGGAGAAACGATGTTCACTCCGTCTCGACAAGTAGTCCTCTCAATGATCGGCGTCGGGCTCGTCGGGCTCGTTCTGGGCCTGGCCACCGACGTCGGGCTCTTCGGCTGGACCCTGACTGTGCTGCTCGGTCTCTACCTCGCCGTCGCGGCGGTCGTGCGTGCCATCCGGCAGCCCGCCTGATCAGCCGAGGTCGGCGAAGGGCTCGACGCTCAGGTACTTGAAGCCGCTGTCGACGGCAAGCGTCACGATCACTGCGTCGGGACCAAGCCGATCGGCGAGCCGGTGCGCGCCGACGACGTTCGCGCCCGTGGAGATGCCGGCGAAGATTCCCTCCTCGCGCGAGAGGCGGAGCGTCATCTCGAGCGCCTCCTCGTTGCCGATCGGCTCGACATGGTCGACGCGGTCGGGATTCCAGTGCGGCATCACCATGCCCGTCCAGCCCTGGACGATGAACGGGCCGTGCTCGCCTCGGGTGATCGCCGCGGAGCTCGCCGGCTCGTGCGCCTGGATGAAGACCCCGTGCGGCTTGAGCGCGTCCGAGACCCCCATGACGGAGCTCGCCGTGCCCATGCCGTGGCAGAACGCCGTGACGCGGCCCTCGGTCTGCTCCCAGATCTCCCGTCCGAGCCGGTCGCGGTGGTCGGGGATGATGTAGGGGTTGTTGAACTGGTCGGTCGCGTAGTGACCGGGACGGGATGCGAGCTCGGCCGCCCGCGCGACCATGTTCTGAATGTCCTGCGGCGTCACCTTCGGTGGTCCCTCGACTGATGGGATGACGTCAAGCTCCGCTCCGAGCGCGCGCATCAGCTGGAAGCGCTCCTCGGTGAAGCAGTCCGCGATAACGATCAGCGCCCGGTAGCCCTTCGCCCGGCAGACGAGCGCGAGCGCCGGGCCGGTGCTTCCGCCCGTGTATTCGACCACCGTGTCTCCGGGCGAGATCAATCCATCGCGTTCGGCGCCCTCGATCATCGCGAGAGCCATTCGATCCTTCATCGACCCCGTGGGGTTATGGAGCTCGAGCTTGAGCCACAACTCCGCTCCGTTTCGGGGCGCGCAGCGGCGCACGCGAACCAGGGGCGTGTTCCCGATCGCCTCGAGGATCGAATCCATTCGGGCGCTAGGCGATGTGTGGCGCTTCCATCAGCAGTTCATCGCGTATGGAGCCCTGCACCGCATGCTGCCAGAGCCGGCGCCATTGCTGCATGGCGTCGGCGTCCGAATAGAAGGCTGCGTTCTCGCGCTCGTAGGCGGCGAGATCGGGGTAGTCGGTCTCCCAGACGACCTCGTTTGCCGTCCCGAACGTGGGCGCCCACAGCGTCGACGCGGCGAGCCCGAGCTTCTCTCGGCGCGCCATGACCTCCTCCGCGACCTCCAGGTACTCGCGGAACTGTCCGTAGAGAATCTGTTGGCGAATGCGATGGCGATACATGCCTGCCTTCCTTTTGGCGACCGGAGCCGCAATCGTCGCCGATTTCACTTTCGCCGGCTGCGCCTCTGCGGATAGACGGTCTCGCCGCGGGCGAGCATCGCCACGAACTGCTCGATCTTGCGCGCACGGGTCTCCGCCCTTTTCGCGCTGGCGATCCGATACAGGACGGCGTAGCGGTTCTGGCTGTTGAGGTTTTCGAACATCGCCTGCGCCTTCGGCTCGGCGGCCAGCGCCTCGGCGAGGTCGGGCGGGACTTCCATGTCCGCCGGGCCGGCGTAGGCGGCGTCCCAGCGGCCGTCGGCCTTTGCTCGCTCGACCTCCGCGTGGCCGGCTGGATGCATCCGCGCTTCCGCGATCACTCGCTCGGCGATGCCGGTGTTTCGCTTCGACCAGGCGCTGCGGCGGCGGCGGGGAGTGAAGCGCTGGCGATAGGTGGCTTCGTCGCGGCGGCCGGCCTGCCCGTCGATCCACCCGTGGCATAGCGCCTCCTCGAGGGCTTGGTCGTAGGTGAGGCTGGTCGGTTTCTCCGTGCCCTTCTTGGCGAGCACCAGCCAGACCCCGGCCGGGTCGGCATGGTGCTTTGCCAGCCACGCCCGCCAAGCCGCGGCGTCGCGCACGATCAGCTCGGGGAGCTCATCGGCCATCACCTGGGGAGCCTGCCAGCAAGGCCACGGCCAGGTTCACGATCACCGTCAAGCGCTAAGCATCGCCGGCGCCGAAGAAGGCGGCGAACGAGCCGGCGATCGTGGTGACCACGAAGAGCGCCCAGATCTCGAGAAAGACATCGACCACGCGGCCTCCGGTCGTCAGTGGGTTCTTGATCTGGGACGAGACCGTCAGCAGCTGAACCGTCGAGAAGAAGGCCGCGTCCCCGAAGTCGTGGATGTCGCCGCTCTTGACGCCGTGCTCGAAATACCAGACCAGCCCCGCGCCGACAGCATCCACGACAAGCGACAGTGCCAGGGCGATTATCACGCGCGCCAGCAGGCGGCGATGGCGATCGCCCCATGTTGACAAGCGTCGCAGCTCATCGCTGATCATCGGCCGAGTTTCGCCACCGGCCCGGACGCCGTGAATCGCTCTCACGGATCGGGCGTGACAGGCCGATAACTAGAATCGTGAGCGCGGCGGAACTTCCAGCACCCCAGCTCGGCAGGATCCTGATCGCTGCGGGCCTCCTCAGCGAGGAGCAGCTTGCCCAGGCCCTCGAGGAGCAGGCGCAGACGGGCCGCCGCCTGGGCGAGGTCATCGTCCAGCGCGGGTT
>DASXSD010000152.1:0-4025 GCA_036506195.1 Candidatus Dormiibacterota bacterium
CTGCTGCGTCGCCTGTAGCAGTCGGCTCTCAGTAACCTGGGCGAAGCCGCGGACGCGCTTCGTGAGCCGCCCGATGCGCGAGGGCGCAGTCCCGTGGTGGGCGAGCGCCCTGCCCCACTCATCGACCAGCTGGAGATCCCCGGGCTCCAGCCGACTCAACGGAGCGACTCTCGCTCAACTCTCGGAGGGAACGCGGAGGGTTTGGCACTTTTGAGGCTGTTCGCAGAAAGACGAAGACCCCGGAAAGTTCTTATCTTCCGGGGTCTTTGATTGGTTGCGGGGGCTGGATTTGAACCAGCGACCTTTGATGGGATGAAAGCGCTGCGCCTCCGCCCACGGTGAGATTACCGTGGGCGTTGGACATCACTCGACGGCGTCGGCCGCGAGAGGAGGCGCAGCACATGGAATATATCGCGTTCGATGCCCACAAGCATTACACCCTGGCGTCGGTGGCGCGGCCAGATGGTCAGCTGGTCCGCGAACAGCGGCTCCCGCATGAGCGCGGAGCGCTCCAGCAGTTTCTGGCCCGCTGTGAGCCGGGCTCCCCGGTCGCCGTGGAGACGATCGGCAATTGGTATTGGATCGTCGACGAGATCGAGGCCGCCGGCTGCGTGCCCAAGCTCGTGCACGCCCGCAAGGCGAAACTGATGATGGGCGAGATCAACAAGACCGATAAGCTCGA
Source organism: Candidatus Dormiibacterota bacterium (assembly GCA_036506195.1). Taxonomy (GTDB): domain Bacteria; phylum Chloroflexota; class Dormibacteria; order Dormibacterales; family Dormibacteraceae; genus 40CM-4-65-16. Next base: position 683 of record DASXSD010000152.1, read on the forward strand.
CGTCCGGGGGCTCAACCACCTCCAACGCAACGGCACCCTGCCGACGGTCTGGATTCCCCCGGGCGAGCTGCGCGACCAGCGCGACCTGCCGCGCACGCGCATGGTGCTCGTTCGCCAGCGCACGCAGCTCAAAAATCGCATCCACGCCACCTTGGCCAAGTACGCTCTCCACCATCTGGGGGTGAGCGATCTCTTCGGCGTGCGGGGCCGCGCCCTCTTGCGCCAGCGTCTCGAGCTCCTGCCGCCCTGTACCGCGTACGCCACTCAGCAGCTTCTCGAGCAGGTCGAGACTCTGGACCGGCAGGTGCGCGGGTTCGAGCAACAAATGCAGACCGTGTTCAGGCCCACGCCCACCATCCAGCTGCTCCTGACCCTGCCCGGCGTCGGGCTCATGCTCGCCGTCGTGATCGCCCTCGAGGTGGGCAGCGTTGCGCGGTTCGCCACCGCCGAGAAGCTGGCCGCCTACGCGGGCACTACGCCGCGCGTCCACGCCAGCGGCGGCAAGACCCGCTTCGGGCCGTCCCGCCCCGACGTCAATCGCTACCTCAAGTGGGCGTTCGTCGAAGCGGCGAATGCCATCTGCCTCAATCGCAGTCGCGTGCCGCGTCGTCACGTCAGTCGCCTCTACGAACGCGTCACCCGACGCAAGGGCCACCAGAAAGCCATCGGCGCCGTAGCTCGACATCTGGCCGAAGCCACGTACTGGATCCTCTCGAAACAGGAGTCCTATCGCGAACCGAACGCAGCGACCGTTTCGTCGACGGGGGATAAGCGCGGATAACCCATGGCTCCCGGAAGCCCGACCTTTGATTGCGATATCCCCCGACATCACCATCATGCCGCCCATGACGGCGAAGATATGGCTCCGACGAAACGGATCGATGAGGTCGGGGACGACGGCGTTGAGTCCGCAGACCCACGCCTGCCAACCGCGCGGATCGGTTCTGGCCCTCGCATGGTGCACGGCACTGCCGCGGCGCATGCGAGTCGCTCACGTGACTCTCCCGATATCGAAGGAACATCGGGCAAGGCGCAGCGCTTTCAGGGTCGAAAATGCCGGCGCTACGCGGGAACGACCGCCGACTGGGCGCTGGCCAGTTCGACCCGATAGCCGAGGCTTCGGAGTGCGCGGATCATTCTGGCCGTCCGGTGCCGCTTGGACTTGTGGCTGAGGGCTGGGCCTCGTTCCTCGTACCGGACGCCCTGATGCAGGATCTTCCAGATCAGGCGGCACAGCCGGTGAGCAATCACGCCGATCGTCTGGTGGTGCCCGAGCCGCGGCACGTAGCGGCGATAGAGGATCTCGAAGAGCGTCCCTTTAGATTTCACCGCGGCGTTGGCCGCCTGGTTGAGCAGGCGTCGCATCTGACGGTTGCCCTTCGGGGACCGGTGACTGTAGTTCACCTCCGCGCTCTCGTGCTCGCCGGGGCAGGCGCCCACCCAGGACGCGAGCTGGCCCGCGGAGGGAAAGGTCGCGGCAGTGGGGCCGACCTCGGCCAGGATCTGCTGCGCCGAATCCACCCCGAGCCCGGGCACCTCGGCCAGCCGCTGGACCTGGTCCTGATACGGGCATAGCAGCTCGGCCATCTCCTGGTCGAGGCGGCTGATCTGGCTGTCGAGGAGCTGCAACTCCTCGAGCACCATCTTCAGGAGGCGTCGGTAGACGGGACTGAGTTCCTGGCAGGCCTCCAGCGCATCGCGCAACTGCTCCGGGGTGGCCCGCAAGCGATGATCGGCCAGGGCCGCCAGCGTCCCGGGGTCGGTGGCCCCGTCGGCCAGCGCCTCGAGCATCCGCCGGGCGCTCACGCCGAGGAGGTCCGAGACCAGGCTCGAGAGCTTGAGGTGGGCTTGTTCCAGCAGCGCCTCCAGCCGGTTCTGGAGCTGGACCCGGTTGCGCGTCAGTTGGACCTTCGTGCGCGTCACCGTCCGCCACAGGCGCTGTTCGGGCGCGGGCACGAAGCTCAGGGTCAACTCCTGGGCGACCAACCGCTTCACCAGCCGTTCGGCATCCGCGAAGTCGCGCTTGCGCCCCCGTCGCGCGCGGTTCGATCGCGCGTGCGCCAGGTGCAGAGTGCCGGCCATCGGGCCGGCCCCGGCCCGCGCCCGGGCGCGCCCCGTCCAGTGACGTTCCAGCGCGGCCCAAACGGGCTTCCAGTACTGAGCCGTCGATTCCATGACGACTTCGTCGACCTGGTGCTCGCTCAGCCAGTCGGCCAGGAGGCGCAGCTGCGCGGGCATGCTCCCGAACTGGCGCCGCTCGAACGCGTCCTCCCCGTCGGCGGCGAGATCGGAGACGACCACGGCCAACATCCGTTTGTGCACGTCAATGCCGGCGATCGCGTAGGCCATGTGGGGCGCTCCTTCTGGCGGGAGCGGAGAGCGTGCCTTCAGGTACCTTACGCAGGGTCACAGGCTATCAACGCTCCCAGGAGACAGAGACGCCCACTTATTCGCCCAACACGCACGCTCCGGATCAGACAGATATACGGCCTTGACTGCTCCAGTAAGCGCTCGACCTTGCCGCTCCCGGCCGCGGCGATCGTAGCGCAGTGCGATTTTCATGAGGTTTCGCGGGCCGCAGGGCCTCCGTGACAGATATGGCGAAGGACAGGGGCCAGGACTGTCAGGGACCGCACCTAGCGGCTCAGGAGCCGACGGCGCCGAGCTCCAGCCGCGATGGGATGCCCCTGCGCTCCGCGCCGCCCGCGGCCTCGGTGGGGCCGGCCCCGACGCGCGCCGCCACCGCGCTGGCGGTCTCGCTGAGCGCGCGGACGGTTGCCTCGCCGCGTCGCTTCGCGAGTTCCGTCAGCTCCGATTCGGCGAGCGGCGCCGTCTCTACGAGCTGCCGGTAGAACGCCTCGTAGAGCGCGCGGTCGCCGGCGCCGCGTCCCACGAGCGCCAGCATGCGGTTCGCGCGATCCGCTTTCTTGCCGCTGCTCTTCTCGTATTGCGCCGTGGCCTCCTCGACAGCCTTGTCGGCGCCGCGCTCGCGCATCATCGCCTCGAGCGCGCGCTGGGTCTTCACGTCGTCGAACGCGACCGGGTCGGGATCCTCGCCCGGCTTCAGCTTCACGTCCAGGCGCCGCGCGAGCTCCTGGCGCACGTGCAGGTCGCGCAGCGCCTTGCCGTCCAGCTTGGCGTCGTACCCGCCGTGCACGGTGATCTTGAGCTGCGGGCGCTTGCCGAGCACGTCACCGACCCGCTTGAGCTTCTGCCGCTCGGGCGGCGCGACCACGTCCCTGCCCGGCTCGAATGCGATGGCCTCCAGCTTCTCTTCGCCGCTTCCTCCGAACAGCGCGCCGAGGGCCCGGAACGGCGCCGTCGCGACCTTCTTGATCACGGT
>DASXSD010000153.1:0-5876 GCA_036506195.1 Candidatus Dormiibacterota bacterium
CATCTTCACGACCGGTCCCATCCCGACGGCGTCGCCGAAGTCATACGCGTAGACGCCGCGCGTCAGGGTTGGGCATGCCGCCGGCTCGGCGGCGATGAAGCGGGTGTCCGGCATGCGGCCCTTCAGCCGGTCGCCGATGAACGGGTACGCAAGGCCGGCGAAGTTGGATCCACCGCCGACGCATCCGATGACGACATCCGGGTACTCACCTGCCATCTCCATCTGCCTCTTTGACTCGAGGCCGATGACCGTCTGGTGGAGCAGGACGTGATTGACGACAGATCCGAGCGAATACTTGGCGTCGTCATGCGTGGCCGCGTCTTCGACCGCTTCCGAGATCGCGATGCCCAGGCTGCCCGGTGAGTCCGGGTCGTCCTTCAGGATTCCACGCCCGGCGTTCGTGAGCTTGGTCGGGGATGCATACACGGTCGCCCCCCACGTCTCCATCATCGCCCTGCGATAAGGCTTCTGTTCGTAGGAGACCTTGACCATGTAGACCGTGACCTCGAGGCCGAACAGCGCGCCCGCAAACGCCAGCGCGGAGCCCCACTGCCCGGCTCCCGTCTCCGTGGTCAGGCGCTTGACTCCCTCTTTCGCGTTGTAGTACGCCTGCGGCACGGCGGTGTTCGGCTTGTGCGAACCCGCCGGCGACACGCCTTCGTACTTGAAGTAGATGTGGGCCGGCGTGTCGAGCGCCTTCTCGAGACGGTCCGCCCGATAGACAGGACTTGGCCTCCAGATCTTGTACACCTCCCGAACCTCGTCCGGGATCTCGATCCACGGCTCGGCGGAGACCTCCTGCGCGATGATCGCCTGCGGAAAGATCGGAGCGAGGTCGGCCGGTCCCATCGGCTGGAGCGTCTGCGGGTTCAGGTAGGGCGCCGGCGGCGCCGGCATATCGGGCAGGATGTTGTACCAGCGCTCGGGGATGTCGCTTTCGTCGAGCTGGATCTTCTTGGTCACGGCTCCCAGCCTCCTGAATCCGTTGGCAGGCGCTGCGGAAAGCGTATCCCTACCGGGTCGACCCCGGCCGCCATCGCGCATGCCTGGCGCGCGTGGCGCCGCCCCGCACTAGCTCCAGGCGCGGACGAGGGCCGTCGGTGCGGCCGGTGGGCGGTTTCCTGCTCCCGCGTTGGAATTGAACGGGCCACTCGACGGCGACTTCCTGCTCTGCTGCCGCGTGCAGCGTCCAGGCGGGATCGTAGAGGTGGGCCCGCCCGAGCGCGCACATATCGGCCCGGCCCGCCAGGATGATGCTGTTCACGTCGTCGTAGCCGCTGATTGCCCCCACAGCGATGGTCGGAATTCCGGCCACGTTTCGGATCCGGTCCGCGAATGGGGTCTGGTAGCTGCGGCCGAAGCTGGGCTGCTCTTCGGCCACCGTCTGGCCGGTGGAGACGTCGATCGCATCCGCTCCATGAACGGCGAAGGCGCGCGCGACCGCGACCGAGTCTTCGGCGCTCAGCCCATCCTCGTGCCAGTCCGAGGCCGAGACCCGCACGGTCATCGGTTTGGGCGCCGGCCACTCCGACCGGATCGCGTCGAACACCTCGAGCGGATATCGGAGCCGGTTCTCCAGGCCGCCGCCGTACTCGTCTCCGCGACGGTTAGTGAGCGGCGAGATGAAGCTCGCGAGGAGGTAGCCGTGTGCGCAGTGGAGCTCGAGGAGGTCAAAGCCGGCGCGCACCGCCATCCGCGTCGCGGCGACGAACTGGTCGCGCACGACGTCCATGTCTGCGCGTGTCATCTCGCGCGGAATCTGGCTGACCGGTAGGTAAGGCAGAGGCGAGGGAGCGATCAGGTCCCAGTTGCCGGATTCCAGCGGCTCGTCCATGCCTTCCCACATCAGCCTGGTCGAACCCTTGCGGCCGGAATGGCCGAGCTGGATTCCGATCTTCGCCGGCGTGTGCTCGTGGACAAAGTCCACCAGCCTGGTGAACGCAGCCTCGTGCTCCGGCCTGTACATGCCGGCGCAACCAGGCGTGATGCGTCCTTCACGCGAAACGCACACCATCTCGGTCATCACCAATGCGGCGCCGCCCAGCGCTTTGCTGCCCAGGTGCACGAGGTGGAAGTCGCCGATCAAACCGTCCTCGGCGACGTACATGTCCATCGGCGAGACGATCACGCGATTGGCCAGCTCGAGCTCGCGCAGCCGGATCGGAGCGAACATCGGTGGCACCGGCTGGCCTCCTGCGTTGAACCACCGGTCGACCTCGGCCACGAACTCGGGATCGCGCGCCTTCAGGTTCCAGTAGGTCACGCGCCGGCTTCGGGTCAGCAGGTTGAAGGCGAACTGGAGCGGCTCCTGGTGTGTGTACTGCGAGATGTTCTCGAACCACTCGAGGCTGGCCTGAGCGGCCCGCTGCGCGCTCTCGACCACCGGCCGGCGCTCGGCCTCGTAGGCGGCGAGCGCCGTATCGACACTCGGATTTTCGTGCAGGCATGCCGCCAGCGCGAGCGCATCCTCCATCGCCAGCTTGGTGCCGGAGCCGATCGAGAAGTGGGCCGTATGGGCGGCGTCTCCGATCAGGAGCAGGTTCCCGTCCCGCCAGCATCGCGTGCGCAGAGTGGCAAACCGGATCCAGCGGCTGTTGTTGCCGAGCAGAGGCTGTCCCCGCAGCGCGTCCGCGAACACCTCGGCGCAGAAAGCGATTCCCTGTCCGTCGCTTTCCCCCGGCTTCCACGGGCGTTCGCTAGCGTCTCTCTGGCCGCTGCGAAGCCAGCTGTCCTCTTCGAGCTCGACGATGAACGTGCTCATGGAGTCGCTGTAGGGGTACGCATGGGCTTGCACCGTTCCGACGTCGGTTTCGGCGATGAAGAACTTGAACGCGTCGAAGACCAGGGGTGTGCCGAGCCACATGTACCGTGCGTGGCGTACATCGAGGTGCGGTTGGAACACGCCGGCCCGAGCGTTGCGGGTCAGGCTGTTGACACCATCCGCCCCGACCACCAGGTCGTGCGAGCGGCACAGCTCGTCCAGGGGAGGCGCCGGCTGGCGGAAGCGGATCTGGACCCCGAACTCCTCGCACCTTTCCTGGAGGATGCCGAGCAGGCGCTGCCGGCTGATGGCTGCAAACGCGTGCCCGCCCGAGGTGAGGACCTGCTTGCGGAAGTGCACGTCGATGTCGTCCCAGGTCGCGAAATCCTTCGCCAACCGCGCATAGAAAGCGGCGTCCGCGTTCTCGATGCCGCCGAGCGTCTCGTCGGAGAACACGACCCCGAACCCGAATGTGTCGTCCGCTGCGTTTCGCTCCCAGACCTCTATCTCGTGTTTCGGGTTCAGGACCTTGACCAGCGTCGCCAGGTAGAGCCCCGCCGGCCCGCCGCCGATGACCGCGATGCTGAGCCCAGCCGGCGAGGCCTTCAGCTCTTCTCTCGCAGCCGGAACCGCTGCAGCTTGCCCGTCGCCGTCCGCGGAAGCGCATCGGCGAACTCGATCACCCGTGGATATTTGTAGGGAGCGATCTGGCTCTTGACGAAATCCTGCAACGACCTCGCCGGCTCAGGGCCGAGATCCGCATCCGCCTGCAGCACCACCACCGCCTTCACCACCATTCCGCGCTCCTCGTCGGGGGCGCCGACGACCGCCACCTCGGCGACCCCGGGATGCCTCAGCAGAGCCTCTTCGACCTCGGGACCCGCGATGTTGTAGCCGGCCGAGACGATCATGTCGTCCGCGCGCGCCTGGTAGCGGAAGTAGCCGTCGTCGTCGCGGATGTAGACGTCGCCGGTCACGTTCCACCCGTCGCGGACATAGGTCTCCTGGCGGTCGCCGCGCAGGTAGCGGCAGCCTGTCGGCCCCTTCACCGCCAGGCGTCCCAGCTCTCCGTCGGGCGCCGGTCTCCCATCGGTGTCCTGCACCTCCGCCACGTAACCCGGCACCGCTCGGCCGGTGGTGCCCGGCCGGATCGCGTCGCCGGCGGCGGAGATGAAGATGTGCAGCATCTCGGTCGAACCGATGCCGTCGATGATGCGCATGCCGCAAGCGTCGCGGACCGCATCCCACGTCGCTTTCGGCAGAGTCTCTCCCGCCGATACGCACGCACGCAGCGAGCCGATTCGCGCCGTGCCGAGGTTGGGCACCATCGCCCGGTAGGCCGTGGGGGCGGTGGCGAGCACCGTGATGTCGTGGCGTTCGACCGCCTCGAGCAGCGCCTGCGGTGAAGGCTGCTCGAGCAGAAAGACGGCTGCTCCCGCGCGCAACGGAAAAACGAGACTCTGGCCCAGGCCGAATGTGAAAGCGAGCGGAGGGCTGGCCGCGAAGAGGTCATCCGGTGACGGATGCAGCACGTGGTTCGAAAACGTGTCCGCGATGGCGAGGACATCACGGTGAAAATGCATCGTCGCCTTCGGCTTGCCAGTGGTGCCCGACGTAAACGCGAGCATGCATACGTCATCGGCGGCCGTCGCCACGTTCTCGAACTCGGCGGGTTTCTTTTCGGCAAGGCTCGTGAGGTCGTCCTGCCCGCTGCCGCCGTAGGGCAGGGTTGTCAAGCCGGGGATGGCTGCCGCCTCGAGGTCGCTTGTGAACCGGTGGTCGCAGATGGCGAGGTTCACCTCCGCGATGTCCGCCATCGTGCGCAGCTCGCCCGCTCGCAGGAGCGGCATCGTCGTCACGGCGACGCCGCCGGCCTTGACGACACCGAGCCAGGTCGCGACCAGCCAGGGGTTGTTGGGCCCCCGCAGAAGGACCCGGTTGCCAGGCCGCAAACCGGCCTCCTCGACGAGGACGTTCGCGACCTGGTTCGATCTCCTCAGGAGGTCCGCGTAGGTCCAGGTCTCGCCGTCCGTCACAAGGCAGCGACGCGAGCCGGCGCCGGCCAGGACGTGGCGGTCCAGAAGCTCGGCGGCGCAGTTGAGCGCAGACGGGTATTGGAGCTCGGGGAGGGTGAAGAGGAACTCCGGCCACGTGGCTCGCGGAGGAAGGTTCTCCCGGGTGAAGGTATCGATGTGCGCCGATCGTGCGACCTGCGTCAAATGCCCCTCCGCGTAGTCGACATACTACCTTCATGCAGCCGGCCGGCCGGCCTCGGAACGTCAACCCCCAGGAGCTGGCGGCGCCGACCGGCTTCTCGCACGCGACGGTCGCCGGCGACACGGTCTGGCTCGGCGGTCAGATCGGGTCTGACGCGAGCGGCAAGGTCGTCGAGCCGGGCGACGTAGTGGCCCAGTTCGCCCGCGCCATCGGAAATGTCGCGATCGCCCTGCGCGCGGCCGGGTGCGAGCCGGAGGACACGGTGAAGCTCACCTATTACGTCACCAACCTGTCCCTCTACCGGGAGAGCCTGAGCGCGATCGGCGCCGCCTACCGGGAGGTGTTCGGCCGCCACTATCCCGCCTCCACGCTGATCGAGGTGCGCTCTCTGTTCGATCCGAACGCGCTGGTCGAGATCGACGCCGTCGCGGTGCGCCGGCCGTGAAACGTTGGGAGCATTTCGATTACGAGGAGCGGGATGGCGTCGTCACCATCACGTTCTCGAGGCCGGAGCGGCTCAACTCGCTGACGTTTGACGTTTACGCGGACATTCGCGCTCTGACCGATTCGTTGCGCCAGCGCCCGGAGATTCGCGTCCTCGTGATCCGCGGCGAAGGCCGCGGCTTTTGCTCCGGCGGGGACGTGGACGAGATCATCGCCGAGCTGCTCAAGATGGGGACCCGCGACGTCTACGAGTTCGCGCGGATGACGGGCGCCTGCGTGCGCAACATGCGGGAAATTCCTCAGCCTGTGATCGCGGCGGTCAACGGGATCGCCGCCGGTGCGGGCGCCGTCCTGGCGGCCGCGGCCGACATCCGCGTCCTGGCCGAATCGGCGAGCTTTCGTTTTCTGTTTACCAGCGTAGGGCTCTCCGGTGGCGATATGGGCATCTGCTGGC
>DASXSD010000154.1:0-3058 GCA_036506195.1 Candidatus Dormiibacterota bacterium
ACGGCGTCGACCTCGACCTCGATTCCCTGCAGGTATTTGTCGACGAGGACCTGGCCACGCGGCATGGCGCCGATCGCCCACACCATGTAGCGGCGCAGCTCGTCGCGGTTGCGGACGATCTCCATCGCCCGGCCGCCGAGCACATAAGAAGGACGTACCAGCACGGGGTAGCCTGCCCGCTCGGCGATGGTTTCCGCCTCCTCGACGGTGGTGGTCGTACCGCCCATGGGCTGGGGGATGCCGATGGCGTCCAGTGAGCGGGCGAAGGCGCGACGGTCTTCGGCAAGGTCGATCGCCTCCACGCTCGAACCGAGGATGGTGACCTGGTTCTCGTAGAGCGGCTCGGCGAGGTTGATCGCGGTCTGGCCGCCGAACTGGACCAGCACGCCGCTCACCTCCTCCGCCCGCGCCACGTGCAGAGCACCGTCGAGGTCGAGCGGCTCGAAGTAGAGACGGTCCGAGGTGTCGAAGTCCGTCGACACGGTCTCAGGGTTGGAGTTGACCATCACCGCACGCACCCCCGCTTCGCGCAGCGCCCACGCGGCGTGGACTGAGCAGTAGTCGAACTCGATGCCCTGGCCGATGCGGATAGGTCCCGAGCCGACCACCGCGACGGTCCTGCCGTCGACAGCAGAAGATTCGTCCTCTTCCTCCCAGCACGAGTAGTAGTAGGGCGTCGCCGCCTCGAACTCGCCCGCGCAGGTGTCGACGAGCTTGTACGTGGGCGCAGCCGGTTCGACGATCTCGCCGCGCAGGGCGGCGATCATGGAGTCCGAGAAGCCCGCGCGCCGCAGCTCGCGCACCTCCCCGTCGGCCTCCAGCGTTGCGATGGTGGCGAGCCGGTCGATGAACCAGCGGTCGATGCCACTGCGCTGGGCGAGCGATCCCGGATCGGCGCCCTCGCGCAGCGCGTGGAGGAGGGCGAACAGCCTGCGGTCGTTGGGCTGGTCGATCGTCTCCGGACCCAGCGTCCAGTCCTCGGGCGGCTTCTGCTCCAGCGAGCGCATGGCCTTGACGAGCGCCGCCTCGAAGGTGCGCTCGAGCGCCATCACCTCGCCGGTGGATGCCATCTGGGTCCCGAGCCGGCGGTCGCCGGCGGGGAACTTGTCGAACGGCCAGCGCGGGATCTTCACCACGCAGTAGTCGAGAGCGGGCTCGAAGGCGGCGAACGTGCGGCCGGTGATCTCGTTGCGAATGTCCTCGAGCCGGCGGCCGACGGCGACCTTGGCGGCGACACGGGCGATGGGGTAGCCCGTCGCCTTGGAAGCGAGGGCCGAGGACCGGCTGACCCGCGGGTTCACCTCGATCACGTAGTACTGCGAGCTCTTCGGGTCCAGCGCGAACTGGATGTTGCAGCCACCCTCGATGCCGAGCGCGCGGATGATGCGGATCGCCGAGGAGCGAAGCATCTGGTGGTCGCGGTCGGTGAGCGTCTGCGCCGGGGCGACGACGACCGAGTCCCCCGTGTGCACCCCCATGGGGTCGAGGTTCTCCATGTTGCAGACCGTGATGCACGTGTCCGCGCTGTCGCGCATCACCTCGTACTCGATCTCTTTCCAGCCCCACAGCGAGCGCTCGATGAGGACCTGGTGGATCGGCGAAGCGGCGAGCCCGCGCGCGGCCACGCGGTCGAGGTCCTCCGCGGTGGTCACGAATCCCCCGCCGGTGCCGCCCAGCGTGTAGGCGGGTCGGATGACGAGCGGAAGCCCGTTGACGGCCACGAACTCCTTCACCTCGTCCATCGACTCGCACACACGCGACACGGGGACCGGCTCGCCGATCTCCTCGAGCATGTGCTTGAAGGCCTGGCGGTCCTCGGCCTTGCGGATCGTGTCGATGGTCGCGCCGAGCAGGCGAACGTGGTGGCGATCCAGCACCCCCGCATTCGCCAGGTCGGTGGCCAGGTTGAGACCGGTCTGCCCGCCCAGCGTGGGCAGCAGCGCGTCCGGCCGCTCACGCTCGATGATCCGCTCTACCGCCTCGACGGTCAGCGGCTCGAGATAGACGCGGTCGGCAACCTCCTCGTCGGTCATGATCGTGGCCGGGTTCGAGTTGACGAGCACCGTCTCTATCCCTTCCTCGCGCAGCGCCTTGCACGCCTGGGTGCCGGCGTAGTCGAACTCCGCGGCCTGGCCGATGACGATCGGCCCGGAGCCAAGGATCAGCACCTTGCGCGGCCTCCGGTCCTCCTTCATGCCGGAAACGGCGCGCGCGATCGGGGCGCGCGTGCGGACCATGTCGAGGAAGCGGTCGTAGAGGTGCTGGTTGTCCTGGGGACCGGGACAGCCCTCGGGGTGGTACTGGACGCTGAATGCGGGCAGCGATCGGTGGCCGAGGCCCTCGACCGAGCCGTCGTTGAGATTTCTCTGCGAGACGTAGAAGTCGCCCTCCGGTAGCGACGCCGCATCGACGTGGAACTCGTGGTTCTGGCTCGTGATGTGGACGCGTCCGGTGTCGAGGTCCTTGACCGGGTGGTTCGCGCCGTGATGGCCGTAAGGCAATCGCGAGGTGGTGGCGCCTGCCGCGCGACCGAGTATCTGGTGGCCCAGGCAGATGCCGAACATCGGGATCTGGCCGAGGGCCTGACGGGCAAGCTCAACCGGTCCGTCCAGGACCGCCGGGTCGCCCGGACCGTTGGACAGGACCAGGCCGTCGGCGCCGATCGCCTGCACATCAGCCCAGGTCGCGGTATGCCGCAGGACTACGACGCGGCAGCCGCGCTCACGCAACGAGCGCAGGATGTTCGCCTTGACGCCGTAGTCGACGACGGCGACGGTCAATCCGTCTCCGTCGCTGTGGTGTCGGGTACGCAGCTCCGCCGGCAACGGCTCGAGCCACTCCTCTCTGCGCGTGCGTGAGGTCTCGGCGACGAGGTCCTGCTCGGCGAGCGGAGTCACCCGCGCCGCCGCGAGCGCGAGCTCGGCGAGCCGATCCTGTGTTGGCTCCTCGTCCTCGTGCACGAGCACCGCACGCAAGGCGCCGTGGGTGCGAATGTGGCGGGTGAGCGCTCGGGTGTCGATCTCGGTGATCGCCGGCACTCTCCACCGCCGCAGGTAGT
>DASXSD010000155.1:0-7718 GCA_036506195.1 Candidatus Dormiibacterota bacterium
ATGGACGGAGAGGCCGCGTACCAGGACGTCCCGCATTTCCACGTCCACGTCATCCCCCGCTATCCGCGGGACGGATTCGGGCTCACGTTCCCGCCGTCGTATGAGAACAAGCCTGCGCGCGCCCAGCTGGACGCGATCGCCAACGCACTCAGGGCGGCTACGACCCCAGCGACCGCCTGAGGTCAGGCGGCGAGAGCTGCGGCGGCCAGACGGCCGAGGCCTAGGAAGCGACGAGCACCGCAGTGAGCGCATTTCCTGCTCGGGGTCCCCGCGCCGTGGTTGCGCGGGGGTGACGAGGAGCGCAGAAGCTGACAACGGCATTCGGCCGAAATGGGCGACGCAGATCCGTCGATGCCTCTTCTCGTGCGTCTGCACAGTGGGGCTAACATGGGTTCGAGCGAGTCGCCAATTCGCCGCAGGAGGAGCCGATGTCCGAAGTCCAGATGACCCCCGACCAGATCGTCGACGCGATGCCGAACTACCTCATTCCCGAAAAGGCCGGGACGACCAAAGCCACGATCCAGTTCGACCTCAGCGGTGACGGGGGCGGCAAGTGGTGGGTGCGAATCCATGACGGCAAGGCCGAATCCGGCAAGGGTGACCCAGGCGAGCCGGCCAACCTCACGCTGCTGGCGGACGCCCACGACTGGGTGAAGATCATGACCGGGCAGCTGGACGGCACCGCGGCTTTCATGCAGGGCAAGCTGAAGATCAAGGGCGACATGGGTCTTGCGATCAAGATGCAGTCCTTGTTCCGGAGGCCTAACTAGAAGAAGCAACGCGGAGCCAGAAGGGGTCCGCGGCCGGTCTTCGGTGAGGTGACCACGACATGCGGCTGACGACGACGACCAACCTCTCGGTGGACGGCGTGATGCAGGGCCTGGGCGGACCTGACGAAGATCGCCGCGGCGGCTTCGATCGCGGCGGATGGGCGCCACCACTTGTCGACACCGAAACCGGGGAGTATCTCGACCAGGTCTATGGCGGTGCGGCCGCGTTCCTCTTCGGCCGGCGGACGTACGAGATCTTCGCCAGGTCCTGGGGAGCGATGATCGAGATGGCCAAGATGCCGATCGGCGTCGCGCTGAACAGCCGGCCCAAGTACGTGGCATCGACGAGCCTCACCGATCCGCAGTGGGCGGGCACGACTGTCCTGACCGGCGACGTCGCCGCGGCCGTCCGTGATCTGAAGGCGCGGCAAGACGGCGACTTGCTGGTGCCCGGCAGCGGTGTCCTCGTCCGATGGCTGCTCGCCCATGAGCTGGTCGACCAGTTCGACCTGCTCATCTATCCCGTCGTCGTCGGCCAGGGCACACGGCTGTTCCCCGATTCCGGTCCGGACACCGCGCTCGACCTGGTCAACTCGCGGACCACTTCCGGGGGCATAACCATCCAGACCTATCGCCCTGCCGGGCGCCCGGAGTACGCACCGCCCTTGACCGACCCGAACACATCATCCAGCTCCGCCGACCTCACCTCGCGTCGGGCATGACACCCAACGAAGAATTCAGCGTTAGAAGCTGAATTTCCAGGTCCCCAACCGGGCCGCCATCTCGGTCTCTAGGTCGAGCAGCCCCGAGTGCAGGTCGAGGATCACCACGTGGTGCGGGGTCAGGGCGACCCGACGCCCATCTGACAGGCGCGCCGCCTCAACCGCGTTACCCCAGCTGATCGAGTCCATGGTCAGGCCCGACTTGAGATGGCTCACCACCCAGCTCGCGAGGCTCGAGCTGTTCCCCCTTTCGTAGGTCGAGATGATCATGAAAGCGAACTGCCCCGAGCAGGGGCTCGATGCAGGCCTTGGAGACCCTGGACTCGGCGTGGGGACAGGGCTTGGACTCTGGCAGGGCTCCGGCGAGGCGGGCGCGTAAGTGACGTCGAACGTCAGGTCGAGGCCGGGCGGGCTCTGGCTGGCCTGCGACCGCTCGATGTATTTCCAGCTCCCCGGGTAGCAGAATCCCCACCCCGCCTGGGGGTCCTCGTAGCCGTGGTCCCCCTGTGAACACTTGAGATCGGCTCCGATCTGAGGTACGCTCGGCACCGGACGCGGGGAGTTCGGCTGGCAACCGGCTACCGCAACCAGCGCGATCGCGGCAAGGATCTTCGGGGGGATTGGCAGCGGGGTCGGCATCCGGCGACTAATTGTGCGGGAGCAAGTACGCGTGCCGGTGCAGGCGTTCTGCTCACGGAATCCAAACAGAGCCCGGTGCCGGGAATGAGTTTGGAAGGGGGGTTGTAGCAAATGGCTGTTCGCAGGAAGACCGAGAAGGCTCCGGAGGAGAGGCTGGAAGCTGACAGGAAACGGCTGGAGCTCCTGGCCGCGCAGTGCGGAGAGGAGGCCGGCCTTCACCGGCCCCTGAACGAGGTCGTCGGTGGGGTGATCACTGGGATTCCAGAGGAGACCGACCTCGCCCAGGCGCTTTCCGACCGGGAGACCAGCGACCTGCTCGTCCACCTGCTGGATCAGAACCGGGAACAGGTGGAGCGCGCGCTCGAGCGGCTCCGCGAGGGCGCCTACGGGATCTGCGAAGGCTGCGGCCGCCGGATCCCCGAGGCCCGGCTGAAGTACCAGCCGGCAGCCACGCGCTGCGTCGAGTGCCAGGCCCACTGGGACCGACTCAACGGGAGAACGGCCTAACCCTTTTCACCTCCCCCCACCTGCTGGGGGCCGCGCGCAAGGGCGCAGTGGGGGTGGGGACCTAGGCTCGTTTCGCCGGCCGTAGAAACCCGGCGATCGCGATCGCCAGCCCGACCACGACCATCGCCGAGCCGATCCAGAACCACTTGATGTCCCCGGTCATGTAGCTGCCGGGGATGTAGCCGAGACCCTGGCCGGCGAAGACCGCCCCCGCCAGCAGGACCAGGCCGCCCGCAACTCCGAGACCGACCCTCACGCCCCTTCAGTACGCACGACGGTTACTCAGACTCCGCCATACACGACCGACTTCTCCTCCGTGTACTGGAGGAAGGCCTCGACCCCGTGCTCCTTGCCGAAGCCCGACTGCTTCGTGCCGCCGAAAGGCAGCTCGTCGTGCGCGATCTGCAGCGCGTTCACCCACGTGTAGCCTGCCTCGAGCTCCTGGACAGCGCGGTGCGCGGCGGCCATGTTCGTGGTCCAGATCGACGACCCCAGGCCGTACGGCGAGTCGTTGGCCAGGCGCAAGCCTTCATCGAGGTCCTTGATCCGCCGCACGGGCAGGGCCGGGCCAAAGACCTCCTCGGTCCACATCCGCGAGCCGTCGGGCACGTTCTCCAGGATGGTTGGCTCGATGAACCAGCCCCTGTCGTAATCCTCCCCGCGTGGCCGGCCGCCTCCGAACGCCGGTTTCGCCCCGCCATCCACTGCGTCCTTGACCTGCGCTTCGACCTCCGCCCGCTGTGTCTCGGTGTGCATGGGCCCCATGCGGCTGTCCTTGTCGAGACCGTTGCCCGGCTTCAGCTTCGAGGCGCGCGCCACCAGCTTCTGGAGGAGCGCGTCGTAAACGCCCTCCTGCACGTACAGGCGCTTCACCGCGAGGCACGCCTGGCCGCAGTTGAAGAACCTTCCGATCGAGATCGCCTTGGCGGCGCCCTCGATGTCGGCGTCGTCGAGCACGATGCAGGGGTCGCTGCCACCCAGCTCGAGCGTCACCTTCTTGAGTCCTTCCGCCGCCCGTGCCATCACCTTCTTGCCGGTGGGCGTCGAACCGGTGAGCGCGATCTTGCGGATCAGCGGATGGGACACGATGGCCTCGCCCGTGGCCTGCCCGAGCACCACATTGACGACGCCCTCGGGCAAACCGCCCTCGATCAAGGCCTCGATGCAGGCGAGGGTCGACAGCGGCGTCGTGCTCGCCGGCTTCAGCACCACGGTGTTGCCCGCGGCGATCGCGGGCGCGACCTTGTTGGCCGCAAGCGTGAGCGGGAAGTTCCACGGCACTATCGCACCGCACACACCGATCGGTTTCCGGATCACGAGCCCGTAGGTGGTCAGGTCGGGAAGGCGGACGTACTGGCCGTGGACCTTGTCGGCGAGGTCGGCGAACCACCCGATGTTCTCGCCGAACCGCTGGGCCTCGATGCGTGACTCGAGCAGCGTCTTGCCCTGCTCCTTGGTCAGGATGGGCGCGATCTCCTCGACCTTCTGGAGCATGTGCTGCGCGGCCTTGTGCAGGATCTCGGCACGCTTGTTGGCGGGAAGTTTCGACCAGGTCGCGAATGCCTTGGAAGCTGCCTGAGCGGCCCTGTCGACGTCGGCGGCGCCGCCGGAGGGAACTTCGTCCACGACATCGCCCGTGGCAGGGTTCCGGACTTCGTACGTCTTGCCCGAGGCGGCCTTGGTCCGTTCGCCTTCGATGATCATCGTCGCCATGCGCCACCCCCCATCGGTTGGTTCTTTCGGTTCTTCGATAAGGTTATCGGGTTCGTCATGACGGTCAGGTTGGAGAAGCAGGGCGGCGTCGGCATCCTGGTCCTCGACCGGCCCCCTGCCAACAGCTACGACTACGCGTTTCTGCGCTCCTTCGCCGGCGCGATCGATGACGTCCGGACCGACGAGGACATTCGCGCCGTGGTTGTCGCGAGCGCTTCCGAGAAGTTCTTCTCCGCCGGCGCCGATGTGAGCGCGTTCGCAGCCGGAACGGCGCGGTCGCGAGTGATGACGGCGACCATGGCCCACGAGGCCTTTCGCAAGATGGAGAACACCCCCATCGTCTTCATCGCCGCGATCGCGGGACATTGTCTTGGCGGCGGTTTCGAGCTGGCGATGGCATGCGACCTGCGCTTCGCCGCCGAGGGTTCGTACCAGATCGGCCTGCCGGAGGTGAACCTGGGCCTCTTTCCAGGAAGTGGAGGCACGCAGCGGCTGCCTCGACTCGTGGGGCTGGCGAAGGGCCTCGACATGATCCTCAACGCGACGACGTTGCCGCCGGCCCAGGCCCATGAGGCAGGCCTGGTGGACCGGCTGTTTCCGGACGCGGGCGCCTGCCGCCAGGGCGCGATCGAGTACGCGGCCAAACTCGCGGCCGGTCCCAGCGTCGCGCTCGGCCACGCCAAGCTCGCGATCACCCAGGGCTTCAGCGCGCCGCTCGACCTCGGCCTCGCCCTGGAACGCGAGGCGATCAGCCGCGTCTTCGTCTCCCAGGATGCCAACGAGGGGATCAAGGCGTTCGGGGAGAAGCGAAAGGCCGAGTTCAAGGGCGAATAAGGACCAACTCCTCCCCATTTATGGGGTCCGCGCCGCTTCGCGGCACGGAGGGGGAGGGGCTTGTGGGCCGGCCGCCCCATCCCCCGGCTTCGCCGGGTACTTCCCCGCAAGCGGGGAAGAGTTATCCTTCACCCGCCAAATCAAACAAGGAGGTGTCGTCGAATGGCTGAGCTTGTCGTGACCGTCTTCCGGCCGTCGGCCGCCTCCGGAGCTTCCGTCTAAGCACCTCCGGCACTGGGCGGACCGACACCGCCCACCCGTCTTTCACCGGAGGATTCGAGTTGTCCCGATTCGACTCCCGGCTCGCCATGTTGGGCTGGGACATGACCTTCGAAGCAAAATACGAAGAGGCCGCCCTACCGCGGGAAGTCCCTGCGCGTGTGCTCGCGGACTTCGGCGCCGACTACCAGGTCCACGACGGCGCCGGCGCCAGGCGCGCTGTCGCGCGCCACGTCGACCCGACGGTCGGCGACTGGGTCGGTATCGAGGGCGACGCCATAGGCAGCATCGTCGAACGTCGCACCGTCTTCTCGAGGCAGAGCCCGGGCACCGAGACGAAGCGACAGGTGCTTGCAGCCAACATCGATATCGCTTTCGTCGTCGCGGCGGCCACGGACATCAACGCGCGCCGCATCGAGCGCTACCTGACGATCGCGTGGCAGAGCGGCGCGGCACCGGTTGTGGTGCTCACGAAGTCGGACCTCGCGGCCGCTCCTGACGAGATGCGCGAGGACCTGGAGGCGGTGGCCACGGGCACGCCGGTGGTGATTACAAGCAGCGTCAGCGGCGTCGGAGTCGCCGAGATCGCCCAGCACCTCCAGCCTGCTCTCACGGGCGTCCTGTTGGGGCCGTCCGGCGTCGGCAAGTCGACCCTGATCAACAGAATCGTCGGCGAGGACGTCATGCGAACTCGCGACATCCACGCGTCATCCGGCGAAGGACGGCACATGACCAGCCACCGCCAGCTCATCGTCCTCCCCGGCGGCGGAATGATCATCGACACGCCTGGCCTGCGGGAGGCGCAGCTCTGGGATGGAGAAGACGCCCTGGGCGGGGTCTTCGAGGACATAGAGGAGCTCGCCTTGCGATGCCGCTTCAACGACTGCACGCACATGACGGAGCCCGGCTGCGCGATCAAGTCGGCGATTGCGGCCGGCGGTCTCGACCGCGGACGTCTGGAGAGCTACCGCAAGCTGCAGCGCGAGCTGCGGTCGATCGCGGCGCGAAGCGACGCCCGTCTGCAAGCCGACGAGCGTCGCAAGTGGAAGCAGATCGCGGTCGCCAACCGCGCGCGGGAACGCTATTTGCGGTGAATTCCGTCCCAGAAGGGGACATGGCCGTCGGCGATTCTGGCCAGGACCTTCTTCGCCTGGGCGGGCGTGATGACCTTGCGCTCGACGAGGTTGTCGAGGCGCACGGTCAGGTCGACGAGAAGCCGCGTGATGAACTGCGCCTTGGTGAGGCCCTTCGCCTGCGCCAGCTCGGAAACCGTCTTGCCTTCCTTCAGGCTGGTGACCAGTGCCTCTGGCGTCATGCCCAGGACATCGGCCTCCGACTCAATGACCGCCCTGCGTATGGCTCGCCAATCATGGTGTCGCGCGTTGTCGGCTTGCTGCTGGCCGGCAGCGGTGGATGGCGGGTTCGGCGACGGGGACGCCGCGCTCACGACGCCCGCGCTGAGCATTGCCGTCGCGGCGACGGCGCTGATGGTCTTGACCGCGAGCCCTGCGAATGGATGCATTTCGTCTCACCTCGATGAAGGATTCGGCGAGGTCGACGATGGGACTCCACTGTCAGAGGGCCGTTGCGGTCCAGTCAGCTTTCTGTAACTGACGCCCACGAGAATAGTCGCGGTGGCGGTCACCACACTCGGCTATGCCATCCTTGGGCTGCTGGCGCGGCAGTCGCTCTCTGGCTACGACCTCGCGCGCCGCTTGCGCCGACCCATCGGCTTCTACTGGACGGCGCGTCACAGCCAGATCTACCCGGAGCTTCGACGTCTGACCGCCCTGGGTACACCGCTGGTCGTGACCGCGGGTGTGGCTGTCGGCGTCGCCCTACTGGGGCGTTCCTGATCGCCAGGTACAAGCGGCAGCTCGCGCGCGAGTCACGCGTCGAGGTCGCGCCCTAGGAGCGGGTCCAGAACCCGTCAGGGTCGAAGCGCCGGATCGCATCGAGCTCGAAGGCCGTGGGGGCCGGCGTTTCGCTCAGATCCCCACTCACCTTGAGATTCCATCCCGTTGCCTTCCGCACCTCGTCGACCGAGTGCCCCGGGTGGACGGTCGCCAGGTACGCCTCACCACCGTGGGGAGGAAACCGCAGCACCGCCAGCGTGGTGATGATCGCGGCCGGTCCGCCGCCCGGCAGGCCGTTGCGCGTCCGCCAGCCAGGGCTGCCGTCACCGTGCCCGGGAGATGTGATGAACGAAACCCTCTCGACAAGGCGCCGCGGCTCGTGGGTCATCAGGGTCACCCAGCGCCGGCTGAGGATCGCGATGTCGGCCCCTCCCCCGCTCCCGGGCAGCTTGACCTTC
>DASXSD010000156.1:0-6062 GCA_036506195.1 Candidatus Dormiibacterota bacterium
GGCTGCCCCGCGCTCGGCCTCTGGTAGTAAACGATCAGGACGATCATCGCGATCAGGCCCACGCCGAGGATGCTCCCGACGACTATCGGCAGCAGGGGGACCCCGGCCCCGCTTTTGGCGCGCACCTGCGGCCGGCGGCCGCCCTTGCCTTTGCCGGCGCCCGCGGAAGACTTAGCTCGGGACTTGGTGGCCATCAGCGGTTGGTAGAATACCGACCTGACCTTTCTGGCCTCGACCGGAGGCGCGTTGCCTCCGTTGAACGGGGCCTGAACCCATAGGAAGGAGGTTCCCTGTTGCGGGATTACGAGGTTCTGTACATCGTCCGGGCTGACGTCGACGACGAAAAAGTCCAGGACGCCGTGAAGCGAGTCAACGTGCTGATCGCCCGATCAGGTGGAACGGCCGAACGCACCAATCTCTGGGGCAAGCGCAAGCTGGCGTACGAGGTCAAACACCAGAAAGAGGGCTCGTACGTGCTCCAGGACTTTCAGCTAGAGCCGGATCGGGTCCCCGAGCTCGAAGCGAGCCTGAAGATCACCGAAGAGGTCTTGCGCCACATCATCGTGCGCAAGCCGGAGAAAGCTGTTGCGACCGCTGTGGCGCCGCCGCCCACAGAGGTCGTGCTCGAGCCCATAGCTGCGGAGACGAATGAAGCGGCGGGTCGATCGCGCCGGCCAGATCGGGAGGATCGGGAGGTTTCGTAAATGTCGAATTTGAACAAGGCCCTGCTCATCGGACGGCTGACCAAAGACCCTGAGATGCGCTACACGCCGAGCGGCACCGCGGTGACGAATTTCAGCATCGCGACCAACCGGTGGTCGTCGGGACCCGACGGCGAGCGTAAGGAGTTCACCGACTACCACAACATCGTCGCCTACAACATCGGCAAGCGAAACCTCGCCGAGGTCGTGGCCCAGTACACGCGCAAGGGTGCGCTGGTGTTCATCGAAGGTCGCATCCAGACCCGCTCCTGGGAGGGCCAGGACGGGCAGAAGCGGCGGACCACCGAGATCATCGCCAACGACGTCCAGTTCCTCGACAGCCGCAGCAGCGCGCCGAGCGACGGCGTGACCACCACCCGGCAGCGCCCGCAGGCTTCCGACGATATTCCGGCTCCGGACGACGCGCCGCGTGACGTCGACCCGGACGAGATTCCGTTCTAGGAGTAACCAATGGCAGTTGACCGACCACCGACACGAGAAGCGCCCGCGGGAGGGCCGTCCAGGGGGCCGAAACGCCAGCACCGCAAGGTGTGCGCTTTCTGCGTCGAGAAGATCGATTACATCGACTACAAGGAGATCTCGCGCCTTCGCCGCTTCGTCAGCGACCGCGGCAAGATCCTGCCTCGACGCGTGACCGGGACCTGCGCCAAGCACCAGCGGCCGCTGACGACCGCGCTCGAGCGTGCCCGCGCGATCGCCCTTCTTCCCTACACAACCGAGTTGCACTAGGGCAGAATCACAAGGCCGCCTGAGCCGAATTGATGGAGCGAGCGCGCCCATGACGACCTTCCACACGCAGCTGCGCATCCCCGGACCGACGCCTCTCCCCGAGAGGGTCGTCCGGGCCATGAACCGGCCCATGATCGACCACCGCGGACCGGAGTTCGCGGCCATCCTGGCCGAGATCACTGCCGGCGCCAAGCGCGTGTTCAAGACCAGGAACGACCTGCTCCTGCTCACGAGCTCAGGGACCGGCGGGCTCGAATCTGCGGTCGCCAACCTGATCTCCCCCGGAGACGAGGTGGTGGTCGCCCTCTGCGGCAACTTCGGCGAGCGCTTCGCGGCGCTGGCCGCGGCGTATGGCGCCGATGTCGTGAGGCTCGAGTTCGAGTGGGGCCAGCCGGTCGACCCCGATGACCTGAAGCTGATCCTGCAACGGCATCCGAAGGCGCAGGTCGTCCTCCTGACCCACAACGAGACGTCGACGGGCCTGACCAACCCCCTTCGCGAGCTCGCCCGCGCGGGTCGCGACGCCGACCGCATCGTGGTCGTCGACGGCGTGAGCTCGATCAGCTCGATCGACATCGAGACGGACGCCTGGGGTGTCGACGTGGCGGTCAGCGGCTCCCAGAAGGGATGGATGGCGCCGCCAGGCTTTGCGCTCGTCAGCGTCAGCGAGAGGGCCTGGGCGCAGCAGGCTAAGGCACGCTCGCCCCGCTTCTACTTCGACTGGAGGGAAGCCAGGACGTGGGCGGAAAAGGGAATGACTCCGTTCACGCCCGCGGTCCCTGTTGCGTTCGCGATGCAGGAGGGATTGAGGATGCTCGAGGAGGAGGGCCTCGAGAACGTCTACGCACGGCACGCCCGGCTGTCGCGCGCCACCCAGGCAGGCTTGCAAGCGCTCGGCTTCCAGCTCTTCGCGCAGGAGGGGTATCGCTCGCACACGGTGACCTCGGCGTTGCCCCCGGCCGGCCTCGACGTGGCGGCGCTACGCAAGCTCATCGACACCAAGTACGGCGTGGTGATCGCGGGCGGCCAGGGAAAGATGACGGGCAAGATGATCCGCGTCGGTCACCTCGGCGCTGTCTCGGAGGGTGATGTCGTCCAGGTGATCTGGGCGATCGAGCAGGCGTTGGAAGAGCTCGACATCGCACCCTCGGTAGGACGCGGAGTCGCCGCCGTTACCGCGTCAGTCGAGGGCGTCCCCGCCGCCGCCCACTGAGCGCGAAGGACAGAGTTGGCCAAGATCCTCGTCGCTGACCCTCTCGCCGAGGATGGTCTCGAACGTCTTCGTCGCGCGGGCGAGGTGACCGTCGTCAGCAAGCTCGAAGAGGCGGAGCTGGTCCGGCGCATCCCCGAGTTCGACGCGCTGGTCGTGCGGAGCGAGACGCGCGTCACGGCTCCGGTCATCGAGGCCGGCCGCAGGCTTCGAGTGGTGGGCCGCGCGGGGGTTGGGGTCGACAACATCGATGTCTCCGCGGCGACCAGCAAAGGCATCGTCGTCGTCAACGCGCCCAGGGGCAACATCATCGCGGCCGCCGAGCACACCATGGCGCTCTTGTTCGCCCTCGCGCGCTGGGTGCCCCAGGCGGACGCCTCCGTGAAGCGCGGCGAGTGGACGCGCTCAAAGTTCATCGGGACCGAGATTCGCGGCAAGACCCTCGGCGTCATCGGACTCGGCAACGTCGGCTCCGAGGTGGCCAAGCGTGCGCACGGTCTCGAGATGGACGTCATCGCGTACGACCCCGTCGTGTCGGTCGAGCGCGCGGAGCTTTTCAACGTCGCCCTGGTCAGCCTGAACGACCTGCTCGAGCGCGCCGACTTCGTCACGGTGCACGTGCCGCTGGTCGACTCCAACCGCAACCTGATCGGTCGCCCGCAACTCGCGTTGATGAAGCCGACCGCGCGCCTCGTCAACACGGCGCGGGGCGGGATCGTCGATGAGGTGGCGCTGTGCGAGGCGCTTCAGACCGGCCGGCTTGCGGCGGCCGCGGCCGATGTCTTCGAGACCGAGCCGCCGGAAAACAGCGCCCTGCTCGAGCTACCCAACTTCGTCGCCACCCCGCACATCGCGGCGTCGACCTTCGAAGCGCAGGTGTCAGTAGCCTTTGACGTAGCAGAGGAAGTGGCTGCGGTGCTCGCGGGGGATCTCCCGCGCTTCGCCGTCAACGCGCCGGCGTTGCCACCGGAGGAGCTTGCGTACCTGCGCCCCTTTGCCGACCTGACAGAGCGCCTGGCCGCGCTGCATGCGCAACTCTTCGGCGGCCGTGTCAGCACGATCGAGCTCGACTTCGAGGGCGAGCTCGCCGAGCACGACGTCAACCTGCTCGTCGCGGCGGCCATCAAGGGCGTCGTGCAACCGTTCACGGAGGAGCGCATCAACGCGGTCAACGCGCGGCTGATCGCCGCCAACCGGGGCATCCGTCTCGTCGAGCGGCGGAGCCGTGCCCACAGCAGCTACGCGAGCCTGGTCACGGTCCGGATTCTCGATCACGAGATCGCGGGCACCGTGCTGATGGGAGAGGCGCGGACGGTCCGGATCGACTCGTTTCGCGTCGACCTCGTGCCGGAGGGCCGCTTCCTGGTCAGCCGGCACGAGGACCGCCCAGGGGTGGTGGGCAGGGTGGGCAGCATCCTCGGCGAGCACGACGTGAACATCGCGAGCATGCAGGTGGGACGGGACGCGCCGCGGGGAAACGCGATGATGATCCTCGCGGTCGACGACCGGGTCGCCGACGAGGTGCTGGCGAGGCTCAAGGAGGTCGCGGGCATGTCCGACCTGCGATACGTAGAGTTGCTGGGGCCTTCCTCCGATAGCTGACGTCCGCGCTTTTCCAGGCATCCGCTACTACATGGCGCGCGCGGGCGACCTGAGCGACCTCGTGGCGCCGCCTTACGACGTCATCCCGGAGGCCGACCTGTCGCACTACCGGTCGCTGTCGCCGTACAACGTCGTCCGGCTGACGCGCCCGGGGGCAGATTACGAAGAGGCGGCGCACACCTTTACGCGCTGGCTCGAGGAGGGCATCCTCGAGCCGGACCCGCCCTCGATGTACGTCCACGAGGTGACCTTCGAAGGCAGCATCAGGCGCGACCTCATAGCGTCGTTGCGGCTCCAGCCTTACTCCGACCGGGTGGTGCTGCCGCACGAGCGCACGCACGCAGGACCCAAGGAGGACCGGCTGGCGCTGCTGCGGGCGACGAAGGTGAGCCTGGAGCCGCTCTGGTTCCTCTTTGAAGGCACGGGCACCGGTATCCCCGAGCTGCTGCAGAAGGTGGCCTTGAGGGCCGCGGCGGTGAGCTTTGACGGCCCGGAAGGCAAGCATCACCGGCTGTGGGTCATCTCCGACCCGGCGATCCACGCATCGGTGCACGCCGCGATGGCGAAGCTGCCCGTCCTGATCGCTGACGGTCACCACCGCTACGAGACGGCGCTTGCGTACGCGGACGAGGTCGGAGGTGACGCCGACGCGCCTTCGCGTTTCACCCTCGCCCTGCTGACCGACATCGACGACCCAGGGCTCGCCGTCCAGGCGACACACC
The DNA here is from genome assembly GCA_036506195.1 of Candidatus Dormiibacterota bacterium. GTDB lineage: Bacteria > Chloroflexota > Dormibacteria > Dormibacterales > Dormibacteraceae > 40CM-4-65-16. The sequence goes on from DASXSD010000156.1 coordinate 4,986, forward strand.
GGGTCATGAAGACGGGGATCGCTGTCACTGGTGGCGAGCCGGCTGGCTCGCTCGACGAGACGCTGGCCGCCCTGTCCGGCCGGCTGGCCGCGGGAGCCTATCGGGACCACCAGTTCCAGGTCCTGCCGTTGGAAGGCGACGTGGCCCTGGTGGAGTTGCACGAGCAGGTGATCGACAACCTCCTCGGCAAGCGCGATCCGGAGGAATTGCTCCTCTACACGCGCGACCCAGAGCAGGCCGTGCAGTGGGTCGACGAGGGGGTGGGGACGGCGGCCTTCTTCCTCGCCCCGCCGGACGTGCACGAAGTTTTGAAGCTGGCCCGGGAAGGGAAGACTCTTCCCCAGAAGGCAACCTATTTCCACCCGAAACCGCCCTCCGGGATGGTTTTCGACCGGCTGGAACGAGGTTGACGTTTATAGTCTAGGAACTGAAAAAATTGCCCACCTACGGTTATCGCTGCACCAACTGCGGACACCAGTTCGAGATCTTCCAGCGGATGTCCGACGACACACTCAAGGTTTGCCCCGACTGCAGCCAGCCGACCCTCAAGAAGGTGCTCTACCCGATCGGGGTCGCGTTCAAGGGCAGCGGTTTCTACACCACCGACTACAAGAGCGCCGGCAAGTCGTCCTCCGAGAACGGGTCAGGGCCGAGCGAGTCGAAGTCCGACGCCAAGCCGGACACCAAGAGCGAGTCGAAGTCGGAATCAAAGTCGGATTCCGCCGATTAAGCCAGAAGAGGGAGTGCACGTGTCAAACATCCAGGAAGTCACCGACAACGAGTTCGAAAGCGCCGTTCTGAAGGCCGACAAGCCGGTGCTCGTCGACTTCTGGGCGACATGGTGCGGTCCATGCCGGATGATCGCTCCGATCGTGGAGCAGATCCATGGCGAGCTGGGCGACAAGATCAAGGTCATGAAGATGGACATCGACGAGAACCCGTCGGTGCCGATGCAGCTCGGGATCATGTCGATCCCGACGGTGATCATCTTCAAGGACGGCAAGCCGGCCGAGAGGACCGTCGGCTATCGCCCGAACATGAAGGGCGACCTCAAGGCCAAGCTCGAAGCGCTGATCT
>DASXSD010000157.1:0-4754 GCA_036506195.1 Candidatus Dormiibacterota bacterium
ACATCACTCATGAAGCCTGCTTGAGAAGGGGCGTACGCCGGCGATGAGCTTGATGAAGCGGATGGCGCTGATCTTCCGATCCAAGGCGAACAAGGCGATCGATCGGATGGAAGACCCGCGCGAGACTCTCGATTACTCCTATCAGCGTCAGCTCGAGCTGCTGCAGAACGTCCGGCGAGGTGTGGCCGATGTCGCCACCTCACGTAAGCGCATCGAGCTGCAGATCACCCAGCTCACCCAGCAGGGCGACAAGCTGGAAGGCCAGGGGCGTCAGGCGCTCGCGGCTGGTCGCGAGGACCTGGCAAGGGAGGCGTTGACTCGGCGGTCGGGGCTGCAGCAGCAGATCAGCGATCTTCAAACGCAGCACGCCAATCTGCAGGCCGAAGAGGAGCGCCTCACACTTGCCTCGCAGCGGCTCCAGGCCAAGGTCGACGCCTTCCGTACTAGGAAGGAGACCCTCAAGGCCACCTACACGGCGGCCGAGGCGCAGACCAAGATCAACGAGGCATTCTCCGGTGTATCGGAGGAGATGAGCGATGTTGGTCTGGCGATCCAGCGCGCAGAGGACAAGACCGCGCAGATGCAGGCGAGAGCGGGCGCGATTGATGAGCTCATCGCTTCTGGGGCTCTCGAGGACCCATCCGGTCTCGGCAAGGACGACATCACCGCCGAACTGGAGCGGATGTCAAGCCAGAGCGATGTCGAGCTTCAGCTGGCGAAGATGAAGCAGGAGTTGGGTGCCGCCGAGCCACGTAAAGAGCTCGAGGGGGAGGGCAAGTGATCGTCCGAATCCTCTCCGAAGGGCAGTACGAGCTGGACGACGAAGCCGTCGCCGAGCTCAACGCCCTTGACGACGAGCTGACCCGTTCGATCGACACCGGCGATGACGGAGCGTTCAGGGCGGCACTCTCCTCCCTGCTCGCCAAGGTGCGTGAGGCGGGCAAGGCGCTGCCCGTCGACTCGTTGCAGCCCAGCGATTTCGTCCTGCCCGACCCTGACGCCCACGTCGACGACGTACGCGAGATGCTCGGCGACGAGGGCTTGGTGCCGGGCTGAATCGATCGGAAGCGCTTGCTCGGATGAGTCGCATCCGCGGCGGGCGGGTGCCTGCTCGAACGGTGGTCGCGCGGCGTAAGGCGCACAAGTCCGCTGCCCCCTCGGCGATCGTGATCGACTCGTCGCAAGGGCTGGTCCTCCCGTCGCAGGCATGCTCCGAGTGGTTCATCGACCTGCGCCGTCATGAGGCACGAACTGGCCCCGCGGTGCGTTAGGAAATGTCGTGGCAGTAGTTCGCATGAAGGCTGACGGTGGGCTCGTCCGGCGCATGGTGCTGACGATGTTCCTGCTTGGTCTCCTCTACGTCGTGTTCGTCGGCGTGCTCATCGGCATCGGCGTCAACTGGGCCATCGTGCTGGTCATCGCCGTCGGCGGATTCCTCTTCCAGTACTTCTACTCCGACAAGATCGCGCTGTACTCCATGCACGGTCGGATCGTCAGCCCGGCGGAGGCGCCGGAACTCCATGCTGTAGTCGACCGGCTCTGCGCTCTCACAGACGCACCGAAGCCGCAGGTGGCAATCGCCGAGGCGGACATGCCCAACGCGTTCGCGACCGGTCGCACTCCGAAGCGGGCAGTCCTCTGCGTGACGACCGGGCTGCTGCGGCGGCTCGAGCCGGAGGAGCTGGAGGGCGTCCTGTCACACGAGCTCGCCCATGTCGCCCACCGTGACGTCGCGGTCATGACGATCGCCTCGTTCCTCGGCGTGCTCGCCGGGGTGATCACACGAATGGCGTTGTACGTGCGCATGGGCGGTCGTGACCGAGACAACAATGCGGCGGTGGTCTTCCTCGCGGTGGTCGTGGCAAGTGCGATCGTCTACGCGCTCAGCTTCCTGTTGATCCGCACGCTGTCCCGCTATCGCGAGCTCGCCGCGGACCGGGCCGGTGCGATCGTGACCGGACGACCGTCCGCGCTCGCCTCGGCGCTGGTCAAGGTCAGCGGAGAGATGGGACGCATCCCGACCAGGGATCTGCGGCAGGCTGAAGCCTTCAACGCTTTCTTCTTCGTGCCGGCCTTCGCCCGCGGCTTCAGCCTCTCCTCGCTGTTCGCAACGCACCCGCCACTGGAGCGGCGCCTCGAGCAGCTCGGCCAGCTCGCCGCGCAACTCGGCGGCCCGGCCTAGGCGCCTTCCCTCGCCGCGCGACACAAGGGCGCCGCAGCATCGGCCACGCTCGGCGTCGGGCCATGTAGCGGCAGCATGCTGGGCTGGGACGCCGGTACTGGATGAGGACACGCCCCCGAGCAACCGACCGGACGATCAGGAGACCAGGGCTGGCCCACCCGGCCTCGTGGGCGCATGGTGGGGTTGGGCAGCAAGCTCGGCGTGGGCATAGCGGGGCCTCGTGGGACGCTGTACCTGGGAGACCCAAAGGGAGGCTCACCTCGTGACCACCACCGCGGAGACGCCGGCGAGCGGGTTCGCCGAGCCGGATCCGAGTGCTGTTGCCCTGCTGTTGCTCGGGCGGGGCAGCGATCCAGCGACCGAGCGGGGCGTTGAGTGCCCCGGCGATCTTCCTGCCGCGAGCGATCCCGATCTCGTCGAACGGGCGGCCGCGGCCAAGGCCAAGCTCGACGATCAGGTTTTCGTCCTCGGCCACCATTACCAGCGCGACGAAGTGATCCAGTTCGCCGACGTCACGGGCGACTCCTTTAAGCTGGCGCAGCAGGCCGCCGCCAGGCCGGAGTCGCCGTACATCGTCTTCTGCGGTGTCCACTTCATGGCCGAGTCCGCCGACATCCTTACTGCCGACCATCAGCAGGTGATCTTGCCTGATCTCTCGGCCGGCTGCTCGATGGCGGACATGGCGCGCTATGACCAGGTCGAGGACGCCTGGGACGTCCTTGCTGACGCCGGTGTCGCCGATGGCACCATCCCGGTCTCCTACATGAATTCATCCGCGGACATCAAGTCGTTCACGGGGCAGCATGGCGGCACGATCTGCACCTCGTCGAACGCGAAGGCCGCCCTCGAGTGGGCCTACGGACAAGGCGACAAGGTCTTGTTCCTGCCCGACCAACACCTCGGCCGCAACACCGCCGTCAGGGAGATGGGGTTCGATCTCGACGACTGCGTGCTTTATGACCCGCACAAGGCGGGCGGCGGTCTCACCGCCGATCAGCTACGGTCGGCGAGGATGATCCTCTGGCGTGGGCATTGCTCGGTGCATGGCCGATTCAGCCTCGACGCCGTCCACGACGTGCGTGAGCGGATCCCCGGCGTCAACGTCCTCGTCCACCCGGAATGCCGCCAGGAGGTGGTCAGCGACGCCGACTTTGTGGGCTCGACGGAATACATCATCCAGACGCTCGACGCCGCCCAGGCTGGATCCAAGTGGGCGGTCGGGACCGAGCTCAACCTGGTCAGGCGGCTCGCCAACCAGCACCCCGACAAGACGATCGTCTTCCTTGACCGGACCGTCTGCTTCTGCTCGACGATGAACCGCATCGACCTGCCGCACCTTGTCTGGTCTCTCGAGTCGCTCGCTGCGGGCAAGGTGGTGAACCGGATCGTCGTCGACGAGGAGACGTCGCACTACGCGAGGCTGGCCCTGGATCGGATGCTTGCGTTGCCGGGAGTCGGTGCCAAGGACTGACGGCTCCTAGAGGCCAGGTGCTCCCCAGACCGGGAACCAGCGGGAGAGATCGGGCTCGGTCCGGAGATCGTCGGCGAGCTGGCCGCGCACCTGAAGCTCGAGTGCGTTGTCACGTTTCTCGCCGGACAACGGCGCGAACGGATAGAAGGTGCCGCGCTTGTAGAGGTAGACCAGACCAAGTGAACGATTCTCCGGATCTTTGAAGGTCACGAGCGAACACAGCAGCGCCGGCCCGAAGCCGGCGTCCTGCAGAGACACGTTGACCGCGTGGAGGTCCGTCACGAGCGCGGCGATGTCGTCGGGTTGACGCCGCACGATCAGCCAGGTGTACCCGTATGAGTCCTCGGAGACTTCGATCGGTGCGGCGGCGGGCTCGGATGTCGCCGTCGCCGACGAGGTCTCGAGCAGCTCCTTGATCTCCGCTTCGGTACGAGCGAACGCCCCGCCCTCGGCAGCCTTGAAACACACCGAACCGACACCTGTCGGACGAAAGTCGGCGGCAACCTGAAGCGTCACCGCGGCAGAAGGAATGCCGAACAACTGGTCGAGATTGGCCTGTTTCGGCTTCGTCCGTCCAAGCAACGCATCAAGAAACCCCATGGAGGTCACCGTACGACGGGGACGGGCCGCGCGGAGCGTGGCACCGCCGTCCAGGGACACTATCGCTCGTGCACGTGCTGGTCGCGCCGGACAAGTTCGCTGGGACCCTCACGGCCGCCCAAGCCGCCGCCGCGATGGCGGACGGCTGGCGGCGAGCTGCCCCCGGCGACACCGTGGAGCTGATGCCACTCGCCGATGGCGGGCCAGGCTTCCTGGACGTCATCAGCGCCGCCGTTCCCGGGCGTACAAGGTCGACGCTGGCTACCGGTCCGCTGGGGGAGTCTGTGAGCGGACGCATCCACGTTGCCGCCGAGACGGCCTACATCGAGGCGGCAGACGCCTGCGGGTTGCACTTGATCCATGGCGAGCAGCGGGATCCGGAGGTGACCACGACCTACGGGGTCGGGGAGCTGGCGGCGGTGGCCGTGGAGGCCGGGGCCAGGCGACTGGTCGTCGGACTTGGTGGCTCGGCGACTAACGACGCGGGAGCCGGTCTGCTGG
>DASXSD010000158.1:0-2750 GCA_036506195.1 Candidatus Dormiibacterota bacterium
GAGGCTCGGCTGAACGTACTCGTCACCGGTGGCACAGGCATTCTTGGTCGCCACGTCGTAATGCTGCTGCGTCAGTCAGGTCATCGCGCCCGCATTCTCAGCCGCCAGCCGCGCGGTCACGTCGACGCGGTGCAGGGTGATTTGAAGACCGGCGCCGGGCTCGCCCGGGCTGTGGCCGGAATGGACTCCATCGTCCACGCCGCATCCGCGACGCGCGAACCGCGCGCGGGACGCGCGGTCGACGTGCGCGGAACCCGACGCCTCCTGACGCTGGCCAGAGAAGCGCGTATCCAGCACGTGGTCTATGTCTCGATCGTCGGCATCAACTGGGTGAGCTTTCCGTACTACAGGACGAAGCTCGCCGCCGAGTCGGTCGTGCGCGAGGACATCGTGCCGTGGTCAATCATTCGGTCCACGCAGTTTCACAGCTTCATGGAGCTCAGGCTGAGCGCGTTCTCGCGTCTGCCCGGTGTGACCGCGATCCCATTCGGGTGGCAGTTTCAGCCCGTCGACGAGCGAGAGGCTGCGCGCCGCGTCGTCGACGCGGTGCTCGACAAACCTGCGGGCTTGCTCCCCGATTTCGGAGGGCCTGAGGTGCGCGACTTCAAATCGATCGCGCAGTCATGGCTCAGGGCGCGCCGCTCGAAGCGCCGGCTTGTCAACCTGTGGCTGCCCTTGCGTGGCAGCCGGCAGGTGGCGAAGGGCTACCTCACGTGTCCCGACCACCGCGACGGACACACGACGTTCGAGCAATACCTCGCCGAGAAGTACGCGCTGTGATCGCGCGACTCGTCGATCGCTTCGGTCGTACCGGCTTCGCCGCGCTCAGCAGCCTGATGTGGGCGTTGCCGATGGCGGCGTGGGCGGGCTCGGCCGACCTCTCCCCGATCGACAAGACCGCCTATCCATGGTTCGCTTTCGCGATCGGCCTCGTCATGCTCGCGGCCTGGATCGTCCTGTTGACGCAGCTCGGCAAGGTACGCGTCACGCCGCGGCAGCATCGCTTCGACCTCACGCAGATGTCAACCGCGGAGAAACGCTGGACACTGGCGGTGGCGGCCTTCGCGACTGGACTGATCGCGTGGCTCAACGCGGCGGCCACGGTCGACTGGGGCCCGCTCCTCGCGGCGATCTCGGAGGGACGAGTAGGACCGACCCTGCTCGCCGCGGGCCTCCTGCTTTTCCTCGTCGCCATGCTGGCCGGAGTGAGGCTGAGCTGGGGCAGGGCGTCAGCCGCCTACAGGGCTCGCGTCCTTTCTATATATGCGAGGGAAGAAGGTTAGGCGGACTCGGCCTTGCGCGCGAGGTTCGTGAGGAGCAAGTCGAACTCCTTCGAGACCTGCGGGCCCAGCATGCCGCCCACGACCGGGCCCAGCGGTCCGCCGACATCGACCGTCTGGCTCACCTTCGTCTTCGCGCCGGCAGGCTCGATCCGGCAGTTGAAGCGAAACCGCGTGCCGGGCACGACGCTCGTCGCCAGCGCAAAGCTGTGAGGTGGCTCGACGTCGACCAGCTGCATGTTGTGGTGCTGGCCAGACTTCGTGTTCATGATGCCTCTCGAACCCGCGACAAACCCTCCCTCCCACTCCATCGTGGAGACGTTCGGGTTCCACTCGCCCCAGGTCGACATGTCCGACCAGACGCGCCAGACCTGCTCAGGCGACGCGGTGGTCTCCACCGAGGTGCCGTACTCACGTCCCATGTACGGCCTCGGGCGTCAGGCGCTGCCGCGGCACTTCGACCACGTGGCGCGCCTTCAGGAAGTTGAGCGTCACGACGCCGCCGACGAGCAGCGCCGCCCCCACCAGCTCCACCGTACGCAAAGGCGCACCCTGCCCGACCGGCGGCGGTAGGGAGAAGATCAGGAAGAGGGCGAGCGGGTAACCGAGTTCCGCGATGGTGGCCAGCGAGGCCGGCGTCCTGGAGAGCGCCAGGTAGTAGAGCAGCATCGCCAGCAACCCGGGGACCAGCACGATGCCCAGGAAGCTCGGCAGCTGGCTGAGCGAGTAGCCGCTCAAGGCGGCGCCGCCCTTGTCGATGAGCACGATCACCATGAGCACAGGCAACGCCAGGACGAAACGCAGGCTCGTGGTGATCGGGAAGCTGACGTCCTCGAGCGCGTAGCGGCCGAGCACAGTTCCACCCGCCCACATGATCACCGCGCCGAGCACCAGGAGCCCGGCCATCAGCTCCGGGTTGCGGATGCGCCACGGAGCGGTCGGGTCTTCGGCGAAGACGATCAGGTAGACGCCGACCAGGGCGATCCCGGCGAGAGGCCAGAAGCTTCGCTTGCGCCGCTCCCCGAGGAACACGCGCGCGAACACGATCCCGAACACCGGCTGGAGCAGGTAAAGCAGGTAGACCTCATGCAGCACGTCGAAGTTGGGCGCCGCCGGGTTGCTGAACGAGAACCCGATCGCCTTGGTGAACAGCACCGTGGCCACCGCCTGGGGCCCCAGCGCGATCGCGGCCAGGGCGAGCCAGCGACGGCCGCTCAGGCGGCGCAGCTGCGCCGCGTTGGAGATGAGGACCGGGACGAGGCAGAGGCTGATCAGCAGGTCCTCGACGAGGACGATCTGGCCCGAGCTCAGCTGCTTGGTCAGGCCCGGACGGAAGTAGGCGTCGAAGGCCCACAGGGCAGCCGCGACGCCGACAAGGAGCACGGAACCCGCTTCCAGGTAGCGCGAGCGTGCGCTCGAGTCGGCCACGCTAAGAGGGTATCGGGTTCGCGGGGCCGGCTATTCCATGCC
>DASXSD010000159.1:0-3081 GCA_036506195.1 Candidatus Dormiibacterota bacterium
GGGGCGTCCGTGGCGTCTGCAGTCGCGGTGTCAGGCTCCGCCTCGGCGACTGGCTCTGCCGTGGCGACGCTGCTCGGCGCGGCAGCCGCGCCGTCGGCTGTCGAGGCGGGCGTTGCACTCGGGCGCAGCTTCCTGCGTGACAACCGCGGCGCGCGCATCGGGGCAGGCACAGGCGAGGTCGAACGCTCGGCGGCGTCGACGCCGGCCGAGGCGTCCTGCACCCTCTGTTCTGCCAACACGCTCCTCGTCACCCGTGAGATAACAGAAACTCCCAGGAGAGATCCACATCCCCCAGGAGAGGTACCTCATACACCGGAGACATTCATGGTAACGACATCTGGCCCTCGATCACTCCCAGATCGCCGATCCCCGGACGCGACCGAACCTCCTCCCGGGCGTACCTCACGCACCCCCACCCACCCCTGTCTCGCATGAATGGCACCTTCACCCCATACGGGGAGACCTGAAGGGCACCTCAGTCGGAACTATCGGGTGAAGGTGCCCTTCATGCGGAGTGGGCGAAACGGGTCAGGCGATGAGAAGGGTCCGGAGGTCGGCGTCGGCGAGTGCGGCCGGCGCGGTCGTGAGGCGAGTCCGGGCATCCAGGAAGCTGAGCTCCATGAGGACAGCCACTCCGACGATCTTCCCGCCGGCGCGCCGTACTAGATCGACCGTGGCCTCGACCGTTCCCCCGGTGGCGAGAACATCGTCGACGATCAGCACCCGCTCCCCCGGCGTGAACGCGTCCTGATGCACTTCGAGGGTCGCCTCGCCGTACTCGAGCGCATAGGACACCTCGAACGACGCACTCGGCAGCTTGCCCTTCTTGCGTACAGGGACGAATCCGACTCGCGCAGCCAGCGCGACCGGGGCGGCGAGGATGAACCCGCGGGCCTCGATGCCGACAATTTTGTCGATCCCGCCCCAGTCGGCCTCCGCGATCGCGTCCACCGCCCCCGCGAACGCTGACGGTTCGCCCAGCAGCGGCGTGATGTCCTTGAAGACGACTCCCGGCTTGGGGTAATCAGGTACATCCCTGATCAAGGCGGTAAGTCGAGCAGCAAGTGCCTGGTCGCCGAGCGTCGATGTCGTCACCCTGCTCACCCTTCCGCTCGCATCCGCGTGCCGTGTCGACGCCACCGCTGGGCACCGTGCGGCCCCCGCTCTACGTCGCCCGCGATCACTCGCGTGCTGAGCATTGCCCCTCCTGCCCTTGGGCGTCGGCCCAGGCCTCGCCGCCGCATGAGCGGCTAGTAGTGGAAACGCGGGCCCACTCGCTGTACGTTGCCCTGCCCACTTACCGCCCACCGCCAGGCGCCGTGCTCGGTGCGAGCGACGCCGTCGCCGACCGCGAGCCGACGGTCTGCCCTCCTACCGTCGCTTCTTGCCCGAGGGCCGACGCTTTGACTTGCTGCCCGAACGCGAGCCTGTCGACCGTTTGGGCTGTTGGCGCGGTACGGAGCCACGTGACGCGCCAGCACCCACCGGCGTCGGGGTTATCTCCTCCTCGGCCGGCGGCGGTGCCTCCGCGACGGGCGCGGGTTCGCTGCGGGTGGCGGCCGTGCCTTTCGCGGCTCTCGCGGCCGCGCCCTGGCGGGCGGCAACACGCCTGGCCAGCTGCTGATACTGCGGCTCACGCTCCTTGAGATCCGCAAGAAGCGGCGTGGCGATGAAGATCGACGAATACGTGCCGACCGCGATGCCGATGAACAGTGCCAGCGACAAGTCCGTCAGCACGCCCTCGCCGAGCAGCGCGGTGCTGATGTACAAGATCGCTCCGACGGGTAGCAGCGCGATCACGGACGTGTTGATCGACCTCACGATGGTCTGGTTGATAGCCAGATTTGCCGCCTGGCTGTACGTCATGCGGGAGGCGCCGAGCAGCCCACGCGTGTTTTCGCGCACCTTGTCGAAGACCACGACGGTGTCATAGAGCGAGTAGCCGAGGATGGTGAGGAACCCGATCACCGTCGCCGGTGTGACCGAGAAACCGACCAGCGAGTAGATGCCGACGGTGATCAGGACATCATGAAACAGCGTGACGATCGCGGCGAGCGCCATCCGCCACTCGAACATCAAAGCCAAGAAGATGGCGACGCCGGCCAGGAAGACGATGAGAGCTGTGACCGCCTTCCTGGTGATCTGCTCACCCCAGGTCGGGCCGATCTGCTGGACGCTGACCTGATTCACGGTCACGCCCGCCTTGCTGGCAAGCGCTTCGCGTACCTGCCTCGACTCGTCCGGAGAGATCGCTGCGGTCTCGACCCGAATCTGCTTACCGCCGGAGGGCGAGCTGACCTCGGTCACGCGCACCTCGTCCGCGACGATCCCGCCAGCCGCCTTGCGGGCGTCTTCGACCGACATGGAGTTCTTCGGCGTTTGGAAAGCAGCGCCACCCTTGAACTCGATGCCGAGCGTGAGCCCCTTTGTCATCAGCGACACGATCGCGATCAGGAGCACGATGCCGGACAGGATGTACCAACGCTTCTGCCTGCCAACGAAGTCGTAGGAGACCTCGCCGCGGTAGAGCCGACCACCCACGTTTCCGAGGCGAGACATCAGACCTCCTCAGCGGCACGGCGCCGCCCGACGATCGTCTGCGGCTCACCCGTCGGGAGCCTCCGTCTCGCGCCGAGCCTATCTGGGTCGAGGCCAGACCACCGGTGCCCGCCGCCGTAGAACTTCGTCCGGGCGAGTAGTGCGATGAGCGGCTTGGTGAAGAAGAACACCACGACCACGTCGATCACCGTGGTGAGACCCAACGCGAAGGCGAAGCCACGCACGCTGCCGATCGACAGGATGTAGAGGACCGCCGCGGCGAGGAAGGACACGAAGTCGGCCACCAGGATGGTCCGCCGCGCCCGCCGCCACCCGTGCTCGACCGCAGCCCGCAAGCTGCGGCCTTCCCTGACTTCGTCCCGCAATCGTTCGAAGAACACCACGAACGAGTCGGCCGTGATGCCCACGGCCACGATCAGACCGGCGATCCCGGCGAGCGTCAGCGTGAACCCGATCCACTGGCCAAGCAGGACAACCGACGCGTAGGTCAGCAAGCCCGCCACCACCAAGCTCGCCATCGCC
>DASXSD010000160.1:0-9497 GCA_036506195.1 Candidatus Dormiibacterota bacterium
GACTGGGAGCTCGAGGTCGCACGGCGCGAGGGGCACTACGCGGAGGAGGGGTGGCGAGTCCGCAAGGACGGCGCCAGGTTCTGGGCCAGCGTCGTCATCACCGCGGTGCGCGATGACACCGGGCGTCTTCGCGGGTTCGGCACGGTGACCCGCGACCTGACCGAGCGTCGTAAGCAGGACGCGCGGCGCCACGCGGAGCGCGAGGCGGAGGCGAAGCGGCTGCGAGATCACGCGGCCAGCATGGGCGAGCTCGAGCGGGCGAAGACCGAGTTTCTCAACCTCGCCTCGCACGAGCTGCGCGGCCCGCTCACGGTGATCCGCGGCTACAACTCGATGCTCGAGGACGGCTCGATCCCGCCCGACCAGGTCGCCGCGGTGGCTCGCCTGCTCGAGGCGAAGCTGGCGCAGATGGACCTCTTGATCGAGCAGATGCTGGAGACGGCGCGACTGGAGCACAACCGGCTCGAGCTCTCGCGTGAGAAGTTCGACGTCCGGTGGGTGGTCCAGGAGCAGCTCGACATATTCAGGCCGCTGTCACAAGGCCACAGCCTCGTCATCAAGGGTGGGCACGAGCCCCTGCTGGTGGAAGGCGACCGCACGCGCATCGCGACCATCATCGCCAACCTCCTGGACAACGCCCTCAAGTACTCGCCCGGCGGCGGCGAGATCTGCATCACGACCGGCCGGACCGGCAACGACGTCTTCGTCGGCGTCCGCGACGAAGGGCTGGGCATCTCACCAGAGCACACGCCGGTCCTTTTCACCCGCTTCGGACGCCTGCCCACGGAGGAGAACATGAGCATCGCCGGCACAGGCCTCGGGCTCTTCCTGTGCAAGGAGATCGCGGTGCGCCATGGCGGAGACATCACCGTGACGTCGAGGCCCGGCACCGGAAGCGAGTTCACGCTCACATTGCCCTCGGCTCGTTAGCGCAAAGGAGGCGCGTCCATGAACCTGCCACCCGGGGTCAGCTCGCACACAGCCGAGACCAAGAGGCTGCGCATGCACTACATCGAGTCGGGACCCGCGGACGGCTTGCCCGTGGTGATGATCCACGGCAACCTGACGACGGGGCGTTTCTTCGAGCATCTATTCCCGGGCGCCCCCGAAGGCTATCGCTTCATCGCGCCCGACATGCGCGCGTTCGGTGACACCGAGCACAAGCCGATGGACGCCACCCGCGGCCTGCGCGACTGGGCGGACGACACGCAATCGCTGATGGAGGCACTCGGCGTTACCCGGCCGCCCCACCTCGTCGGATGGTCTACGGGCGGCGGCGCGATCGCCAACTACGCGCAGGACCGGGCCGTCGCCTCGCTCACGTTCATCGATCCCGTGTCGCCTTTTGGATTTGGTGGGGTGAAGGCGGACGGCACGCCGTGCTTCGACGACTTCGCGGGCTCGGGAGGAGGGACCGGGAATCCCGAGTTCATCAAGCGCCTGGCCGAGCACGACACGTCGACGGAGTCTCCCTTCTCGCCGCGCAACGTGATGAACAGCTCCTACTGGTCCGCCTCGCACCGCGAGCCCCCTGCGCGCGAGGAAATGCTGCTGGAGGAGGTGCTCAAGTCGGTGACCGGCGACGACGGCAACCCAGGGGACTCGATGACCTCATCGAACTGGCCGGGCGTCGCGCCGGGCACGCGCGGCATCCTCAACGCCCTGTCGCCCAAGTACTGCAACTGGGCCGGCATCGTCGACGTCGAGCCGAAGCCGCCCATCCTCTGGACCCACGGCACCGAGGACATCGTGGTCGCGGACGGGTCGGCGTGGGAGATGGGCACGCTGGGCAAGCTCGGATACGTGCCGGGCTGGCCGGGCGAGGAGGTCTTCCCGCCTCAGCCCATGGTCAGCCAGATCCGAGCGGTGCTGGAGAAGTACCGGGAGCGCGGCGGCCGGGTCGAGATGGAGATGTTCGAGGGGTCCGGGCACGGGCCGCTGTTCGACGCCGCCGACCGATGGAAGAAAGTGTTCTTCAAGTTCCTCGCCTCGGTGGAGGTGCCGGCCGCGGTCTAACCCTTCCACAGCACAGTGTGCCGAAACTCGACTGATCGGCCTCCAACCGACCCCTTCTCGGCACACTGTGCCGGAACTCGAGTGATCGGCCTCTGACAGGTCGCTTTTCGGCACAGTGTGCCGGCTTGCGTCGAGGGGATAGCCCTGCGAACATATGTTCGTGGAACCCTCCACGGAGGCGATCGAGCTCGGGTTGAACGTGGCCGACCCGACGACCCTTGTCGTCGATCTCAACTGCGCGTTTGCCTCGATCGAGCAGCAGCACGATCCCGAGCTGCGCGGCCGCGTCGTGGCGATCGCCGCCTACGCCACCGACGCCGCGACCATCGTCTCCTCCTCGCGCGAGGCCCGCGACCGCGGGATCAAGACCGGGATGAAGGTCTTCGAGGCCAAAGCCATCTACCCGAGCGTGATCGTTCGCGACCCCAACCCCCCGCGCTACCGCGACGTGTCCGACAAGCTGATCGAGATCTTGGAGCGGCACAGCCCGGACGTGCTGCGCATGTCCATCGACGAGGCCTCGCTCAACCTGGCCGGCACGCCTGACCTCAAGAAGCTGGGACCGGAAGGAGTCGCGCTCGCGATCAAGAAGGCCATCCGCTCAGAGATCGGCGAGTGCGTCACCGCATCCATCGGAATCTCGACCTCGATCTGGATGGCCAAGCAAGCCTCCAACCTGGACAAGCGCGACGGTCTGCAGCGCATCGACCACACGAACCTGGTCTCGGTCTTCGAAACACTGCGTCTCACTGACCTGTCGGGCATCGCTGAGGCAAGCGCGCGGCGCCTCGCGCGCGCCGGCATCACCACACCGCTCCAGTTCCTGCGCGCGACGCAGCCCAGGCTGCGCCTTGCGGGGATGCACGCGGAGGTTGCAAGAGGCTGGGGCATGCGCTTGCGTGGGTTTGAGGTCGGGAGCTTCGAGACCGTCCGCCGCAAGAGCTACAGCCATTCCCACGTGATGGCGCACGCAACCGCTTCGCAGCGCGAGCTCGAGGAGCTGTTGATGCGGCTCTCGGACATGGTCGGCCGGCGGCTGCGGGCGGCGGGTCGGCGCGGCAGCATCGTCTCGGTCGGCGTCGTGTATCGACCGGACGCAGGTCATTTCTCGAGGCAGGCCAAGCAGCCACAGCCGGTGGCCATGGGGGACGAGATCTACCAGGCGGCGCTGAAGCTGCTGGCCGCGCGCGATCCGCGACTCACGGTGGGCACCCTCGGTGTCGGCGTGTCTGGAATCTCGGATGCACGCAGCGGCCAGCTCGACCTGTTCACCGCCGCCGCCCTGCCACGCGGCGATCGGCTCGAGGCCGCCGTGGACAGGATCCGCGATCGGTTCGGCGAAGATGCGGTTCAGCGCTCCCGGCTGCTCGGCCGGGCCCGGGTGGTACGGGACCGAATCGCGTTCGGGAATACGGGTCACCCTGATGACTCGAGACCCAAGCGGCAGTGACCTCGACGCTGAGAAGTACGATGATGTGCTCATGGCCTCCGAGAAAGAGGAGGCTGAAGAGGCGGCCCGGGAAGGCGCCGATCTCGAACGTCTCCTCAGCGGCGAAGATCCTGAGTCGGATTCGCTGGCGGACGCTCGCCAGTGGGTCGCCGTGTACGGCCACCTCGTGAACCTTGAGCAACAGCTTTTCGACCTGCTCGCGGAGCTGATTCCGTCCATGCCCCGCGAGGCGCAGCGCGAGGCCGAGGATACGAACCTACCGGTGCTCTCCACGCAGCTCGAGCGGTTTCGGCACCGGCTCGACTACTGGGTCAAGCGCGAACAGGAGCTGCGCGAACAGCGGCAGCAAGGCGCTAACAGCTAGCGGCAGACCTCCGCACTTCGTCGATCGATCCGAAGCAGGCGATCCCCTTCAAGCCGGGCCGCGATCGCTTTCAAGTGGTTGACGGCACGTTCGTCGGCGTCCAGTGCCGGCCGCCGTCGGACGTGAACACGAGCGTCGCGCGGTGACCGTCGTCGATCAGCCCCCACGCGTGCCGCTCGTCCATGAGCTGGACGAGGTAGAGATTGGGTGGAGTTCCGGCGACGCGCGTCCACGACCGGCCCGCGTCGGCGCTCTTGAAGAGGAGGGACCCGGCGGACGCCCACCAGTGGGTTGCGTCAAGGTAGGCCAGCTGGGTTGCCGACGATGGCAGTTTCAAGGCCGCCCACGAGCCACCACCGTCGTCCGAGGAGTAGATGTGAGGCTCACCGCCTTCGGTTCCGACATAGGCGACGACCGTCTTAGCGTTGGGAACGATGTCCACCCACGTGGTGAACGGGCCCGGTTGAATCTCCTGGGGCAGCGCGCGCGTCGACCACGTGACCCCTCCGTCGAGCGTCACCAGGACATACGGAGGCCCCTGGTCGCTCCCGACGCCACCCCACCACTCCTCGCGGTTGCGAAACTGCGGCCAGAATCCCGCGTCGGCGGGCAACTTCGGAGATCTCGTCCACGTCCCGCCGCCGTCGCCCGTCACGAACACGTCCGGCGGCAGATCACCTTCGGTCCTCGCGACCGCAAAACCCGTCGTCGTGTCCAGGAACTTCACGAACTGCACGGGCGAGGGCAGATCCGCCCTGGTCCAGTGGTCCCCGCCGTCGCGCGTCCTGTACAGCGACAGGGGATCCCCGACGGCCACGAATCCGGTGCGGGCGTCCAGGAAGCGCAAGGAGGAAGCGGTCGCGTAGGTCACCGCTGTCTTTCCCGACAGCTGGCGCTGCCAGTGACGTCCGGCGTCAACGGTCTTGAATAGCCAGTAGGAGCCATGAGGGTCATCGGATTCAGCGCTGACCACCACCGTCCATCCGAGGGCCTGACTCACGAACGAGTAAAGCGCGTAACGCTCGGGGCGGTCCGATGCCAGAGGCGCAGGAGACGTTGTGCTGGAGGCGATTTTCAGCGCAGTCCATGGGTGGAGGTAGTAGGTCGACACCGCGCCCACGGCGACAACCGCGACGAGCATCAGGGCGACGGCGCGGCGCGCGCGTGGCGACAGCTCCTCCAGGCGCTCGACCAGGACCGCCCGCATGAGCGGAACGTACTACGTGCGGCAGGCCCAGGCGTCGATCTCGACGCGATACTCCGGTGAGGCCAGCCCGGCAACGTGAAGGAAGGTGGAGGCGGGGCGGTGATCGCCCAACCAGTTCATCAAGACTTCACGGCGGCGCCGAGCATCCATCTCACCCACCGCGTACCACGTCAGCTTGACGACGTCCCCCACTTCCAGTCCCGCCCCCTCGAGGTTGCGCTTGACGTTGTCCAGCGCGACCCTGGCCTGCTCTATCGGGTCCTCAGGCACGCTTCCATCGAGTGTCTTCCCCACCTGGCCGGCCATGACGAGCAGTCGTGAGCCAGGCGGAAGCTCGACCTGGTGGCTGTACGCCCCGAGCGGAGCATGAATGGTGTCCGGGTTGCGCAAGGTGTTCGTCATCAGTCAGGAGCGTACGTCAGGAGCACATTCCCGTTCCGGAACTCGCGCCGCGAGATCAGCTTCAGCGGGATCGGTCCCTTCGCCGAGGTCGCCAGCGACCTGCCAGAGCCGATCAGCACCGGGTTGACAATGATCCGCAGCTCGTCGAGCAGGCCCTCTTCGAGGAGGCTCGTCGTCAGCATGGAGCTGCCCAGGACCAGGAGCTTCCTGTCCGACGGCAGCTCGCGCGCATCCTTCACGAGGCGCGTGTTCTCCCAGGCGGGTTGAGGCTTGTCGAGAGTTCGCGACACGACGATCTTTTCGGCATCGTTCATCCGGCCTGCGACCTGTGGATCGCTCCTGACAGCCTCTTCGCTCGGCCAGTACTGCGCCATCCCCTCGTAGGTGGCGCGGCCGAACACCAGCGTGTCGAAATCGTCGAGCTGCTCGGAAGCGAAGTCGTTGAACTCCTCGTCGGTGCGGTGCCAATCCAGGTCCCAGGGCTTGTCACCCTCGAAGTAGCCGTCGAGCGACACCATGATGAAGGAGGCGATCATGCGGCCGCCTCGCACTCGACGCAATCGGCGGGCGTCATCTCAACCTGCGCTTCGGACTTCGACCGCAGCAGCCACGCGGAGGTCACGAGCGTCACTCCCACGATGCCGGCGCCGATCAGCCACGCGAAGTGGTAGCCGGCCCCGAGCGCGGTGACGACGTCGATGCCGTTGTGGACGAGCTCGACCGTGCGCGAGCCGGCGAGCGTCGCCATCACGGCCAGGCCCAGCGCCCCGCCGACCTGGCCGGTCGTGTTGAGGAGGCCCGACGCGAGGCCGGCTTCGCTGGGGTTGACGTCCGCCATTGCGATCATTGTCAGCGAGGGGAACGCCAGCCCGCCGCCCAGCCCGAGGAGAGCCATCGGCAGAAGTAGGTGGATCGTGTAGCTGGCGGCGGTCGGGCCGAGGGCCACGATCAGCAGCGCAATCCCCGCCACGACCTGCCCGGTGATCAGCATCGGGCCGGCGCCGAAGCGCGCGATCAGCTGAGCCGAGAACCGGATCGAGAACAGGGCCATCACGATCGCGACCGGCAGGAAGGCCAGGCCGATCGCCATCGGTCCGTACCCAAGCACCCGCTCGAAGTCGAGCGAGCCCAGGAAGAAGAAGCTGAAGAAGGACGTCGAGATCAGCGCCTGGATGACGTTGGTGCCGGCGACCGTGCGCGAGCGGAAGACGCGCAGCGGAAGGATGGGGTTCGAGGCGCGCAGCTGTCTGACCACGAACGCCGCGAGCAGCGCGAGGGCGATGCCGGCGAGGCTCAGCGTCCGCGGCGAGACCAGGCCGTACTCGGACGTCTGAACGATCGTGTAGACGCCCAGCATCATCGCGGCGGTGACCGTGATCGCGCCGAGCACGTCGGCGCCCTTGCCGATGCCGATGCCCTTGTCGCCCTCGAGCAGGCGGGTGGCGGCAGCAATCGTCGCGATGCCGATCGGCAGGTTGACGAAGAAGATCCAGTGCCAGCTCACGGCCTGGGTGATGAGACCCCCGGCCAGCAGGCCGACCGCCGCTCCGCCAGACGCGATGAATCCGAAGATGCCGAACGCCTTCGCGCGCTCGTTCGGTTCCGGGAAGAGGGTCACGATCATGGCCAGGATCACGGCCGAGCTCACGGCTCCGCCGACGCCCTGGACGAATCGAGCACCGATCAGCACCGGCTGCGCGAAGGAGAGCCCGCAGAGGACGGACGCGCCCGTGAAGATCGCGAGCCCGGCGATGTAGACGCGCTTGCGGCCCAGAAGGTCGCCCACGCGGCCGGCGAGCAGCAGCAATCCACCGAAGGCGATCAGGTACGCGTTGACCACCCACGCCAGCCCTGACTGCGAGAAGCCCAGGTCGACCTGGATCGAGGGCAGCGCGACGTTGACGATCGTCATGTCGACGACGATCAGCAGGAATCCGGTGCAGAGCACGATCAGCGAGAGCCAGCGTGAATTCTTCATGTCCAGTTAGACCAAATCCCCCATAGAAACTCATCGGTTGCCAACCGATGAATTTCGGATCGCTATTCCGTCTGAATACCAATGGCGACCGAGACGGTCATTCTGGACTGTGCCCAGATCTCAGATTCCGGGCTGGTCGCG
Source organism: Candidatus Dormiibacterota bacterium (assembly GCA_036506195.1). Taxonomy (GTDB): domain Bacteria; phylum Chloroflexota; class Dormibacteria; order Dormibacterales; family Dormibacteraceae; genus 40CM-4-65-16. The sequence goes on from DASXSD010000160.1 coordinate 7,559, forward strand.
ATCGACCGCATCGCGCGCAGCGGGCTCGATGCCCGGCGGTGCGGCTGCAAGCTCGAGCTTCGCAACCCGAGCCGGGAGCTGCTCGAGCTGATCTGCTTTCTAGGTCTGGATGGTTGCTTACGCGTCGAGGTGAAGCGGCAGCCCGAATAGCGGGAAGAGCCTGCCGGTGTCCAGGAAGAAGGTGAACTCGCCGATCCGGCCATCCTTGACATCCAGCACCTGCAGCGCCCATGGCGCGTGCCCACCGGCAGGGTCTGGCTTGTACTGACCGAAGGTGGGCATGCCGTTGGCGCTGATGGTCGGGATCACGCGCGAGCCCTCGCAACCGATGCCTGGACCGAACCACCAGGCCAGGATGTCGTCGCGGCCGCTCAGCCACATGTCGTACGGCGGCATCGACTGCTGCGCGTCTTCGCGGATCAACGCCGTCAGCGCCTTGACGTCGTAGGCCTCGAACGCGCTGACGTAGCGTTCCAGCATCGCGCGGTCGGCGGCGCTGAGGGGCTCAGGGTTGGAGGAGCTGTCCGCCTGGTTCTTCGCCAGCGTGGCCCGGGCCCGCTGCAGCGCGCTGTTGACCGACGCCACCGACGTGTCGAGCAGCTCCGCGACCTCGGTCGCCTGCCAGTCCAACACCTCGCGCAGGATCAGCACCGCGCGCTGGCGAGCCGGCAGATGCTGCAGTGCGGCCACGAACGCGAGCCGGATCGACTCGTTGGCGACCGCGACGTCGGCGGGGTCGCGATCGGGCGCGACCAGGGTCAGCGGGATCGGCTCCATCCAGGTGGCCTCGTGGCGAATGTGCAGGTTGGCCTCGATGGGCTCGCACGACGGACCGAGGTCCATCGGCCTCGCCCGGCGCTCCTTGCCTTTCAGCATGTCCAGGCACACGTTGGTCGCGATCCGGTACAGCCACGACCGCATCGCCGAGCGCCCTTCGAATTTCTCGCGGTTGCGCCAGGCCCTGACGAACGCGTCCTGCACCGCGTCCTCGGCGTCGAAGGGCGAGCCAAGCATCCGGTAGCAGTACGCCGTCAGCTCGCCGCGATATTGCTCGAGCTCACCGAAGGAATGGGCAGGCGCCAGCGTCGGAGTCTGCACTCAGCCGATTCTAGAAGGGTTTGAAAACCATCAGTCCGAAGAGGAGGACCAGCCCGATCACGCCCACCAGCGCGACGAGAACAGGGTTCGTCGAAGCCATGCGCGAGGCAACGTCCTCGTCGGTGCCTTTCGATGCATCGCGAGCCTGGTAATAGGGACGCGATGCCAAGACCATGAAGGCCATCATCACGATCAGCAGCCCGAGCGCCACCCACGGCCACGCCCGGCTCGACCATTGACCCGCAAACGTCATCCAGGTCCCGGTGATGATGATCAGGATCAGTGCAGGGTCGGCCACCACGCCGGCCCTCTGCGAGTACTGAAGCAACGTGCGCGTCGATGAAGTCACCGGGCCCCTCAAGAGAAATGACGCGCCGCCCGTGACCCCGTGTGCGAATAGAAATGCCCCGACGCTCAGCACGTGCACGAAAAGAAGCCAGCTGTAGAGCATTGGGCGAGGATCTTAGAGCGAATTCCGAGCCGGATGACGGTCCCGTGCGGGATCACGCGTTGGATTCCGCACCGGATCGCGATGCCGTGCGGAATTAACGGCCAGCAGGCCAAGCGCGACCGGGGTCAAGCCCGCGTCGCGGTGGGGTCCGTGAAGTAGCGCTGCAGGGTGGGTCCGATCCAGGCCGCGACGTCGGCCGTGGGCGCGGACGCCAGCGGCTCGACCTTCACCACGTAGCGCAGCATCGCGAGTCCGATCAGCTGGCTCGCCGCCAGGCTCGCGCGGACCTGCGGATGGTCCAGCTCCAACGCCTGCGCCACGCGCGCCAGCACCTCCCGGCTCACGAAGTCGCGCATCAGCGAAGCCGCGCTCTTGCTCGTGACCATGGAG
>DASXSD010000161.1:0-2970 GCA_036506195.1 Candidatus Dormiibacterota bacterium
CTCTTCCGGCTTCTCCGCCAGGGGCAGGACGCGAAGCCCGGCCAGCGGTGGATGCTCTGATGCTCTTCCTCGACATCGAGGGTCACCGGCAGGCCGACGGGCGTCTTATCTTCGTGACCGACGCGCGCCTACACCTCGACCTCCACGTCCGCCCCCTGCACGCGGACAGGGTAGCTCGCGACGCCTTGCGGCGCGGGGGGCTTCAGCACGGCGCCGGTCTTGATGTTGTAGACGGCCCCATGCCACGGGCACGTCACCTCCTCGCCCGCCACCTCGCCCTCACAGAGCGGGCCGCCGCGGTGCGTGCAGGTGTCGTCGATGGCGTAGAAGCTCCCCTGCAGGTTGAAGAGGGCGATCTTCTTCCCAGCAACTTCGACGCACTTCGCCGCGCCCGAGGCGAGGTCGGCAGTGTGCGCGACCTTGGTGAACTGCGCCATATGGACCTCCTCGCGACTCGCCGGGATTCCTCAACGGTCGCAGGCGCTTTAGTCTAGCAGGCCGCGGAAAAACCACGATCCCGTTGATCGCGGGGCTGCTCTCTGCTAGCACGCTAGCAGGGAGGGAGTGACGATGCGGGGAGCGGACGGCCGGCAGGGAGGGATGTTCAGCTACGTGTCGCCGGAGCGACGCATTCCGGCCGACCACCCGTTGCGCCCGATCCGCGCGATGACCGACGAGGTGCTGGGGCAGCTCTCGCCGCGCTTTGCCCGGCTGTACCCGAAGACGGGCCGGCCTTCGGTCGCCCCCGAGAAGCTGCTGCGCGCGTTGCTGCTCCAGGTCCTCTACTCTATCCGGAGCGAGCGGCTGCTCATGGAGCAGCTCGAGTACAATCTCCTCTTCCGCTGGTTCGTTGGCTTGAGCATGGATGACCCGGTCTGGGACGTCACCGTCTTCACCAAGAATCGGGAGCGGCTGCTGCGCGGCGACATTGCCGAGGCCTTCTTCCAGCGCGTGCTGGCTCGACGAGCTGGAAGCTGCGGGGTGTTTGACTAGCGCGACGAAGCCGGTCCTGTAGACCGCCGCTAGGTCCGCCGTCTCGCCGCTCGTCCTTCTCCGTGCCGTGGGCCGTCGACATCGTGATCGAGCGTCGTAGTTGTGGCCCTGGTCAATGACATTGTCCTCATCAACGATGGCGGGACCGTCGCGTTTGTGGTCAACCCGCCGCGGTAAGATCCTCGACCCTGCGGGTAGCCTCTTGGAGCCGCGCCAGCCCCGAAAACAGCGGCCTTTCGCCGGCCGGCGCGCCGCTCCAGCGGCTGGTGCTGCTTCGTTCAGGGCACAACGAACTGGGGTGAGACTCCGGATGTCGGGCGCCCTGGTGAACGGGCGACAGCAGCAAGCGTCAGCCGAAGCGGCGAAGCGATCCTCACTACTGAGCGCCTAGCCCGGCGATGGCTCGAGGTGATGACACGGGCGGTATGGGAGGCGGGGCTCTACCCTCTTCTCACGCAACACGAAAAAAGGGGATTGCGCACGCGGTGCCGACTGCTAAAGGTAGCCTGTGAGGGGGGCCGCTGTGCGGCATGCCTCGCGTCGATTTCGCGACCAGGATCCGCAGTCGCGCACGAGGGGCGAAGTGCTCGGGGTCGAGGTCGCGGTCGGGCACGCCGTCGCGCAGCACGTAGTCGCACGCCATCGGGCGCACTCCAGCCCAGGCCGCGCTGACCAGCGTCGTCTTGAGCTAGGACGCGCCGTAAACGCACGCGGGTGGAGCGGCGCTTCCCGGCGCTCTGGTCGTTTCCCGGGACAAAGGCCGCGCACGACAGGAGATAGACTGCCCCGAGCGCCGCCTTGGAGCGCATCGACGACCTACAGATGGAGCATGAGCAGAGTGGGCGTGACGTGGCCCCGCAGCGACTCGACTAGGCGGCATGCTTCTGACGGGCGGCGCCCTGAGCGAGGGGCAGCGAGTCGCACCCTCGCTCCCTCGTTCCATCCCGGAGGCGTCAGCCCCGCCGATGGAGAACGACTGAGAGCCCGCACATGCAAGGAAGCGCATGGCTCAACCAGAACGGTTTGAAATCCTGATCCTCGGCAGCGGCAAGGGTGGCAAGCTCCTGGCTTGGGAGATGGCGCGATCCGGGCCACGGACTGCCGTCGTGGAGCGCCGGTATATCGGGGGCTCCTGTCCCAACATCAACTGCCTGCCCAGTAAGAATGAGATTTGGAGCGCGAAGGTCGCGTATCTGGTGCGCCACAATCTGGCCGGGACGAAGCTCAGCACGCGGGATCGGCTGGTTCCGTACTGCATGTTCACGGAGCCTCCACTCGCCCGCGTCGGACTGACCGAAGGCGACGCGCGGCGCCAAGGCGTCCCCGTGCGGGTGCCGAGACTGCCGACGAGCGCTGTCCTGCGGACGGAGACGACCGACGAAACGCAAGGGTTCATGAAGGCTCTTGTCGCTGGGAGTGACGACCGGATTCTCGGTTTCGCCATGATCGGTGCCGAAGCCGGTGAAGTCATGGCCGTGGTGCAGACCGCGATGCTAGCAGACCTGCCATATCCCAAGCTGCGCGACGCCATTCTCGCGCATCCGACGATGGCGGAGGGCCTCGGCTCGCTGTTCGCGAATGTGCCGCCTCGCGCTGTCCGACAGATCACACCAAAACAGACAGGCCTGCACTGATGGTCAGGAGTCGTAGTGATGTCCGTGCGCGCTACTCTCTAGCAGAAGGAGGGTGGGCCATCGGGCGCGAATGCGTGTTGGGGTTGGCTTGAATTTCATTGTTCTCGCCGCGCTGGGCTCGTTGGGCCCGGCCTAGTCTCGAAGGGATTCGACCATGAACGAAATGCACGACGTGGATGTTCTCAATCAGGGACTGCAGGGTGAGTACTTCGGCATCGCGGCCTACGATGCTGCGCTGGGAACTAAACTCCTCTCCGACAAAGTCGCCGTGGTCGCCCGGGGGTTCCAGGCCGACCACCGCGCGCATGCACAAGCGATCAGGGAAGCGATCGAACGGCTCGGT
>DASXSD010000162.1:0-4883 GCA_036506195.1 Candidatus Dormiibacterota bacterium
GTGACGCGATTGATCGCGGTCGGCGTCAATCTCGACCGGAGCAGCAACGCGGTGTCGCTCGCCCACGCCTACGAGGAGGTGTGGGCCGGTGTCGGCCATCATCCGCTGGAACCGTCCGAGCCGGACCTCGCAGCCCTGCGCCAGCTCGGCAAGGACGAGATGGTGGTCGTCGTCGGCGAGATCGGTCTGGACTTCGAGCACGTGGGCGCCCCTCCCAACGATCTGCAGATCCAGCGCTTGAACGAGCTTTTCGCGATCGCCACCGAGCTCGACCTGCCGGTGTCCATCCACAACCGCGGTGCCGCCCAGGAGCTGCTGACGGCGATCGGCGCGCACCGCGGCCTGCGCGGGGTCATGCACTACTTCGCCCTCGAGTGGGACTGGGCGCAGCGGTTCCTCGAGGTCGGGTTCTACCTTTCGTTCGCCGGACTGATCACCCGACCCAGCCGCGATGCGCTGCGTGAGGTCGTCAAGCGTTGCCCCGCGGACCGCCTGCTCCTGGAGACCGATTCGCCTTACGGCAACCCGCAAAAGCGGATGGGTGAGCCCAACCGGCCTGCATATCTCATCGACACCGCAGAGGTCGTCGCCGAGCTGCGAGGCATCAGCCTCGAGCAGCTCGCCGACCAGGAGCGCGCGAACGCGATCACGCTATTTCAAAAGATGAAGTAATGCAGGAGGAATCGCCCCCACCCGACCGGGTTTGCTGCGCAAACCGGGTCACCCTCCCCAGCTAGTGGGGAGGGGTATCGATCCCGCGGACGCGCGGCAGCTCGAAAGCCTGCTCCGCCGTCACCGGATCACCCTGCAGCACAGGCTCGGCCAGAACTTCCTCGTCGACCGGGACCTCCGCGACGCGATCGCGGATGGCGCCCGCTTGACGTCGAGCGACAAGGTCCTCGAGGTTGGCGCGGGCGTGGGGACCCTGACGGTCGCCCTTGCGGCCCGGTCCGGTCGCGTGGTTGCGGTCGAGTTCGACCGCGCGCTGATCCCAGCCTTGCGCGAGGTCGCCGGCGAGGCCGGCAACATCGACGTCGTGCAGGCGGACATCCTGCGCTTCGACGTCGAGGCGAGATTTCCCGGAGGCGCGGAGGTCGTCGCCGGCAACATCCCGTACAACCTCACCGGAGCGTTGATCCGCAAGCTGCTCGATCGCCCGCCGCGGCCGCGACGTCTCTCGCTGGTGGTCCAGAAGGAGGTCGCGGAGCGGTGGACCGCAACCACCACAGCGAGCCTGGGCACGATTGCGGTCCAGGTGTTCGCCAGGCCGGAGCTCGCGATGATGATTCCGGCCTCGTCGTTCACGCCGGTGCCCAGGGTTGACTCGGCGCTGGTCGTGATGGAGGTGCGCGACCACCCCGCGATCGACGTGGCCGACATGCAGCGGTTCTTTCGTTTCGTCGAGGAGATATTCCAGTTCCGGCGCAAGCAGATCGGCGGCACGCTCGCCAGGATCAGCAGTCTCACCGGCAGTGAGGCGACCGCGCGATTGAAGGCGCTCGGGATCGACGCCGCTCGGCGTCCCCAGACCCTGACCTTGCCCGAGTGGGAGGGGATCTATGGCGCATTCAATCCCAGGCTTGATCGTTAGGCTCTAGCACTCGTGGATCCCATCAGGCTGCCGGTCGAGGCTCCTGCTGGCGGTTTTCGGTTTGCGCTGTCGCACACCGCGTTCCGCAACATCTGGTTCGCCCAGCTGGCGGCTCAGCTCGCGGACAAGTTCCTGCTGTTCTCTCTGATCATCCTTGCGTACCACATCTCCGGTGGCAGCACCTCGGTCGCGGTGACCCTGCTCGCCTACACGGTTCCCGCGGTCCTGTTCGCGCCGCCGGCCGGGGTCATCGCCGATCGCCTCGACCGCAAGCTGATCATGGTCTGGTGCAACATCGGGCGCGCCGCGGTGGTCGCGCTGATCCCGATCGCCGCGGTGATCCCCGGCCTCCAGGACGATTTCATCCACCTGCTTCTGATCACGCTCGTCTTTTCCGCGGTCGGCCAGCTCTTCGGCCCGGCCGAGGCCGCCGTCATCCCGACCGTGCTTCCGCGAGAGGCGCTGATCACCGCCAACTCCATGGCGCTGCTGACGATGGTGTTGACGCTGGTCTTCGGCGGCGTGCTCGCGCCTGTGATCTCGAGAATCGACCTCTACGCGCCCTACTGGTGCGCGGTCGTACTCTTGCTGATCGCGGGCGCGCTGATCTTCGCCTCTGATATCCCGAAGCTCGAGCGGCACACCGAGCCGCCGGTGCAAGAAAGCCGCAGCCGCTTCCGGCTGATGCTCCTTGACCTGCAGGAGGGCATTGACGCCCTGCGAGCATCGCGTGGATTGCGCCTCGCTTTCGGGCAGGTGAGCATTGCCGTCCTCGTTCTGTTCAACCTCTACACGCTGGCGCCCGCGTACGTGAGCAAGGTCATCGGCATCGCGGCCGAAGACACCTACGTGATCCTCGGCCCCGCTACCGCCGGCGCGATCCTGAGCGCGGTTCTGCTCGGGCAGTTTCTGCGCAACGTGGACCGCTCACGCGTCCTGGCCGGCTCGCTGATCGCCAACGGCATCACGCTTCTCGCACTTGCCGCCGTGCCCGAAGCGATGAGTCACTTCCCGGACCTGCAGGTCCACAACCGGATCACCGGTGCGACCTTCAGCCTCCTGATCGGCGTGGAGTTCGGCGCCATCCTCATTCCCGCGGTCACCTACCTGATGGAGTCGACAAGCGATGCGATCAGGGGCCGCATCTTCGCCTTGCTCTACATGACGATCAACGGTGTGTCGGCGCTTCCGGTGCTGCTGGCCGCCGCCCTCGCCGACAACTTCGGCACTGCGCAGGTGATCGGCGGCCTGGGGGTATTGCTCCTGGGCGGTGGGGTGGGCGTCATCGCCGGCGGGCTGCACGCTCCTGAGCGAGCAGCAGGGCGGACACGATGACCACTATGAAGACCAGGCCGCCGATGCCGATTGCGCGGGGGCTCTCCGTGATCAGCGCGAGGTTGCTGCCCACCAGGTAGCCCGCGACAACCACGGCTGCGATCCAGGCGAGGTCACCGGCAGCGCTCAAGATCTGGAAGCGCAGGAAGGGCATTCGCGTCATGCCGGCGAGCATCGAGGCCCACGTCCGCAGGCCGACGACGAACCTCGCGAAGAGAATCGCTCTGTCGCCGTGACGCGCGAAGAACAGCTCGGCCCGCGCCAGTCGCTCGGGACGGATGTGAAAGGCGACGCCGAAGTGCTCCACGAATGGACGGCCGCCGCGATGAGCGAGCGCGTACCCGGTGTCCGAGCCCGCGACCGCGCCGAGGAAGCCGAGCACAAGGAGGGCCGCCGGCGACTGCTGGCGCGTCGCGGCCCAGGCCGCGGCCGCGAGCAGCAACACCTCACCCGGGAAGGGAACGCCCGCGCTCTGGACCAGAATCGCCAGTGCGGCGGCCGGTGGGCCGGACAGGTCGACCAGCTCGGCCCAGTTCATAGGGCTTCATATACTGGACGACCCCATGGCGGAATACGGCGATCACGAGCCGGCGGATGACCCGGTCCAGAAGCTCAGACATTCGACTGCGCACCTGTTGGCCGCCGCCGTCACCGAGCTCTACCCCGACGTCAAGTACGCCATCGGACCCCCAATCGACAATCCGCCTGGCTTCTACTACGACTTCGACTTCGGCAAGCCCATCTCAGAATCCGACCTGCCTGCGATCGAGTCGCGGATGCGCAAGCTCGCGCAATCGGACATCCCCTTCGTGCAGGAGACCTTGCCACGCGAAACGGCGATCGAGGAATTCCGCAAGCGGGGCCAGGACTACAAGCTGGAGCTGATCGCCGACAAAGTCGAGGGGGACGGAGTCAGCGTCTACCGGACTGGCGACTTCCTGGACCTCTGTCGCGGGCCGCACGTCCGCTCGACGAGAGACCTCAAGGCCTTCAAGCTGCTGCGCGTTGCGGGCGCCTACTGGCGCGGGGACGAGAAAAAGCCGCAGCTCACCCGCATCTACGGCACGGCCTGGCAGACGCCGAAGGAGCTGGAGGAATACCTCACGTTCCTCGAGGAAGCGGAGAAGCGCGACCACAAAAAGCTTGGCAAGGACCTGAAGCTTTTCGCGATCGACGACAGGGTCGGACCTGGTCTTCCCCTGTGGCTGCCCGACGGCGCGACCATCCGCCGCGAGCTGGAACGGTTCATCGTCGACGAGGAGATCGCGCGCGGCTACCAGCATGTGCGCACGCCGGACGTGGCGCGTCTCGACCTCTTTCGTCAGAGCGGTCACGCGCAGCTCTACGCCGAGTACATGTACCCGCCGATGAAGTTCGAGGATGGCGAAGAGCTCGAGCTGCGACCGGTCAACTGCCCGCACCACATCGTCGTCTACCAGACGGAGCTCCGCAGCTATCGCGACCTGCCGCTGCGCATCGCGGAGATCGGCAACAACTGGCGCTACGAACGCTCGGGCACCCTCGCCGGCATGAACCGCGTGCGCTCGTTCGCGCTCAACGACGCGCACATCTTCTGCACGCCGGACCAGCTGATGGACGAGGTCAAGGGTGCCATCGACCTCGCCCTTTACTTCTCGAAGGTGCTCGGGATCGACGAGTTTCGCTACCAGCTCTCGACACGTGACACCGTCAAGGAGAAGTGGCTCGGCACAGAAGAGCAGTGGCAGGAGGCACAAGCCGCGCTGGCGGAGGCGCTCGAGTCGATGGGTCAGCACTACAAGGTCGGAGCGGGCGAGGCCGCGTTTTATGGACCGAAGATCGACTTCCAGGTCTTCGACGCGCACCGGCGCGAGTTCACGAACTCCACCGTCCAGGTCGACTTTCAGCTTCCGCAGCGCTTCGACCTCGAGTACGTGGCCGAGGATGGTTCGCGCAAGCGGCCGGTCATGGTCCACCG
>DASXSD010000163.1:0-11236 GCA_036506195.1 Candidatus Dormiibacterota bacterium
GCAGGCCCTCGACTTCTGGGCCAGGCGGCTGGGCGCGGCCGGTCTGGGCTTCGTGCGCGAGGACGACCGGCTGGGATTCGAGGATCCCGAGGGACTCGGCTTTGAGCTGCTTGCCCGTCCTGCGTCCGACCAGCCGCTGACGGCACGCCACCCTGAGATCCCGGAGCGTTTTGCGCTCCAGGGATTCGCCGGCGTCCGCGCGTATGCGCGGCGGCCCGAGCGGAGCCACGAATTCCTGGCCGAAACGCTCGGCTTCGCTTCTCAGGACGGCCAGACCTACCAGGCGCGCGGCGAGTCGCGGGGGTCGTTCTACGCCTACGACGAGGCACCCGATCCGAGAGGTCTGGGCGGTTCTGGGACAGTGCACCACATTGCGTGGTCCTCGACCATGGACGACCACAGCGCGTGGCGGGAGGCGGTCAGCCGAGGCGGGGCCGATCCGACTCCGATCATCGACCGCTTTTACTTTCGGTCGATCTACTTCCGCGAGCCAAGCGGTGTGCTGTTCGAAATCGCAACGATGGGCCCTGGCTTCTCAGCCGACGAGCCAAAGGAGCACCTGGGCGAGCGGTTGTCTCTGCCCCCCGCGTTCGAGTACCTGCGCGACCAGGTCGAAGCCAACCTGACGCCGCTGCCGAATTTGCGAGTGAACAGCCGGGTCAGCTGATCGCGGGCTCGGGTTCAAACCCGCATTTGCCGGCGATTGCGGGTTTGAGGGCAGCTGATTTCCCGCATTTGCCGGCGATTGCGGGTTTGCCGAAGGCGCCCTACGCCGCCACCTGGAACCAGCCGGGCAGCGCCTGCATCCGCGTTCCCTGCAGCGCTTCGATCGCGTCGTCGACCGTGACCTGCCTCCGCCGGAAGTTGCGCAGGGCGAATCTGTCGCACGCTGTCTCGGCGCCCGCGCGCCGGCCCTGGACCTCCCGGAGGTACCAGTGCAGCCACTCGTGGCAATAGACGAAACGCAACACGTCGCGCCTGGTCCGGAACCTCACGTTCTCGGCCACCCAGGCAAACCGCATGCCCGCCCCACGCTTGCGCCGGGCATTGAAGTAGACCAGCTCCTCGAACGGCCGGAACGGCTCAGGGACGCGGACGATGATCCGGCCGAGGTCGAACTCGCACAGTCCCGAGAGGCTGGGTCGGCTCCGGTAGCGAAGGGGTTTGATGACGACGCGGTAATCGCCAGGCGACGGAAGGCCGGCAAGCGCGCGGCGCGCGTCCGCGACCTTGAATCCCGGCAGGTCGCTCCGAATCGACATGGGCTGCGAGGGCGCCTTCCTCGCGGCCGCTTCAAGAGCGGCGACCGCCCTGCTCACCGCCCACGCGTCGAAGTGCGGCTCTTCCGCCAGCGCAAGCTGCCTTCGGCGAAGAGATGTTCTGCCCGGGGCCAGGATCAGCAGGCTCATCGACCGATAAGCGCCCACGCGGAGCCCTCTACCCGAGCAGGTTCTGGGAGGTCGCCACGCGTTTTCAGGGTGGGTGTTTTGCCCGCGAATCCACCACTTTGAAGGGAGGTAGCACGTGCCTGGAAAAAGCCCTGGGCCGTCCATCAAGAAGCCGAAAACCTATGAAGCCCTGAAGAAGAAGGGCATGAGCAAGACGCGAGCGGCGCGCATCAGCAACGCGCAGGCGAAGAAGAGCCGCTAGTCGAGGTTCTCGCCGCCCCATGATGTAGGACGTGCAGAAGGTCAGGCTCGAGTCCGTCCGCCGGAAGTCCGGTGGGCGGGTTCATCTGACGCCAAGAGTTCCGCGCGCGGGACCGGTGACGACCCTCTGCAACCAGACGCTCGGCGAAGGCTCGTATTTGGCCGTCGACGCCGCGCCCGACTGCGCCAACTGCATCCGCCGCTCCAAGGACCAGGCGCGCATCTCGGGCGCGTTCTTCGCCCAGGAGGAAGGCTCGGAGCTGCTGCGGCTCTCCCTGGAGCAGGCGCGCTCGCGCAGGCCCGCGCCACGCAAGCCCGACCTGCGCGTGCTGCCGCATCCGGGCGCCGAGCGCGAGAAGCCGGTCGTCTGGCCGGCGCCCAAGGCGCCTGAGGAGACCCTCTCCGATGAGCTCGGTGAGCTCACGACTCGAGGTTTCAAGCCGTCAGGCGAAGGTGTCTGGCGGAGTCCGCGAGGGGTGATCGTGCGCATGCGCAAGCACGGCAAGGAGTGGCGATTCGCCGAGCTTGTCTTCGAGGGCGACCTGATCGTGACGCGTGGCGAGGGAGGTCTGCACATCCGGGCCGGTGATGTCGAGGTCAGGCCGTCCGGCGACGGTTTCGAGGTACGCATAAAACAGAGCAACAGGCGCTGAACCGGTGAGAGCGGTCGCCGATTCTTTTGGGTGGGCCGCCCGCGCCGATCGCGCAACGTGGGCCCTCGGCGTGCTCGCCGTCCTGTTCCTGCCCCTGCTTTTCATCCCGCTGTTCGGCTACGCGATAGCGGCCGTCCGGGCGGCCGAGGTCGACCCCAAACGCCCTCCACCTCGATGGGACCTCTCTGGCCGCCTTCTCTCAGATGGCCTTTGGACTTCACTTCTGGTGCTCCTCACGGCGCTGCCGTTCGCGCTCTTGTGGAACCCGATTGGCCAAGTTCTGGCGGGGGGCCTGGGCGACTTCAAAGCCCATGTGATCGCCGCGTTGCTGCTGCTGCTGCCCTGGGGCCTGATCCTGTTGCTGTACGTCCCGTTCAACGCGGCCGAGTTCGCCGCAAGCGGCAGGCCGCGCGACCTTTTCGACAGCAATCGAGCATGGCGCCGCGCACGTGAGGACTTCGTGACCTGGAATGCGGTCGTCAGCGCCATCGTCACCTCGTGGGCCATCGGCATTGCATGTGTCGGGCTGCTGTGTGTCGGAGTCGTGCCGGGCATCTTCTACGCCATCCTTGTGAGCGCACATGCCGCGGCCGCGCTCCACCGCCCGGGTCAGGATCCAGGTCCATCCACTCGGTGACACGGCACTCCTCGCGCAGCTCGGGAGCCGTCTCGACACCGCGCTCAACACACGCGCCATCGCGCTGGCGGCGGCGCTCAAGAAACGCCGCGACGTGCGGCAGGCACTCGCGGCGCACGGCACGGTCACCGTGCAGTTCGACCCCGACCAGATCACGCTCGACGCCCTGGCGACCGCGATTCGCCGGCTTGCCACCAGGCGTCCACCGCTCGAAGAGCCCGGACGCCTGCATCGAATCCCTGTGGTCTATGACGGTCCCGACCTCGAGGAGGTGGCGACAGAGCTCCACCTTTCACGCCGGCGGCTGGTGGAGCTGCACGCCGCTCCGATCTACCGCGTGTTCCTGGTCGGGTTCGTACCGGGATGGGCGTATCTCGGGCCGCTGCCCGAAGAGCTGGTGCTGCCGCGCCGCAAGGTGCCCCGCACGCGCGTCCCAGCAGGGTCGGTGGCGATCGCGGGACAGGAAACCGGGATCTATCCCCTCGAGAGTCCAGGCGGCTGGCATTTGATCGGGCGCACGTCCGTCCGGCTCTTCCTGCCCGACTCCGACCCACCGAGCCTGTTTCGCGCCGGCGACCGCGTCAAGTTCTTTGCCGCCACTGAATGACGGAGGGCTTTCGCGTCGTCGAGCCAGGGCTGCTGACGACGATCCAGGACATGGGCCGCGCGCACGCGGTCGCTGCCGGCGTCCCGCCGGGAGGCGCGATGGACCGGTTCGCTCACGCCGCGGCAAACCTGCTGGTCGGCAACCACCGCTCGCTGGCCACGCTCGAGGGCACGCTGATCGGACCCCGGCTGGCCGCCGCGCGTCACTGCCTGCTCGCGATCACCGGCGCCGACCTCGATCCGCGCATCAACGGCGCCCCGGCGCCCACGTGGACGTCGCTCAGCCTCGAGGAAGGCGACGAGCTGTCATTTGGCGCCCGGCGTGGTGGTGCTCGCGCCTACGTCGCGGTCGCCGGCGGGTTCATCGGCGATCGCTGGCTCGGTTCGATGTCGACCAACCTGATGACAGCCCGGGGTGGCATGCACGGGCGTGCGCTCATCGCGGGCGACGTACTCGCTATCGGCGAGACCGCATGGGAAGCGGAGGCCGGGCGCACGCTCGCGCCGGATGCACGGCCACGCTACTCCGAGCACACGCTGTTCGCGATCGAGGGGCCGCAGGCCGGACGCCTCGTTTCCGAGTCGCGGCGCGACCTGTTCAATGCCGCGTTCACGGTGAGCCACGACTCGAACCGCATGGGCTATCGACTGCAAGGCCCGGGGCTCGAAGCGCGTGGGGAGGAGCTGCTGTCGTTCGCTGTCATCGCAGGCGCGGTGCAGCTGCCGGCGAGCGGGCAGCCGATCCTGCTCATGGCCGACCACCAGACGGCCGGCGGCTATCCAGTCGTCGCTGTGGTGGTCAGCGCGTCAATGCCGGTCGCGGCTCAGCTGGCCCCCGGCGACGAGCTTCGCATCGCCGAGACCACTCTCGCGGACGCGCTCGCGATGCGCGCGGCTCAGCGCTCGGCGCTGGACTCGCTCAACAGCTGATTGATCCACTCCATGTGCTCGGCGTAGTGCTCCCACGTATTGCCGGCAACCCAGTCGAGCGCGGGACGGTTGTCGTCGGGGTCGCGCGGATCGTTCGGCTGGTAATCGTTGTAAGGCTTCTGCAGGTCGGCGTCGCTCAGCCTGGTCAACAGGCGCATCAACTCTTTGTGGGTGTCACGGAAATACGCCAGCGCCTGCTCAGGCGTCTTGTCACGGTGCACCTTCCAGATCGCGTCATTGATGGCGTCCGTCTCTTCGTCGCCCGTGGCCGAGATCCCCATCGCGGCCGCCCGGTCGCTTCCATCCAACAGCGCGATCAGCGATTTCTCCCACGCGGCGACGTGGTCGAGATGATCCTTGACGGTCCAGCCGTCGGAGCCCCTGAGCGTGAGTCGGTCGCGACCGAGCGACTCGACTAGCCCGTTCAGCTCGTTCCACGAGCTCTCGATCGGCTCGACGACGTTGTTGCTCTGGCTCATGCTTCGCTCGCGATCCGCTTCGCCTCGCTTACGACGGCGTCGTAGTCCGGCTGCGGCTGCTCCCGCGACGCCACCCAGGTCCAGCGAATCACACCCTCCCGATCGATGATGAAGATCGTACGGCGCGCCATCCCCGAGTACCCGGCGACATCATCGCGGCGCACCCCGTAGTCGGTCACCATCTTCCGCTCGAAGTCGCCGATCAGGTCGAACGGCAAGCCACCGAGCTCCTTGGCGAAGGCCTGGTGCGAGAACACCGAGTCGACGCTGATCCCAAAGATGCCGACGCTCTGGGCGACCGCATCCTCGTTCCTGGACCGAAACTCGGTCAACTCGGTCCTTCAACCACCGGTGAAGTCGAGCACGTAGAAGAGAAAGATCAGGGCGCGGAATTTCTTGAGTGCGTCGCCGAGGGTGAGCTCCTGGCCGCTCGTGGTCGGCAGCTTGAAGTCAGGTGCCTTATCCCCAACCTGCAGCACGTCGCAAATGTTAGGAGGTGACGGATTCGAGGACGTACCAGCCGCTGCGTGTGGCGCCATTGATCGCGTAGCCGCGCCCGACGCGCGGAGTCAACGCCTCGCGTAACGCCATCCTCCATTGGCGTGCGAGCGCAGGCTGGTCCCGGCGCAGCTCGACTATGTCCTGCGGCACCTGACATAAAAGGACGCGCGCGAGCGATTCGCGACGCACGGGCTCCCCGTGATCGCCGACGGAAAGGATGACGCCGCTGCTCCACTCGCGAAGCTTTTCCGCGTCGAGATCGAAGAGCGTGCCGGCAGCCGCGCGCTCGGCGCGCTCGGAATCGAGGCGCCAGCGGATCAGCAGGCGGTCCGATTCCTCACCGGCGTTGATGCCGTCCTTCATCGGTCCATACAGGTTGACGAGGTACTGCGGCGCTTCCGCGCCCAGCTTCGTCAGGTTGAAATAGACGTTGCGGCGGACCAGTGGGTCGGTCGTCCACTCCATGACGTTGACGCCGCGCGCGAGGCACCACCGGCGCTGATGCTGCTTGAGCTCGAACCCCACGCCTCTCTTCTCGCTGTCCGGCAGCACGCCGAGGATGTGCGAGTGCATGTGCAGCTCTTCGCGCGGGCCCAGCCAACCCACCAGCCCGCCGACCAGGCGTCCCTCCTCGAAAGCGCCCGCGATGTAGTTGCCTGAGATCGCGAGCGCCTTGAGGATGTCGGTGTCGAGCGGCGGCTCATCGGTCCGGCCCCAGATCAGGGCGAACAGCTCCGACAATCGCTCGAGGTCTTCGAGCTCGCTCAGCTCTTTGATCTCGACGCTCATGCGAGTCCCAGCCGGCGCCCGACGGCCAGCGATATGCCCTGCACCACGAGGGCGACCGCGATCGCGGTGACGAAGGCCAGGGCGACGTCGTGCTCGAGAAGAGTCGCCAGCACCACGAAGAAGGCCGAGAACGCGAACAGACCCAGCAGCAATCCGCGCATGACGCCGACCGCGGCGCCGGCTCCCTGGAGGCGGTGCGCGAACGCCGCCAGCACCGCGCCGTAGAGAGGAAACGGGGCGAGCAAGCCGGCGAGCCTCGGACCGAGCACTGGCGCGGCCGCGGTGAGCGCCAGCACAAAAGCCGTGGCCACGACCATGCGCGCGGGAAGATCCCAGCGCGGAAAGTCGGCCGGGTCGGGCGGTGCGCCCTCGTGTGCCGGCATCAGGAAGAGCGCGACCACCAGCGCCACGATGACGACCACCAGGAACGACGGGGAGGGCAGGCCCGTCAGCTCGAGCACCAGCGTCGAGGCGCCGAAACCAAGCGCGGCCGCGAGAAGCGACGAGCTCCACGCCAAGCGCTGCGCCGCCCACGCATACCACAGGCAGAAGACCGCCTGGGAGAGCGCGCCGGCCATGATCGCGACGGCGGCTCGGGCGCCAAACGTCGGGCCGGCTTCGATGGTGAGAAACAGCGCGATGGGCGCCGAGGTGAACGGAATGCCGATCAGCCAGCCGCTGACCGCGGAACCCCATCTCCGACCGGCGAGGCTCGCGGCCCCGACCAGAACAGGCGTCAGGACGAGCTTGAGCGCAAGCGCGCCGGTGGGATTCAACGTGCCAGAGGCACCGTTTCGATGCCGCCCGCACGCAACGCGGCGCGCACGGCGGAGGCGACCTGCCCGGCGCCCGGGGAATCGCCGTGGACGCAGATCGTGTCGTAGCGACCTGACTGGGCGAGGCTCACCGCTTGCTGGGCGGCGAGGGTGGGGTTCAGCAGCGCACCCGCCTGGCCGCGCGGGGCCAGGCTCCCGTCGGGGAGCATGAGGCGGTCGGCGAAGCCTTCCCGGAAGACAGGCACGCCGGCGCGGTGCGCCGCGGCGACGATCTCGAAGCCGGGCTGGCCCAGGACACCTACCCCGTGCCGCTGGGCGACCCGGACCAGGGCGTCGGCGGCGGCCGTGTCGCGCTGGCACCGGTGGTACAGCGCGCCGTGAGGTTTGACGTAGGCGATCGCGGTCACCGCCGCGAGGCTTGCCACCTGGAACGCGATCAGCGCCTCGATCTCCGGGCCGGTCATGGAGCGCTCGACGCGCCCGAAGCCGGCCCGGTCGTCGTAACCGGGGTGCGCCCCGACCTCGACGCCGAGGGCACGGCAACGCATTGCCGTGGCGATGGTCAGCGACGGGGAGCCGGCGTGCACCCCGCAGCAGATGTTGGCGGAGTCAACGTTGGCGAGGATCGCCTCGTCCTCGTCGGCGCCTTCGCCAATGTCCGCGTTGAGGTTCATGAGCCCGGCCTCACTGGCCGGGCCGAGCAGATGCGGTCTGGGGCGCCCGAGGCGAAGGCGGCGCGAGCACCGAACCGGAGCGCATCCGCACGATGCGTGAGGATCGGAGCGCAAGCGCCAACACACGTATCGGGCGCATCCAGGCCGCAGATGCCGGACCGGAGCGGCGGGCCGGGCTCATTAGTGTTTGGTGTTGCCATGCAAGAGCTGGATGGCGTGATCGAGGACAGGCAACACCGCCTCGAGCGATTCTGTCGCGCCCTTCATGCTCCCCGGGACGTTGAGGATGAGCGTGTGGCCGCGAACGCCTGCGAGCCCGCGTGACAATGACGACATCGGCGTGCTCGACGCACCCGCGCGCCGCATGAGCTCGCCAAGCCCCGGCACCTCGTAGTCGATGAGCATCGAGGTGGCCTGCGGTGTGACGTCACGCGGACCGAGACCGGTGCCTCCGGTCGTGACGATGAAGTCCGCGCCGCCGACGACCGCGGCGACGATCGCGTCGGAGATTCGCTCGTGCTTGTCGGGCACTACCTCGGGACCCGAGACCTCGAAGCCTGAGCTCCTCAGCAGCGTGCTAAGGGCCGGCCCGCTGACGTCCTCCCGCGTCCCGGCCGATACACCGTCGCTCACGGTGATCACGTGAGCGCGGTTGGTCACGCTCGCTTCCAGGTGCCCGAGCGGCCTCCCGACTTCGCGAGCAGGCGTACCGACTCCAGGTACACGCCGCGCTCGACGCCCTTGGTCATGTCGATCAGGGTCAGCCCCGCGACCGCGGCCGCCGTCAGCGCCTCCATCTCGACACCCGTCTGGCCGACGACCCGCGCCCTGGCGATTATCCGCACGCCACCGGTCACGTACTCGAAGTCCACGCTCACGCTCGTCAGGGGGAGCGGGTGGCACAGCGGGATCAGCTCGGAGGTCTTCTTCGCGGCCATGATCCCCGCCACTCGCGCCACCTGCAGGGCGTCGCCCTTGGCGGTGCCCTCGCGTACCGCGTTCACCGTTTCGGCCGACATGCGGACGAAGCATTCCGCCGTCGCTTCGCGCACCGTGGCGATTTTGTCCGCGACGTCGACCATCCGGGCGGCGCCCCTTTCGTCGATGTGCGTGAGCCGCTTCGATTTCGCCACGGCGTTCAGGATATGCGCATGCCCGATACCGACGGTGTGCTCTTCGACTACGGCCGCACACTCGTCACGTTTGCCTACCCCACGGAAGATCTGCTCCGCGTCCTGCGCGAGTTTCGGCCCCGGATCGAAGAGGCCCTCGGCGTGCCGGCGCCCGAGGCCGAGAAGATCCTCGAAGACGTGCTCCTGCCCCTGGAGGAGTACATCGGCAGCATGAGCGAGGACGAGGTCGACTACATGGATGTCTACCGCGACGCCTGGCAACGTGCCGGCCTGCGCCTCCCGGACCCGCTACTCCACGAGATCCTCGACGCAGAGCAGCAGTGCTGGGACCGCGCCGTGGAAGTCGACCACGACGCGGTGCGGGTGCTGTCCTGGCTCGGGGAGCGAGGGATCAAGCGCGGCATCTGCTCGAACGCGCCCTTTCCGCCCGAGATGATGCGCCGGCAGGTCAAGAGCAACGGCATCACCGAGCTCGTCGACGCGATGGTGTTCTCGAGCGAGATCGGGCGCCGCAAGCCGGCACCCGACGCCTACCGGCTGGCGGTCGACGCGATTGGCACGGATGCGGCGCGGACGTTGTTCGTGGGCGATCGCGTCCGCGAGGACTATGAGGGCCCTGTGGCGGTCGGAATGCGCGCCGTGATCGTCACCGCGCATGCTGAGGACGAGCCCCGCAACGGCGTGCCGACCATCGCCTCGCTGGCGGAGCTGCCATCACTCCTGTGAACGAACCGAGGAAGCGGCCGAACGCGTTCTGGATGCTCTTCTACGGGCGGCGGCGCCGCGGCTTTCCGTGGCTGCTGGTCGGGATCCTGGTGGCAGCGCTGGCCTTCGGCCTCGTGTTCGCGGTTCCTGGCGGAGCGGACTTTTCGCGGGGGGCCGCCGGCGCGGTGTTCGGGCTGTTGCTGGTTGGCGCGCTTGCGTTCGCGATCGTCGCCGTGCTTCGTCCTCGCCGCCGGCCCTGAGCCGCGCGACCCGCGATGAGCACGGCGGCCGAACCCGCGCCCACACCGTTGTCGATGTTCACAACCGTCAGCCCGGTGGAGCACGACTGGAGCATCGTCCCGAGCGCGGCCTCACCCGCTCCTCCGCGGCCGTAACCGGTCGAGACCGGGAGCCCGATCACCGGCACGTCGACGAGCCCCGCCACCAGACCAGGCAGCACACCGTCCATGCCCGCCGCCACCACGATCACGTCGGCTCCCCACTCGAGGGTGGCCGCAAGCGGACCCACGAACCGGTGCAGTCCGGCGACGCCGAGGTCCGCCTCGAGTCGCGCGGCCAGTCCGCACGCCTCGACGACCATTCGTGCCTCGTCGGCGACCGCAACGTCCGACGTGCCGGCGGTCAGGATGCCCACCTTTGCATCCACGAATTCGGGTGCGAATCCAGTTCGCGTAACGCGCGCCGACGCGTGGTATCCGACCATCTGCATGCCGGCCCTGAGGGCGGCCTCGCGTAAGGCCACCTGGTGAGTCTCGCCCATCCGGCTGACCAGGCCCTGACCCTGTTTGTCTGCCATCGCCAACGCTAGGCGCGCGACCTCGGAGGCCGATTTGCCCGCGGCCAGGACGACCTCGGGGATTCCGCGTCGCATGTAGCGTCCGAGGTCAAGCCTGGCCCGCCCACCCAGCTCTTCCAGCTGGATCCGGCGCAGCTCGGACAGCGCCTCGTCCTCCGTAATCTCGCCTGACACCAGGCGACGAAGGACGTCTCTCACAGTCCGAGGAGGACTTCGCGCATCCGCTGCCAGTGGGTACCCGCCCAGTAGATGCGGCCGCAATCCGGACACTCGGAGTAACGCGACTGCGTTCGCCTGACGTAAGGCGGAACGCGCTCGGCGACTAGCGCCGGCACACGCGAGACAAGCTCCGAGTTGCACTCGATGCATCGCGTCAGCGCTTCCTTCAGCTCGAGCCCGAGCTCGGCGAACACCTGGCGCAGCTGTTTGGTCACATCGTCGTCGCGGATGAGGATCGCGCGCACCACCCCCGTCTGGATGACGCGCCGCTTGGTCAGGTCGCGATCGCGGGTGAGGAGAACCCGATCCTCGGCCGCGGCCTCGCGCACCAGCTCGGAGTCGTCGATACGAGCGTGATACGAGGCGTCGTAGCCAAGCGCGCGCAGCCAGCGCGCAAGTCGGCCGACGTTGCAGTCGGCGAGGAAGCGCGGTCTGCTCCGAGGGGCCACCGAAGCAATCTTAGAATCGCCCCTGATGGCCTCGTTCGAAGAGCTCATGTCCAGACTCAGGTCGGAGGCGAGTGGATGCTACTCGTGGTCGAACGGACCAGGGGACCGCTACGCGCCCCACTCGCACAGCTACGAGAAGGTCCTCTACTGCGTCGACGGGTCGATCACGTTCGTGCTCGAGGGCGACGGAAAGCGCCTCGAGCTGAACCCTGGAGACCG
>DASXSD010000164.1:0-28550 GCA_036506195.1 Candidatus Dormiibacterota bacterium
TGTAGAAGCCGGTGATCAGGGCGGTGGCGAAGCCCACGGCCCACAGCACGTGGACCATGTCGTCGTTGGGCTTGGAGAAGGCGAGGCCGAGGACCTGCTCCTTGGAGAAGAAGCCGACGAACGGGATGACACCGACGAGCGACAGGGACCCGACGAGGAACGAGATCGAGGTCGGCCGCATCTGACCCCACAGGCCGCCGTACCTGCGCATGTCCTGCTCGTCTTTCATGGCGTGGATCACGTTGCCTGCTGCCATGAAGAGAAGGGCCTTGAAGAACGCGTGCGAGAGGAGGTGGAAGAAGCCGGCGGCGTAGGCGCCGACGCCGACCGCGAGGAACATGTAGCCGATCTGGCTCATGGTCGAGTAGGCGAGCACGCGCTTGATGTCGACTTGGACGATCGCGATCGTGGCCGCGAAGAGCGCCGTCACCGCGCCGATGATCGCCACGGCATCGTGCGCGTACTGCGCGACGTCGTAGATCGGGTGCATCCGGCCGACCAGGTAGACGCCCGCGGTGACCATGGTCGCCGCGTGGATGAGGGCGCTGACAGGGGTCGGACCCTCCATGGCGTCGGGGAGCCAGGTGTGAAGCGGCAGCTGGGCCGACTTGGCGATCGCGCCGACGAGAAGGAGGAAGGCGGCGAGTTCGAGACCGCCGCTGTCGTTCGCGTGGGCTACGCAGGCAGCGAGAATTCCGCTGCCAGCTCGGGGGCAGTTCAGACCGAGAGCTTTGAAGACGCCCGCGTACGTGGTCGAGTGATAGCTCACGAACAGGACGAAGGTGCCCAGGATCATGCCGACGTCGCCGATCACGTTCATCACAAACGCCTTGCGTGCGGCGACGACAGCGGAGTGGCGCTGGTACCAGAAGCCGATCAGCAGGTACGAGCTAAGGCCCACCATCGCCCAGCCGACGATCAGGAAGATGAAGTTGTCGGCCAGAACGAGCAACAGCATCGAGAAGACGAAGACGTCCATGTAGCAGAAGAAGCGGGCGTAGCTCGGGTCGTCCTCGTGCTCCATGTAGCCGACGGCGTAAGTGATGATCAGGCCGCCGACACCCGTGATCACGAAGCACATGAAGATCGACAGGTTGTCGATCAGGATCCCGAATGGCACGTCGAACGATCCGCTCTTGATCCACGTGTAGTAGGTGTAGTCGCCGTTCGTCTTGCCGAACCACAGTGCCAGCGTGCACAGGAAAGACGTCCACACGACCCCCGGCCCGATGATGACCGTGAAGATCCGGGGCAGCCGCCATCCGCGGCCGGCCAGCAGGATCGCGCCAAAAGCGGGGAAGAGTAGGAGCAGGAGAATCAGGAGGCCAGTGTTCATCCGCGAAGCTCGCTGAGGTCGTCGATGTCCTCGGCGTCTCGAGTTCGAAAGATGTCGACCAGAATCGCCAGCCCGACCACAGCCTCAGCCGCGGCGACGGTCATCGACATCAGCGCGAACAGCTGGCCTTCCATGTTCAGCAGCTGACGCGAAAACGCGACCAGGGCCAGGTTGGCGGCGTTGAGCATCAGCTCGATCGAGATCAGGATCACAAGCGGGTTGCGCCGCACCAGGACGCCGATCGCGCCGAGCACGAAGAGGATCGCGCTGAGCAGGAGGAACCAGGACGTGCCGAGCTGGGAGCCGCCGATGTCCAGAGTGCTCATATGTCGTCGATGCGCTTGCGGCTGAGGTAGATCGCTCCGATGGCGGCGACAAGGAGGAGGATTGAGGTGAGCTCGAACGGATAGAGGTACGTCGTGAACAGGCCTGCCGCCACCGACTGCACGGTGCCGAAGAACGAGAGGTCTCCCTTCTCAGGCTGCCGGTACTGGACGCCCTGAAGCAGGCTCCACATCAGGCCAAGCAGCACGAGCACGAACAGGCCAGAGAGCCAGGTCTGGAAGCGAAGCCGCCCATGGGCGAGCACGCGGGCCGGGCCGAGCAGCGCGATGACGAACAGGAACAGGACCATGACCGCGCCCGCGTAGACGATGATCTGGACCACGAAGACGAACTGCGCGCTGAGCAGCAGGAAGATCACCGACAGCGCCAGCATCACGACCACCAGGCTCAGTACGGACCGGATCGGCTGGTGGAACGCGACGACCCCGATGCCGCCAAGAATTGCCATCGCAGCGGCGACGAAGAAGACGGCGAGCGCCAACTACTTCTTTTCCTTTCCATCCAGGCGCGCTTGCACGTCCGGAGGCAAGGGCTCGAGCAGCTTCTCCTTGGTGTAGATGAACTTCTCTCGGCTCGTGTCCGACAGCTCGTACTCCGGTCCCAGCACGATCGCCTGCACGGGGCAAGCCTCCTCGCAGTAGCCGCAGAAGATGCACCGCAGCATGTTGATCTCGTACGTCTTTGCGTATCGCTCACCGGGTGAGACGCGGTTCTCCTCCGTGTTTTCGGCGGCGACGACAAGGATGCAGCCCACCGGGCAGGCGGCCGCGCACAGCTCGCATCCGATGCAACGCTCGAGGCCGTTGTCGTAGCGACGCAGGTAGTGGCGGCCCCGGTAGCGCTCCGACCGAGGCTTCTTGTCCTCGGGGTACATCGTCGTCACGACCGGCTTGAAAGCCTCGGAAAGGGTCGTCTTGAGGCCGGTCAACAGCGCCCCGACGTCAGAGGCCACGCTCTGGTCTTTGGCTTCGTCCTTCTTTTCGTCTGACATCTAACTCACCGCCACCAGGATCACCGCGGTCACGATCACGTTCAGCATCGCCAGCGGCAGCAGCACCTTCCAGCCGAGCCGCATCAGCATGTCGTAGCGGAGCCGAGGAAACGTGCCGCGGACCCAGATATAGAGGTAGAGGAACAGGATGACCTTGAAGAGGAAGGCAAGGACTGGCGGCACCTCCCACAGATACCAGCCGCCGAAGAAGAGCAAGGCCGCGAGCGCCGAGACCGTGATCATGTTTACGTACTCGGCGAGGTAGTACATGACGAACTTGAGGCCCGAGTACTCGGTGAGGAACCCGCCGATCAGCTCCTGCTCCGCCTCTGGCAGGTCGAAGGGCGCCCGGTTCGTCTCCGCGACCGCCGCGATCAGGTAGATGACGAAGCCGATCGGAGTCAGGATGATCAAGGGGATGGGGCCGACGTACGGGCCCCAGTGCACGGTGTACTCGACGATGTCGCGAAGCCGCAGCGAGCCGACGATCATGAAGGTCGGCACCAGCGCGAGGCCCAGCGCCATCTCGTAGCTGATGAGCTGCGCGGCCGATCGCAGCCCGCCGAGCAGCGAGTACTTGTTGTTCGACGCGTAGCCGCCGATCACGATCGCGTAGACGTTCAGCGCGCTCACGGCGAAGACGACCAGGATGCCGACGTTGACGTCGGCGATCCAGTACTGGACGCCATACCAGAGCCCGATTGGGATCACAGCCCAGGCCAGGAAGGCCGCGGCCACCGCGATTGCCGGCGCGACCACGTACAGCACCTTGTCGGTCGAGGCGGGGACGAAGCTCTCCTTGAAGGCGAGCTTCACGCCGTCCGCCGCGAGCTGCATCAGGCCCCACGGGCCGACGCGGTTCGGCCCCGGCCGGCGCTGGATACGCCCGAGGGCGACGCGCTCGAACCAGACCGTGTACGCGGTCGCGGTCAGGACGACGAACAGCAGCAGCGCCATGGCGACGACGACCACGACCCAATGACCGATCGGGTTGTTGTAGAGGTCGTTCATGGGTGCGCCGGACCGATGAGGACGGGGATTGGCGCGGGCGTGGGATCGGGCGTGGCGAGCGCCATCTCGCGCTGGATCGGACCGATGCCGGGATAGTCGAGGCGCAGGCCGAGCGCGGCGGCCAGCTCGCCCAGGACCTCCCAGCCTTCCTTGAGGGGCGCCCGGACCGGGATCGGCGGGCGCAGAAACTGAACCGTGCCCTCCACGTTCGTGTAGCTGCCCTGGCGCTCCGCGAAGGTGGTCGCGGGCAGGACGACAGCGTCCTCGTAGCCGGGGCGCGGCAGGTGGTCCCAGGCGGCCACGAACTTCGCCGAGGCCGGGACACCGGCGGTCGGCGGCGGGCCCCAGCTCAACAACGCTTCGACCCCGTCGAGCTTGTCCCAGCCTGCGACGCCCGCGGTGAGGGCGCCCCGCTCGTTGGTCGCGCGATACAGCGGCAGCTCTTTGCCGCCGACCTTCTCCGCCAGGTCGCCGCACGCGCTCGCCAGATCGTCGATGTCTTCGCTGCCGTGACCGTCGCCGAAGAGGATGGCGACCGGGCCTCCCGGGTCCTTCAGCAGCTCGTGGGTGGCGAGCTTGCGGACCGCCGCCGCCGCCTGGCCTCGTTCGTTGCGAACGTGGACCGTGTTCGGGTGGCGGTCGAGGTCGACGCCCTCGGGATAGACCACGATGAGCCTCGCGCCTCGCTTGCTGACGGCCTTCTTGACCCGGAGGTCGATGATTGGGACATCTTTCTCGAGGTCGGAAGCCACGACCACGATCACGCGCGCGTCATCTATCTCTTTGATGCGCATGGTCGGGCCTGCGGGTGCTGGGATGGCGGTTCGGCCGTGCATCTTCACTTGGGCGCCCTTCAGCGGGCCGTCGAGCAGCTTGCGGAAGAGGAACGCCTCCTCATTCGTGATGTCCTGCGCCAGTGAGATGCCCAGCTTGGGGCCCTTGCCCTTGATGCCCTCCGCGACCGCCATGATGCCGTCCGACCAGGTCGCTCTGGCGCCTCGAATGCTCGGCGTCCGCAGCCGGGATGGGTCGTTGACGTCGGTGTAGTCGAAGCGGCCGCGGTCGCAGATCCAGCCCTCGTCGATCTCGTCATTCTCGTGTGAGGTGACTCGCACGAGCTGGCCACGGCGCTGCCACTGGGTCACGCTGCAGCCGACCGAGCACTTCGAGCACACCGTCGCGGTGTGGGTCATGTCCCACGGCCGCGACTCGAACCGCCACACGCGCGACGTGAGTGCGCCGACCGGGCAGAGGTCGATGATGTTGCCGCTGAAGATCGACTGCAGGGGCTGGTCGAACTGACTCGTGATGAACGACTGGACTCCACGCTCGTCGGTCGTCAGCTCCTGCTCCCAGGCGATCTCGTCGTAGTAGCGCGTGCAGCGATAGCAGAGCACGCACCGCTCGCGGTCGAGCGCGATCTTGTCCGACAGCGGGATGGGCTTCTTGAAATGCAGTCGCGGGCCGTCGATGCGGCTCGTCGGATATCCATGACGGAAGGTGAAGTCCTGAAGCGGACACTCGCCGCCCTTGTCGCAGACCGGGCAGTCGAGCGGGTGATTGGCGAGCTCGAACTCGAGGATGTCGGCGCGGGCCTGGACCGCCATGGCGCTCTGAGTGCGCACGACCATCCCTTCCGACACGGGCGTGGTGCACGCGGTCTGCGGCCGCGGCGGCCCGGGTGTGAAGTCGACCAGGCACAGCCGGCAGGCGCCGACCGGGTCGAGCTTGTGGTGGTAGCAGAAGACGGGGATCTCGATGCCGACGGTCTTGGCCGCTTCGACGATCAGGGTGCCGGCGGGGACCGTGATCTTGTGACCGTCGATGGTCAGGTTGATGTCAGGCACTGGCGGCGACGGCTCCGACGTTGCATTCGTGCCTGAGGGCGTGGTCCTCGTACTCGTCGCGGAAGTGCCGGAACGTGGAGTCGATGACCCAGCCGGCGGAGTCGCCGAGGCCGCAAAGGCAGCGGCCGTTCTGGAGCCCGTCGGAGACCCGCAGCAGGGTGTCGATCTCGCCTTGCGAGCCCTCGTTGGCGAGGATCCGCTCATACGTCCGCACGGCCCAGTCGCCGCCCACCCGGCACGGGGTGCACTTACCACACGACTCGTGGGCATAGAACTTGAGGAGTCGATACGCGGCGCGGACGATGCAGTGCTCGTCGTCCATCACGATCACGCCGCCTGAGCCGCCCATGGAGCGGGCAGCGGCCAGCGACTCCATGTCGGTCTTGGTGTCGAGCATGCTCGCCGGCAAGACTGGCGCCGACGAGCCGCCCGGCCAGAAGACCTTGAGCTCGTGGCCGTCGGCGACGCCGCCGGCAAGCTCCATGATCACGTGGCGAAAGGTCTGCCCGAGCTCGACCTCGTAAACGCCGGGTTTGTTGACGTTGCCGCTGACGGACATCAGGCGCGTGCCGGGCGACTTCTCAGTGCCGAATTTCGCATAAGCGGCGCCGCCGTTGTTGATGATCCACGGCACGGTCGATAGCGTCTCCACGTTGTTCAGCAGCGTCGGCCGTCCCCACGCGCCCTTGACGGCGGGGAATGGAGGACGTGAGCGGGGCTGCGCTCGTTTGCCCTCGAGGGACTCGAGGAGCGCCGTCTCCTCGCCGCAGATGTACGCACCGTGGCCGCGGTAGAGGCGGATGTCGAGCGGGAAGTCCTTGCCGAACGGCTTAGCCCCGACGTAACCCTTCGTGCGGGCTTCTTCGATCGCCTCGGTGAGCATTCGGTACGGTTCGTCGTACTCGCCGCGGATGTAGACCCAGGCCTGGTTGGCGCCGACCGCGTAAGCCGCGATCAGTATGCCTTCCACGAGCATGTGCGGCGAGTTCTCGAGGATGTAGCGGTCCTTGGACGTGCCGGGCTCGGACTCGTCGGCGTTGACGACGACGTACTTGGGGCCCGGAGCGTCGCGGTTGATGAAGCCCCACTTGGTCCCGGTGGCGAAGCCGGCGCCGCCACGTCCGCGGAGGCCTGACGACTTGACCTCGCCCGTGATGTCGGCCGGCGCCATGTCGAGCATGGCCTTGCGCAGAGCGGTGTAACCGCCGGCCTTGCTCGTGTAGACCTCGAGCTTGTGCAGGTCGGCGGTGCCGAACCAGCGGGTGAGGATGTGGTGCCTCTGGTTGCCGTGCGAACCGCGGAGCTCAGGCATCGGCCTTCTTCTTGCGTGGGGCGCGTGGCGTCCGAGGCTTGGGCTTCGGCTTGGGCTTGGGCGCTTCCGCCGCCGCGGCCGGCCGTCCCTCCTTGCTCGCCAGGATCAGCTCGTCGACCTTCTCGGGCGTCAAGTCGTAGTGGAAGCGGTGGTCGAAGCGCAGCATCGGCGCGTACTCGCAGGCGCCGAGGCATTCGACCTCCTCGTAACTGAACAGCCCGTCCGCGGAAACCTCGTCGGGCTCGCGCACGCCGATCGACTTCTTGACGTGGTCCACGATCTGCTCCGCGCCGCGGAGCATGCAGCTGAGGTTGGTGCACACGTAGAAGCGGTGCTTGCCGATCGGCGTCAGGTGGAAGAGGGTGTAGAACGTGGCCACGCCTTCTACGTAGCCAGGGTCGAGCTCCAGGGCGGCCGCGACCTCGCTCATCGCTTCGGGCGTGAGATGACCGAGCTCCTCCTGCGCCAGGTCGAGGGCCGGCATCACCGCCGACCGGGGCTGTGGAAACTTCGCCGGCAGCTCGCGGATCTCGTCGAGGATGTGAGTCGACAGCGTGCTCACCTGTCGACGTCTCCGAGCACGGTGTCGGCGGTGCCGATGATGGCGACCATGTCGGCGATCATGTGGTTCATCGCCATCCGCTCCAGCGGCTGCAGGTTGACAAAGGACGCGGCGCGGAACTTCACGCGGCGCGGCTTGTGGGTGCCGTCACTGACCACGTAGCAGCCGTTCTCGCCCCGCCCTGACTCAACCGCGACGTAGACGTCGCCGGGCGGCACCGAGTAGCCCTCGGTGAAGAGCTTGAAGTGGTGGATCACGGCCTCCATCGACGTTTCGAGCTCCTCGCGCGGAGGGGGGAGGATCTTACGGTCATCGGCGTTGACTGGCCCGTCCGGCAGGCGGTCGAGTGCCTGGCGCAGGATCTTGATCGCCTCCCGCATCTCCTGGATGCGCACCAGGTAGCGCCCGTAGCAGTCGCAAAGGTCGGAGGTGGCGACCTCGAAGTCGTAAGTCTCGTAGCCGGAGTAGGGCATGTTCTTCCGCAGGTCCCAGTTGACCCCGGACCCGCGCAGCATCGGGCCAGTCGCGCCCAGTACTTTGGCGTCCTCGGCCGGGAGGATGCCGATCCCGATCGTCCGCGACCGCCAGATCGGGTTCATCGTGAGCAGGTCCTCGTACTCATCGATGTGGCTGGGCATCTTGTTGATGAAGTCCTCGAGCATCTCGAAGAATCGAGGCGTGGCGTCGGCCATCACGCCGCCGGGCCTGATGTACGAGGTGTGCATCCGGAAGCCGGAGATCTCCTCGTTCATGTCGAGGATCGTGTCCCGCTCGCGGAAGCAGTACATGAGCATCGACATCGCGCCAAGCTCGATCCCACTCGTGCCCAGCCAGACGAGATGGGAGGACAGCCGCGTCAGCTCGGACATGATCACGCGGAGCGCCTTGGCGCGCGGAGGAACGTCGATGCCCAACAGCCTTTCGACGGCCAGCGCGTAGGCGAGGTTGTTGATGGGAGGGGACAGGTAGTCATGGCGGTCGGTGACGACCACGGCCTGCTGCCAGCGCAGGGCCTCGGCCTGCTTCTCGATGCCCGTATGCAGATAGCCGATGACCGGTTTGAGGCGCCGGATCAGCTCGCCGTCGAGGTCGACGATCAGGCGCAGCACCCCGTGCGTCGAGGGATGGTGCGGACCGAAGTTCACGGTCAGCAGCTCGCCCCCGAACGCGCCCGTCTCGCCGGTCTTGCTGACCGTGATCCCCTGGCCGATCGTGGTCGTGTCGGTCATGCCTTGTCCGGGGCGGTCTGCCAGGTCTCGTGCTCCTCGGAGAACTCGACCACCTCGCCGCCGACCGGGTAGTCGCGACGTAGCGGATGCCCGACCCAGTCGTCGGGCATCAGGATTCGGGTGAGGTCGGGATGCCCGTCGAAGATCACGCCAAACATGTCATAGGTCTCGCGCTCATCCCAGTTGGCGGGCGGAAATAGGTCGTGCACCGAGGCGATGTGCGGCGGATCGCCGTCGACGAAGGCGCGCACCCGCAGCTGCTCCCGCGTCTTCATGTTCCGCAGCTGGTAGACGATCTCGTAGCGCGCCGGCCACTCCCGGGAGGCGTCGGCCAGGTGATCAACGCAGGTGAGGAAGACAAGGAGTAGGTATCCCTCGTCTTTGAGCGCAGACAGCGCTTCGTGGGCGTTGGCCGGCTCGACTGTGATCCACGCGTCGCCCGCGCTGACGCCCTTCTCGACGACGAGCGTCTCGGAAATCACTGGCGGGGTGTGATCCCCTGGGCTTTGATTCGCTCCTGCAGGATCATCAACGCGTTCAGCAGGTCCTCGGGCCGGGGCGGACAGCCTGGGATGTAGACGTCGACCGGGACGACCTTGTCGACGCCCTGGAGCAGCGCGTAGTTGTTGAATACGCCGCCTGTCGAAGCGCAGGCGCCCATAGAGATGACCCACTTCGGCTCAGGCATCTGGTCGTAGATGGTGCGGAGGATCGGCGCCATCTTCTGGGAGACCCGGCCGGAGACGATCATCAGGTCCGCCTGCCGCGGTGAGGCGCGCATGGCCTCCGAGCCGAAACGGGCGATGTCCACGCTCGCGGTCGCGGTATGGATCATCTCCATGGCGCAGCAAGCAAGACCGAATTGCGCGGGCCAGACCGAGTTTCCGCGCCCCCAGCCGATGAGCTTGCCGAGGGTCGTCGTGAGGATGTTCTCGCCCAGGGACTCGGCAAGCGCCTCTATTCCCAATCCAGGCCCCCCTTCTTCCAGATGTGCGCCAGGGCGATGAGAAGGATGCCGATGAAGACGAGCATCTCGATCAGCCCGAACCACTTGAGCTGCTTCAGCAGGACAGCCCAGGGATAGAAGAAGACCGCCTCGACGTCGAAGATGATGAAGAGCATCGCCGTCAGGTAAAAGCGCACAGACAGGCGGCGGACGGCCGGGGTGTCGGGGATGATGCCCGACTCGTAGGGGGCGAGCTTCTTCCTGTAGGGCTTGGCGGGGCCGAGGACGAAGCTGAGGGTGACGACCGCTCCGAGGAGTCCGAGGACGATCAGGACGAAGATCAGAACTGGGACGTAGCTCTCGAGCAAGTTCTCCGTTGGGCTCCTACTTCAGGGGCCCCCTCGAATTCCAGGCGAAGCCTCCGAATTCGTGGGGATCCGCTTGCGGGGACGGGTTAATTCTAGGTTGGTCTGTAGAAAAGCCGCCTAGCGATGGTCCTGGCGGCGGTGCTCGATCTTTATCGCGGGGGAGGCAGGCCTCCCCCGCGGTACCCCCTCCGTCGCACGCGACGTCTGGCAGCGTTTGGGGAGCGGCGCTTGGTGACGGCCGGAATGAATCCGGCCTGCGTCCCCACCTCGTCTTCTAGTGGTGGTCCTGGCGGCGGTGCTCGATCTTCACCCCGTCGGACAGGGTGGCGTGGATGGGGCAGTAGCGGTTGCAGGCCATGTCGATCGCCTGGTCGACAAGCTTTTTGTCGATGTCGCCGTCCCACGTGCAGTGAAAGGTGATCTGGATGTGCTTGAACGCCTTTGGCCACTCCTCGTGGCGATCGCCCTCGACCTCCACCTCCAGCGACCGCAGCGGCTGTTTGAACTTCTTGAGAAGCAGCACTGCGTTCAGGCCCGTGCACCCGCCGAGCGCTCCGAGAAGCATCTCCGTCGGCCGCATCGCCGCGTCGTCCCCGAAGCCCGTCGACTCGTCGATCTGGGCGGTGTGACCCGATTCCGCCTCGATGTCGAAGAGCACCTTGGTGCCAGTCCACCGGGCGGTCGCTTTCGTCATCGGCCAACACCATATACTCGCGGCGATTCGTAGAGGGGAGTAGCCGACCCGCGCCTCCCGTCAGCACGGCAATGATGCCCGGGACCGCGGCGGACCAAGGTCCGCGGCAAGACCTCTACTCGGAACCGATTTCGAGTGGAGGCAGCAATGACCCGGACGATCCTTCTGTCCATCGCCCTGATCGCGTTCACCGACGTGGCGCTGCAGCTCGACAACGCACTCGCGATCTCGTCCGTGGCGAGCACGATGCCTTCGAACACGCGGGTGGTGGTGCTGGCGGGCGGAGTCCTCCTCGCTGCGCTGTGCCTTTTCACGTTCACGTTCGTCGGCTCCCTGCTGATCGAGCGGATCGCCTGGCTCAAGCCGGCCGCCGGGCTGGCTCTCTTCGTGATCGGCGGCAAACTGATCTACGACTACTTCCGTCCCTAGACTCGTCGCATGAGCGACGTCAGGGACAGCTTCCGCAACGTCGCTGCCAACTACTCGCGGTCCACTTTCCACGCTTCCTCGGTGCGCCTCCAGGAGGTGGTCGACCTGGCGCGGCCGAAGGCGGGAGACCTGGCCCTGGACGTCGCGACGGGCACCGGTAACACGGCGTTTGCGCTGGCGCCGCACGTGCGCCGGGTGGTCGGCCTCGACCTGACACGCGAGATGCTCAACGAGGCCAGGCGGGTCGCCGCCGAGCGCTCGATCACGAACGTCGACTGGGTCATCGGCGACGCGGCTCACCTGCCGTTCCAGGACGACACGTTCGATGTCTATGTGGTTCGCGCGGCTCCGCATCACTTTGCCGACATCGACGCATTTCTTGCCGAGGCGCACCGGGTCCTGAAGCCGGACCGGGACGCCGCCTTTGTCGACTGCGCCCCGCCGCTGCCGGCGCGTGACGTGCTGCACGAGGTCGAGATGCGCCGCGACCCCTCTCACGTGCGCTCGCTCACGGCCGACGAGTGGGTGGCCAAGCTCGAGCGGGCGGGCTTCGACGTCGAGTCGGCGCATGCGCGCGAGCTCGACTGGAACTACGAGGAGTGGATGGGCAACATGGCCGTTGCCCCCGAGCTCGCCGAGGAGCTGGCGGGCATCATCGAGTCCTCCGAGGGCGAGGCGCGCGCGCAGCTCCACCCGGAACGGCGTGACGGCAAGCTGTGGCACGCATACTGGCACGCTCTGATCCGGGCCCATAAGCCGGGCAGATGAGCAGGCCCTTTGCTGACGGCGAGGTCATCGTGCTCGTCGACAAGGTCGGGCGGCGTCATCGCGTCCGGCTGCGCGCCGGCGACCGCCACTCCATCCACTCCGGCCTGATCGCTCACGACGACCTGATCGGCCGCCCGGAAGGGGTCGTGGTGACGACCCAGCTGGGTGCGCGTCTTCTCGCCGTCCGGCCGACCTTCGCCGAACAGGTCACAGGCCGGCGGCGGCAGACGCAGCCGATCTACCCAAAGGACCTGGGCGCGATCCTGATCGGGGCCGACCTGCATCCGGGGGCTCGGGTTCTGGAGGCGGGTACGGGGACAGGGGCCCTGACGCTCGCCGCCATCCGGGCAGTCGGCCCCCGGGGCGAGGTCGTCAGCTACGAGGCAAGGGAGGAGTTCCTCGAGGCGGCGAAGAGGGGGATCGTCGAGACCCTCGGTTCGCTTCCCGACAACCTGACACTCAAGCTCGGAGACGTGTACCTGGGCGTCGAGGAGCGTGATTTCGACCGCGTGCTCCTCGACCTGGCGGAGCCGTGGCACGCCGTGCCGGCGGCCAAGGCGGCGCTCCGGCCGGGCGGCATCCTGTTCGCGCACTGCCCGAACGTAAGCCAGGTGCAGCGCTTCTTCGACTGCCTGCGGGAGGCGAAGGGGTTCGGCATGCTGGAGGCGATCGAGGTGCTGCAAAGGGGCTGGACTGTGAGGGGACGGAGCATGAGGCCCTCGCACCGGATGGTCGCCCACACGGGCTTTCTCTGCTTCGCCCGCCGCCTCGCCGAGGACGAGCTGTTCGAGCCGGAGGGGGAAGGCTTCCGGTAACCGGCGCCGCGGAGGCGGCGTTTCACCGGCATAGGGCGACGAATCGTCCTGTTCGTTGTCGCAGCCATCGCCACGGTAGCGCTCTTGGCAGTCGCCCCGATAACGCTTGCCCGCATGGTGCTGGCGCTTGCCGCCGGCCAACCGACCACATGCGGCGGGGGATAACCATTTCTTGCGTCTGGTCGTTTCATCCCCCATGGGGCGTCGCGTCCTTCAACTGGCCTTGATGACCGTCTCAGGAACCGCCACAGTTGCGATCTTCGCCGTCGCCCCCACTGTTTTCGCACTGCGCTAGCTAGCATTCACCTGGTATGAGCGGCGGGCGAGTGCCCATCCAGGTGACCGTGACGGGCGCCGCGGGCCAGATCGGCTACGCGCTCCTCTTCCGGATCGCCCGTGGCGACATGTTCGGCCCCGAGCAGCCGGTGGTCCTGCGGATGCTCGAGATCGAGCCGGCCATGAAATCGCTGGAAGGCGTCGGCATGGAGCTCGACGACTGCGCCTTTCCGCTGCTGGCGGGCATGGTCATGACCCACAAACCCGAGGAGGCGTTCGAGGGCGCGAACTGGGTCCTGCTCGTGGGAGCCGCGCCCCGAAAGCAGGGCATGGAGCGCGCCGACCTGCTCTCCGTCAACGGGGGCATCTTCGGGCCGCAGGGCAAGGCGATCGCGAAGGGGGCGGCGAGCGATGTCCGGATCCTGGTCGTCGGCAATCCATGCAACACAAACTGCTACATCGCTCGTCTGAATGCGCCGGAGATCGCGGCCGAGCGCTGGTTTGCGATGACGCGGCTGGACGAGAACCGGGCGAGAACCCAGCTGGCGCAGAAAGCGAAGGTGCCGGTCGCCGCGGTGTCCAACCTCGCCGTCTGGGGCAACCACTCGACGACGCAGTATCCCGACGCCCACAACGCGCGCATCGCGGGTTTGCCGGTCGAGGAGGTCATCCAGGACCACGGATGGTTGAGGGGCAAGTTCGTGGAGACGATCCAGAAGCGGGGTGCCTCGGTGATCGAGGCACGCGGGGCGTCCTCAGCGGCTTCGGCAGCCAACGCGGTGGTCGATTCGGTGATCAGCATCGGGACCCCCACGCCCTGGGGCGACTGGCACTCGCTGGCGGTCGTCAGCCACGGTGAGTACAGCGTGCCCGAGGGCCTGCAGTTCGGCTTTCCCATCCGCTCGGATGGCGAGAGGTGGGAGGTCGTGCCGGATCTCCAGCATGACGACGACGGATGGAAGCGGATCCGGGTCACGACCCAGGAGCTGATGCAGGAGCAGGAGATGGTCAAGGGGCTGGTTCCGACCCAGGCGTAGCTGCCTAAGCTTTGGTCAGTGAGCATCACGCTCGACCGTCATTCCTATCCCTTCACCGCGATCGTCGGCCAGGAGTCGATGAAGCTGGCGCTGATCCTCAACGCGATCGTGCCGACGATCGGCGGCGTGTTGATCCGGGGCGAAAAGGGCACTGGAAAGTCGACGGCCGTGCGGGCGCTGGCGCGCCTGCTGCCCGAGCACGACGTGGTCGAGGGGTGCCACTTCGGCTGCGACCCCGCCGACCTCGAAGCCCTGTGCGCTGACTGCCGGGCCCGGCTGAAGTTGCACGGCGGTCTGCCGCACCACAAGCGGCGGATGCGGGTGGTCGAGCTGCCAATCAACGCTTCCGAGGATCGCGTCGTCGGCACCATCGACATCGAGGCGGCACTCCGCTCCGGGACCAAGAAGTTCGAGCCCGGGGTGCTCGCCGAAGCGAATCGCAACATCCTCTACGTCGACGAGGTCAACCTCCTCGACGACCACCTGGTCGACGTGCTGCTCGACGCCGCCGCGATGGGCGTGAACGTCATCGAGCGCGAAGGCGTCTCCTTCAGCCACCCTTCCCGATTCATCCTCGTCGGCACCATGAACCCTGAGGAAGGCGAGCTGCGCCCGCAGCTGCTCGACCGTTTCGGCCTCTGCGTCGACGTCGAAGGCATCCGCGACCCCGACGAGCGTGTGCTCATCGCCGAGCGCGATGCCGCGTTCAAGCGGGGTGACCACGAGTTCACCAATGAGTTCGCCGCGGCCGACAGCAACCTGTCGCGCGCGCTGGCCGAGGCCATCGGCCGCGTGAAGGAGGTCCGGGTGACCTCGGCCCACGCGCGTCTTATCTCTTCTATCTGTGTCGAGGCCGAGGTGCTCGGACACCGGGCGGATGTCGTCATCGACCACGCCGCGCGCGCTCTCGCCGCGTACCGGCGCCACGCCGCGCCGAGTCGCGAAGACATCTACGACGCCGCGACGCTGGCCCTCGCGCATCGCGCCCGGCAGCCGCTGCGCCGCGACCAGGACGAGCCGACGACTCCTGAGCACGCGGAAGACAAGGAGGGCTCGCAGCCTTCGGAGTCGGACACAGCCGAGCCGCAGGCCTCGGAGAGCGACGCCACCTCGGAGGCCTCGGCCGAGCAAAGCGCCAACGCCTCTGAGACCGGTCAGCAGTCCGCCGGCACGGACACCGGTGTCACGGCCGGCGGCTCCAGCGGCCAGGAGTCGGCTCCCGAGGCGCTGCAGACTTTCAACCTGCGACGCATCGACCTGCCGCGACAGCGCCGCGTTCGCAAGCAGGGAGGGAAGCGCGCGGCGAGCCAGACGCCCGACCGCCGCGGTCGATACGTGCGCGCCGAGCCGAAGGAAAAGGTGAGCGACCTGGCCATCGATGCCACGGTGCGAGCCGCGGCACCAATGCAGAAAGAGCGCGGCCGGCGCCACGGCGAACGCCTGATGCTGGAGCGCCAGGACCTGCGGCAGAAGGTCCGCGAGCGCAAGGTCGGGAACCTCATCGTGTTCGTCGTCGACGCGTCGGCGTCGATGGATGCCGAGCAGCGGATGGCCGCCACGAAGGGCGCGATCCTCTCCCTTCTCCAGGACGCGTACGTCCGCCGCGACCGCGTGGCCGTGGTCATCTTCAAAAACCGCACCGCCGAGGTGGTGCTCCGCCCGACGTCGAGCGTCTCGCTCGCGCGTCGCAGGCTGGAGCGGCTTTCGGTCGGCGGGACGACGCCGCTCACGCATGGGTTGATGGCGGGATACAAGGTGGTGAAAACAGAGCTTCTTCGCGATCCCACGATCCGGCCGCTGCTCGTCCTGATCAGCGACGGCCGCGGCAACATCTCGATGTTCAAGGAAGAACCCCTGGTCGAGGCGCAGAAGGTCGCCGCGTTGATCGATGCCGAGGAGATCGACGCCCTGGTCATCGACTCCGCGCGCGACTACAGCCACCTTCCGTCGGTGCAGCACCTCGCGCGAGTCGCCCCGATGTACCAGACCTACGCGATCAACGCTTGCGCCGACCTGGCGGAGCGCATGGGAGCGCACTATTACGGGCTCTATGACCTATCGCGCGACGAGATCGCGACCGCGGTCGAACGGGAGCTGGGCCGCGGTCGCTAGGTTGCGTTTTGCAATCGTGGCGGCGCTCGCGCTGGTTGCCTGCTCCTCATCGCCACCCACCGCCAGCGCGACCCCGCAATCGCCTTCGCCGACGGTTCAGTCACCGTCGCCCGCGCCAAGCCCAACCAGTGACGAGATGCCCGTCCCCCAGCAGGTGCTGCCGCCGGCGACGGACCCTCCCGTCGCGATGCTGTGCTCCAAGCCGATCGCGTCCACGACCGACGGCAACGCCACGCCGCTTTTTTGTCGCAGCGGCGCGCTCAACGTGCTCGCGTGGAAGTTCTACTCGGACATCAGCGCGAGCATCCTCAGTCTCGGCTTGAATCCAAACGAGGGTCAGCCCCAGGCCGCGATGTGCGACGACATCGCGCACAACGGTGCGACCCGCCTGACGGAGGTCAGCGGTTACCGGCTGGCGGCCGCCTACTACGGCTGGACCTTCACTTTTGACCCGACGAAGGTGACCTGCCAATGACCGTCGGTAACATCTAGCTGCCCATGGCGCTAGACCGATACTCCTACCCCTTCACCGCCATCGTCGGCCAGGACGAGATGAAGCTCGCCCTGGTCCTGAACGCGATCAACCCGACGATCGGTGGGGTCCTGATCCGGGGCGAGAAGGGGACCGGCAAGTCGACGGCCGTGCGCGCCCTCGCGCGCCTGCTGCCCGACCAGGAGGTCGTCGAGGGCTGCCACTTCGGATGCCACCCCGACGATCCCGAGGACTGGTGCGCCGACTGTCGCGAGCGGGCGGTCGCCGGAGCCTTACCGGTGGCGACGCGCCGGATGCGCGTCGTCGAGCTTCCCATCAACGCGTCGGAGGACCGGGTCGTGGGCACCATCGACCTGGAGGCGGCTCTGAAGGAGGGTTCGCGCCGCTTCGAGCCGGGGGTGCTCGCGGAGGCGAACCGCAACATTCTTTACGTGGACGAGGTGAACCTGCTCGACGACCACATCGTCGACGTCCTCCTCGACGCGGCGGCGATGGGCGTGAACACGGTCGAGCGCGAGGGCGTCTCGGTGTCGCACCCGTCCCGGTTCATCCTCGTCGGAACCATGAACCCTGAGGAGGGGGAGCTGCGGCCGCAGCTGCTCGACCGGTTCGGGCTGTGTGTCGACGTGGAGGGTATTCGCGACCTCGACCAGCGAGTCTCCATCGTCGAGAAGCGGGCCGTCTGGGAGGACGACCCGAACCTGTTCTACCAGCAGCACGCCGAATCCGAGCAGGCGGTGAAATCGCAGATCGCGGAGGCGATCGGGACCTTTCCCGAGGTCACGCTGCCCCGCGAGATACTGCGCCTGATCGCTCAGATCTCGATCGCGCTCGAGGTCGACGGGCACCGCTCCGACCTCGTCTGCGCACGCGCCGCCCAGGCCAAGGCGGCCTATGACAGCGCCGACGAGGTGGGGGTCACCCACGTCAGCGACGTGGCGGAGATGGTGTTCGCCCATCGAGTTCACTCGGTTCCCTTCGGGAAGGGCGGCCCGAACCTCGGCGAGGTGATCTCGCGAATGGTGGGCAATCAGTAGGCGAAGGCGCCTTAGCGGCCGGCTGTCCTAACGGGGGGGAATTGCGAAAAACCGGCTCTAGACTGGTCGGCGGCATGGCGTCGGTCACCCAGGAACTCCAACCGCGCAGGGCGGCCGAGCTTCTCGATCGGGTCGAGAAAAACATTCACCGCGTCATCGTCGGCAAGGACCGGGTCGTCCGGCTCGCCCTGGCGGGTCTCGTCTCCGGCGGCCATGTCCTCCTGCAAGATCTCCCAGGCACGGGCAAGACCATGCTTGCGCGTGCCCTCGCCACCTCAGTCGGGGGAACGTTCCGCCGGATCCAGTGCACTCCCGACCTTCTGCCCTCGGACATCACAGGCTCGAGCGTCTTCAACCAGAAGGACCTGACCTTCGAGTTCATCCAGGGACCGATCTTCGCCAACATCGTGCTGGCGGACGAGGTCAACCGTGCCACGCCGCGGACTCAGTCGGCGCTGCTTGAGGCGATGGGGGAGGGCCAGGTCACAGTCGAGGGCACCACCCGCGCCCTGGACCGCCCCTTTTTCGTCGTCGCCACCCAGAACCCCGCCGAGTTTCACGGCACGTATCCGCTGCCGGAGTCGCAGCTCGACCGCTTCGTGCTGGCCGCCGAGATGGGCCCGCCGACCGACGCGGAGGCGATGGAGGTCCTCGCCCGCCGCGAGCACGGTGACCCGATCGCGGAGCTGACCGCGGTCATCGACGTCCGCGAGGTGATCGAGCTCCAGGATGCCTGCCTGCGCGTCGTCGCGGCGCCCGCGATTCGTACCTACATCGTCGCTCTCTTGCAGGCGATACGCGCGCGGCCCGACGTCATCCTGCCCGCGAGCATGCGCGCGGGCGTTTACCTGCAGCGGTCGGCTCAGGCCTGGGCGCTGTTCGAAGGTCGCGACTTCGTGCTGCCCGACGACGTCAAGCTGCTCGCGGTCGCGGTCCTCGCCCACCGGCTGGGGATGCGCGGGCGCGGCAAGGCCGCCGACATGCTGAACGAGGTCGTGGCCGCGCTTCCCATTCCCCCGCTGCGACAACACTAAGCCCGAGTGTCTCGACCCCGAGGCTCCTCGCATCTTCGCGACCTAGGCGCCCGGGCGCCTTCGGCGCTGAAGCCGGCGTCAAGGGGCCCGGCGCTGCGTCGTCACGCAGCTTTGGCTGCGCTCCTAGCCGCGCCACCCTTTCCTTGGCTCCGGGCGCCGATGCCGCGAATCTGCGTCGGATCTCGGGGCCCGAGACACTCCTCGTGAGACCGACCTGGCGGGTCGTGGGCGCCGTTGCGCTGTGGCTCGTCCTGGAGTGGTACGGCGCGACGTCGGAGGTCTCCTGGCTTTTTCTGCTCGCCGCCTGGCTGCTGGCGTTGATCGTCGCCGCGGGTTTCTACGCGCTGTGGAATCGCGCGGGGCTGAGGCTTGAGCTCGGGGTAGAGAGCAGCCGGCCCGGGTCCGAGTCCCCGCTCTACGAGCTGCCGGAGCAGATGATTCGGACGAGCCCCTACCAGGCCCCGGTCTTCGAGAGCGACGCGCTCGAGCTGACGGTGCGACTGCGGAGCTCCGGCGGCGCAAGGGGTCCGGCCTGGGTCAGCGGGCAGGCCGGGGGCAAGGAGATCAGGCTGGGCACCGGCCTCGTGCCGGCCTCGGGCTGGACGCGGGTCGAGGTGATTTGCGGAGTGAGACGGGGGCCCGTCAACGCCACGGCCTGGTCGATCGGGACCAGCGACCCGCTGGGTTTCTTTCGCGGCCTCCGCTCAAGGCCGGACTCAGAAGTGGCGCTCGTGCTTCCGCGGTTCGCCACCCTCGCCGGCCGGCGTCAGGCGCGCGAGCTCGAAGCGACGGCGGCCGCCCCACGAGCCGGTTCTGGAAACGAGCTGTTCGGGATCCGCGAGTACCGACCGGGCGATTCGCTGCGCAGGATCCACTGGCGATCGAGCGCGCGTCATGGCGAGCTGGTCGTCCGCGAGTACGAGCCGCCGGGCTTGGAGACGCTGACGATCCTGGTCGACCCATCGCCGTCCACCCAGGACGTGGCGGACCAGATCGCGCGCATCGCCGCCTCCGAGGCGTGGGACTGCATCCGCGAAGGGGGACGGGTGGTCATCGGCGCGCCTGGACTCGAGCGAAGTGAAGCACCGAGGGACATGTGGTCGCAGCTCGAGTGGTTGG
Organism: Candidatus Dormiibacterota bacterium; assembly: GCA_036506195.1. Lineage (GTDB taxonomy): Bacteria > Chloroflexota > Dormibacteria > Dormibacterales > Dormibacteraceae > 40CM-4-65-16. The sequence continues at coordinate 19,762 of DASXSD010000164.1, forward strand.
CGAGATATCCCAACGTCCCCTCCGGCGGCTTCGCCGCCACCTCCCCAGCAAGTGGGGAGGAGTTGGCGAGGTATCCCGACGTCCCCTCCGGCGCCTTCGGCGCCACCTCCCCACACGGTGGGGAGGAGCTTGTGGTCATCACCGCGAGCGATGACGCCGAGCTGCTCGAAATGGCGGAGAGGGCGAGGAGGGGGCGGGTCTGGGTCGTCGGCGAGGCCGAGATCGACACCGAGCTCCCGATCGAGCGGGTCGGAACGCAGTGGCCCCTGTGATGCGCTGGCTGCGGCTTCCGCCCTCGCCGATCGAGCACTCGGTGGAGGGCCGGGCTTTCGTCTACGCGGGTTTTGGCGTCGCCCTGCTGGCGATCGCCATCTACGGGCAGGACTACGTCATTCCCGCCGCGGCTCTTGTCGTCGCCGCGATCGGCCACACGGTCAGCTATCGCGAGCGCAATCACAAGCGCGAGTTCTGGCGCCAGGCCTTTCTGGCCGCGATGGTGTTCGGAGCGCTTTTCTATGTCATCGCCGACTCGGCGCTGGCATTGTTCGGAGGCGTCCTCCCGCAAGCCAACTTCGCGATCCTCCTCGTCGCCGTCACCAGCTTCGACCTGAAGACGCGTCGCAACTGCTACTCCAGCCTGTGGATCAGCCTCGCCATCGTCTATCTCGCGGCCGTCTACGCATGGGACTACACCTTCGGCCTCCTGCTGGCGGCCTGGACGCTGTGCCTGGTGGGGTTCTGGGTTTCCTCGCACCTGAAGCGGATGGACGCCGACTTGCGGGCGCCGGCCCGTGCGGTCGCCATCTTGCTGGTCGCCGCGTTCCTGGGCGGGGTGGGCTGGTTCATCGCGGTCCCACAGCCGTCCGGAGTTCCCATCTCACCCCTGGTGATCTCGTTCCCCAACCTCACCAGCTTCCAGGGCGGCCTCGAGAACCCCGCCCTCCCTCTCGTCCAGCTCGCGGGAGACCCGACGGGAGCGACCAACAGCGTCGACCTGCACTTCCGCGGTCGTCTGGGCGACTCAGCCGTCATGTACGTCCGGACCGGCGCCCCCGCCTACTGGCGCGGCCTGGTCTTCGACCTGTATCGGGACGGAGCGTGGACGAAGACCAACCCTGGCTATCGCGAGATGCCTCCTTACGTGCCCGCCCGCCTTATGCCGCCACCCCCTCCCGACAACCTCGGCACGTTCGTCCAGACGTTCCGCGTCCTGCGGCCGATGCCCGGCGTGATCAACGCCGCGTATCCGATCCAGAGCCTCTACGCGCCAGTCGCCGCGCTGCGCGAGGACGCGTACGGCACGTTTCACACGCCGGCGGCGCTTCGCGCCGGGCAGACGTACAGCGTCGTGTCCTACCTGCCCAACCTCTCGCCCGAGATCCTTCGCGGCGACGAGCCCACAGGTCGAGAAACGCTCACCAACCCCGCGTACTTCGACACCGGCGGGTTGTCGACCCGGGCAAGAGCGCTGGCGCATGAGGTCGCCTCCGAGGCGACCAATCCCTTCGACGTCGTGATGGCGCTGACCACCTACCTACAGCGCAACTTCCGCTACACGCTCGACCTGCCCCGCGTCCCTGGCGGGCGTGACCCCGTCGACTGGTTTCTCTTCGACGTCAAAACCGGCTACTGCGAGCAGTTCGCGACGGCCGAGACACTGATGCTCCGCAGCCTCGGCATCCCGGCCCGGCTCGCGACCGGTTACGCCACCGGGGACTACGACCCGGTGTTGAACCAGGCCGTCGTCCGCGAGCGGGACGCCCACGCGTGGGTCGAGGTCTTCTTTGCCGGGCACGGGTGGGTGCCGGTGGATCCCACCCCTGGCGTCAACCCGTTGGCCGCGACCCGCTTTCCCGACCATTGGGCGGCCGGCGGCATCGCCCGTCTGATCCCGCACCTGACCCTCGGCGCCCCCGCGGCGGCCCTCGGCTCCCTCGGGGCGTTGGCGGTCATACCGCCGGCGATCGCAATCGCCATCGTGGCGGTGCTCTTCTACGCGTGGCTGCGCCGGCGGGTGTGGAGCCCTCGGAGGAAGGCGGCGCCGGGCGAGAACGAGCTGCTCCGTCTCTACGAGAGGGTGCAGCGCCGTATGCGCCGGAGGCGGGCGCCGCCGGAAACGCCCAACGAGTACGAGCAGGCTATGCACTCAACGCTGCTTGGCGAGTTGACGGACGCCGTCAACGAGGGCGCGTACGCGGGACGCTGGCCCGACCGGGGCCGGGTGCGCGACCTGGCCCGAGGGGTCCCCGCGAAGTCACGCCGTAGGCTCTGATTTCGTGGGGATTGACCGAATATCCTGAGCTGTCAATGGCCAAAGCCCTGAAAACCACGGGCGCCGAAGACGTTCGCTGGAATCTCAGCGACCTGTTCGCGTCGCCCGACGACCCCGAGATCGAGGCCTCGCTGCAGCAGCAGCTCGAGCGCGCGCAGGCGTTCGAGGCGAAATACAAGGGCAAGGTCGCGACGCTCGAGCCGGCGGCGTTCGCGGACATGATGCGCGAGCTCGGCGACTACGAGGAGACGGCGGCCAAGCCCGAGGTCTACGCATACATGCTGCACAGCCAGGACACGCAAGACCCCGCGGCGGGCCGCTTGCTGGCACGCGTCCGCGAGGCGAGCGCCGAACGTGGCAGCCACATGGTGTTCTTCGCCCTCGAGCTGGCCCAGACCACCGACGAGCAAGCAGCGGAGCTCTACGCACACCAGGAGGCGGCCAAGTACCGACACACGGTTGAAGAGGCGCGCAAGTTCCGCCCGCACCAGCTGTCCGAGCCGGAGGAGCGCGTCCTGACCGATTTCAGTCCCGTCGGAAGCGCGGCCTGGGTGCGGCTGTTCGAAGAGCTTTGCGCGCGGATACGCGTCGACGTCGATGGCAAGGACCTTGCCCTCGACGAAGCTTTGAACCTGCTGCGGGAACCGGACCGCGCCGTGCGGCGAAAGGCCAGCGCCGCCGTGACCCAGGCGCTGACTGGCGACGTCCGGACTCGCGGCTACATCTTCAACGTGATCCTCCAGGACAAGGCAATCGACGATCGGCTCCGCCGCTTCCCGACATGGATCAGCGCGCGCAACCTGGCCAACGAAACCTCAGACGACGCCGTGCAGGCGCTGGTCGACGCTGTGACCGGCCGCTACGACGTCTGCATCCGCTACTACCGCGTCAAGCGCAAGCTCCTGAACGTCGACGAGCTCCACGAGTGGGATCGCTACGCCCCGGTCAGCCAGGTGAGCCGCGACCTCACCTGGGACGAGACGAAGGATCTGGTTCTCGGCTCGTACACGCGTTTTTCTCTGCGCGCGGGAAAGCTGGTCGAGGAGTTCTTCGACAAGCGCTGGATCGACGCGCCCGTCGTGCGCGGCAAGGCGGGGGGCGCTTACTGCATGCCCGTGACCCCGCACCACCACCCGTACGTGCTCATGAACTTCACCGGCAAGCTGCGCGATGCGCTCACGCTCGCCCACGAGCTCGGACACGGGCTCCATGACCGGCTCGCGTCCAAGCAGCACGTGTTCGACTATCACCCTCCGCTGACCTTGGCGGAGACGGCCTCGGTGTTCGGGGAGGCACTGACCTTCGACCGGATCATGGCCGAGGAGAAAGACCCCAAGATCCGCCTGGCCATGCTCTGCAACCAGTGCGAGGACGCTTTCTCGACGGTGTTCCGCCAGGTGGCCTTCAACCGGTACGAAGACGCGAGCCATACGGCCCGTCGCAGCGAGGGCGAGCTGTCCGTGGAGCAGCTGAGCGACATCTTCCAGGAGAAGCTGCAGGCCATGTTCGGCGATGCGTTGACCCTGACCGACGAGCACAAGGTCTGGTGGAGCTACGTCGGCCACTTCCTGCACACCCCGGGCTACGTCTACGCATACGCCTTCGGCAACCTGCTGGCCCTGTCGGTCTACCACCGCTACCTGGAGCAGGGGCAGTCATTCGTCGACGACTACCTGGAGTTCCTCGCGGCCGGGGGATCGACCCGACCCGACGAGCTCGTCACGCGCATCGGCATGGACATCACCGACCCAGGCTTCTGGGACTCCGGCCTGAAGATCCTGGACGGGATGGTCGCGGAAGTCGAGAGACTCGCCGGCTCTCAAGTCGGCGGTCGATAAACTTCTAATCGCAGTCGACGCCACCACCCGGCGACGGGATTCTCTGCACCTCGTGCCAAGGAGCGCCATGGCGGTCACCGAGACGCTTGCGACCACTGATCTCGAGTTCGCTCGCCAGCTGGGCCAGCAGCTCCGGGTGGACTCCATCCGCTGCAGCACGGCGGCCGGCTCCGGCCACCCGACGTCCTCGATGTCGGCGGCGGACCTGATCGCCGTCCTCCTCGGCCGGTATCTCCAGTACGACTGGAGCAAACCCAAAGACCCGAACAACGACCACCTGATCTATTCCAAGGGCCACGCCTCGCCGCTCTGCTACGCGATGTTCAAGGCGGTGGGGGCGATCACAGATGCCGAGATGATGACCTTCCGCAGGTTCGGCTCGCGGCTGCAGGGCCATCCGACGCCGGCGATCCCGTGGGTCGACGTGGCGACCGGCTCCCTAGGACAGGGCCTGCCGATCGGGGTCGGCGTCGCGCTCGCCGGTCAGTATCTGGACAAGCTGCCATTCCACGTCTGGGTGCTGTGCGGCGACTCCGAGCTGGCCGAAGGCTCGATCTGGGAGGCTCTCGACAAGGCCGCGCATTACAAACTGGGCAACTTGACCGCGATCTGGGACATCAACAGGCTCGGTCAGCGCGGCGAGACCGAGTTCGGCTGGCACCTGGACACCTACCGGCGGCGCGTGGAGGCTTTCGGCGGCTACCCGATCGTGGTCGATGGCCACGACGTCGCCGCCATCGACCGAGTCTTCGGCGAAGCCCTGTCCAACACCGACAAGCCCACCGTGATCATCGCCAAGACGGTCAAGGGCAAGGGCTTCTCGGAGATCGAGAACAAGGATGGCTGGCACGGCAAGGCGCTGCCCCCGGACATGGCAGAGCGCGCCATCAAGGAGCTAGGCGGCATCAGGAACCTCAAGGTCAAGACCCAGAAGCCCGACCGCGGGCCGGCCGCGCCGAAGCGGCCTGGGCTGGTCTCAGAGCCGGTCCTACCGACCTACAAGAAGGAGGACAAGGTCGCCACCCGAAAGGCCTACGGCGACGCCCTGGTCGCGCTCGCCGCGATCCCGGAGGTGGTGGCGATGGACGGAGAGGTGTCCAACTCCACACACGCGGACGAGTTCGCCAAGGCCCAGCCTGACCGTTTCTTCGAGATGTGGATCTCGGAGCAGCAGCTCGTCGCCACTGCGGTCGGCATGAGCGTCCGCGGCTACAAACCGTTCGCTTCGACCTTCGCCGCTTTTTTCAGCCGCGCCTACGACTTCATCCGCATGGCCGCGATCTCTCAGGCGAACATCAAGCTCTGCGGATCACACGCCGGCGTCGAGATCGGCCAGGACGGCCCCTCGCAGATGGCGCTCGAGGACCTCGCGTCGATGCGGGCGATCCAGGGCTCGACCGTGCTCTACCCGTCGGATCCGAACCAGACCGCCAAGCTCGTCCGGCTGATGGCAGACACGCCGGGCATCGTGTTCATGCGCACGACGCGGGGCGCCTATCCGACTCTTTACGGCGCCAACGAGGTGTTCAAGGTCGGCGGGTCCAAGGTCCTCAGGCAGAGCCCAAAGGACAAGGTGACGCTGATCGGGGCCGGGGTGACGCTGCACAACTGCCTCGCCGCTGCCGACACCCTCGCCGCCAAGAAGATCCCCGCGCGTGTGATCGACCTCTACTCGGTGAAGCCAGTCGACGCCCGCACGCTGCGAGAGGCAGCGCGCGTGACGAAGGGACGTTTGCTTGTGGTCGAGGACCACTATCCGCAGGGAGGCCTGGGGGCGGCGGTGCTCGAGGCGCTGGCGGCTGATCCGCCGGCCCACTTCGCCCACCTTGCGGTCAAGGACCTTCCCGAGTCCGGCAAGCCGGAGGAGCTCATGAACGCCGCCGGCATCTCGAGCCGGCACATCGTCGCGGCCGCCTCCAAGCTGGTGCAGACCAAGTAAATGGCGACCGCGACCGCGCCCCGCAAGTCGACATCGATCAAGGAGCTGCGCGAGACAGGCCAGTCGCTCTGGCTGGACAACATCCGCCGCCAGCTCATCACGTCCGGCGAGCTGGCCCGGCTTCGCGACGAGGGCATCACCGGCGTGACGTCGAACCCGACCATATTCGAGAAGGCAGTCAGCGGCTCGACCGACTACGACGAGGCGATGGTGCGCCTGGTCCGCCAGAAGACGCGACCGCCCGACATGCTCTGGGAGCTCATGGTCGAGGACATCCAGGCCGCTGCCGACACCTTCCGGCCTGTCTACGACAAGACCAAGGCAAGGGACGGATTCGTCAGCATCGAGGTCTCGCCCACGGTTGCCAACAACACGCGTCAGACGATTCGCTGGGCGGAAGAGCTTCACGACCGATGCCACCGGCCAAACGTGATGGTCAAGATCCCGGCGACGAAAGAAGGCCTGCCCGCGATCGAGGACCAGATCGGGAAAGGCCACAACATCAACGTCACATTGATCTTCTCCGTCGACCGCTACAGCGAGGTCGTCGACGCGTACCTCTCGGGCCTCGAGTCGCTGCACGGCAGGGGTGGCGACCTGAGCAAGGTCGCGAGCGTGGCCAGCTTTTTCGTGAGCCGGGTCGACACCAAGGTCGACAAGCTCCTCGGCGAGAAGATCAACGCGACTGCAGATCCGCGGCAGAAGGAATCGCTCGAGCGCCTCTATGGCAAAGCCGCCATTGCAAACTCGAAGATGGCCTACGAGCGGTTCCAGGAGCTCTTCAGCGGCCCACGCTGGGAGAGGCTGAGAAAAGCCGGCGCACGGACGCAGCGCTGCCTGTGGGCGAGCACCTCGACCAAAGACCCTCGCTACCCCGACACCTACTACGTCGAGGAGCTGATCGGTCCCGACACGGTCGACACCATCCCGCCCGCCACGCTCGCGGCGTTTCGCGAGCACGGCGAGGTGCGGCGGAGCCTGGACGAGAACGTCGACCTGGCGAAGCGACAGCTCAAGCAGCTCGCCGAAGTCGGAGTCGACCTTGGCAAGGTGACCCAGGAGCTCGAGGTCGAAGGCGTGGAGGCGTTCACGAAATCCTTCGAGAGCCTCCTGGCGACATTGACCAAGGCGGCGAAAGACATCCGGGCGGGAAAGGGACCCCGGCAGTGGCACAGCCTCGGTCGCCTCCAGCCGTCGGTCGACGTCCAGCTCGCCAAGCTCCAGAAGGACGATGCTCCGCGCCGCCTGTGGGCTAAGGACTCGACGCTGTGGAGCGCCGATCCGAACAAGCGCCAGGAGATCCGCGACCGACTGGGCTGGCTCGACGTGGCCGAGAAGATGCTCGAGAAGTCAGGCGAGCTCCGCGAGCTCGCGACTCACGGTCGCGTGTTCTCGGATGTCGTTCTGCTCGGCATGGGCGGCTCCAGTCTGTGCCCGGATGTTCTTCGCAACACGTTCGGGACGGTCAAGGGCCACCCCAAGCTTCACGTGCTCGACACCACGGATCCGGCCACGATCCTCGGTGTCCGCTCCAGGATCCGCATCGCGGACACGCTCTTCGTCGTTGCCTCCAAGTCGGGCGAGACCACCGAGACCCTGTCCCACTTCGCCTACTTCTGGGAGCAGACCAAACGCAAGGGCAAGCAGTTCGCGGCGATCACCGACCCCGGCACGTCGCTCGAGAAGCTCGCGCGCGACAACAACTTCCGTTGGATCTTTTCGAATCCTCCTGACATCGGCGGCCGGTATTCCGCTCTCTCGTACTTCGGCCTGGTGCCCGGCGCGCTGCTGGGGCTGGACGTCAAGGAGCTGCTCGAGCGGGCGGTCGAGATGGAGCACTCTTGCGCCGACTCGGTTCCCGTGGAGAGCAATCCTGGTCTGTGGCTTGGCGGCGTAATAGGACGGCTCGCGACTCAGGGACGCAACAAGGTGACACTCATCGCATCGCCCAAAGTCGCCACCTTCGGCTACTGGGTCGAGCAGCTGATCGCCGAGAGCACAGGGAAGGAAGGCAAGGGAATCGTGCCGATCGAGGGTGAGCCGGTTGGCAAGCCCGCCGTCTATGGCGATGACCGCCTGTTCGTCTACATCCGGATGGACGCCGATCCGCCGAATCGCTCGGTGCAGGCGCTGGAGAAGGCGGGTCAGCCGGTCGTGACCCTGACCTTGCGCGACAAGCTGGACCTGGGCGGTGAGTTCCTGCGCTGGGAGATCGCGACCGCGATCGCGGGCTCCATCCTGGGCATCGACGCGTTCGACCAGCCCAACGTGCAGGAGTCGAAGGACAACACCGTCCGCTTGCTCGGCGAGCACCAGTCTACCGGCCAACTGCCGGGCGTGGAGAACACCGTCAGCACCGGCGTGCGCGACTTCAGCACGCGGCTGCTGCGCCATCTCAAGTCGGCGCGCAAGGGTGACTACGTGGCCCTGACGGTCTACTGCCAGCGCACGCCGCGACGCGAAAAGCTGCTGCGCGAGCTGCAGGCCGCCATCCGCGACCGGTTCCACCTGGCGACCACGCTGGGCGTTGGCCCGCGCTTCCTGCACTCGACCGGCCAACTCCCGGGCGTGGAGAATACAGTGAGCACCGGCGCGAGCGACTTCAGCAAGCGGCTGCTGCGCCATCTCAAGTCAGCGCGCAAAGGCGACTACGCGGCCCTGACGGTCTATTGCCAGCGCACGCCGCGACGCGAAAAGCTGCTGCGCGAGCTGCAGGCCGCCATCCGCGACCGGTTCCACC
>DASXSD010000165.1:0-12812 GCA_036506195.1 Candidatus Dormiibacterota bacterium
TCTCCGCTCTTGCCGCACCACGCGATCTCTTCGCCGTCCATGATCACCGCGGCGTGCTCGATCACGCCCGCGGGCGTGCCGGTGAACAGCCGCCCGATGTTGCGCAGGCGCTTCATGCCGAGACCACGGTGTTGCCACCCACGACCACGTTCGTCACGTCGTGGCCGGTGAAGCCGTAGACGAGGTATGACGGGTTGAGCTCACGCCACAGCGAGCGCGGCTGCTCGAGCGTCACGAAGTCGGCAAGCATCCCGGGTTTGAGCTCGCCCGCCTCCCAGCCCAGCGCGCGCATTCCGTTTACGGTCGCGGCGCGGAGCAGCTCTTCAGGCTGATGAAGGATGCGCCGGCCGGTGGCGCGGCGTTCGTCGAGCTCCAGCGCGCGCGCCTCCTCGAGCATGTCGATCACGGCATTCGAGTCGCTGCCCACGCTGATGGGGCAACCTGCGGCCGCCAGCGCGCGCAACATTCCCACGCCGTCGCCCAGGTCGCGCTCGGTCGTCGGGCAGGCGCAGACCGTGACCTGGTTCTGGGCGAGCACCGAGATGTCGTGATCGTTGACGTGGATCGCGTGGACGGCGGTCAGGTCAGACCCGAGTATGCCTTCGCGCTCGAGCAACTCGGTCGGGGAGCAGTGCTCGACTCGCATGCACTGCTCCACCTCGGCGATCTGCTCAGCGAGGTGGATGTGCAAAGGCATGCCGCGCTCGCGCGCGTACGTGGCGACCACTCGCATCGACTCGGGATCGACCGCGCGCACGCTGTGGATGGCCGCCCCGATGCGGACGCCGTCATCGTCCGAGAGGTCGTCGACACGTCGCGCCCAGGCGTCGGCATCACCGTCTGAGAAGGTCAGCTGGTCGGTGTCGAGAGGCGCGCCGTCGAGGCCGCCGCGCAGGTAGCACGCGTCGATGAGCGTGATCCGGATCCCCTCCTCGCGCGCAGCGTCGATCAGCGCCTCGCCGAGCTCATTCCCGTGGCCGTGAAGGTAGTGGAACTCGCCCACCGCGGTGATGCCGGCCTCGAGCATCTCGCGGAAGACCAGGCTAGCGTGTTTGAAGTAGTCGGCCGGCAGCCAGTCGGTGTAGCGATACATACGCTCGCGCCACTCCCAGAAGTTGCCGCCACCCGACTCGACCTCACCGCGGAGCAGGCGCTGGAACGCATGGCTGTGGACGTTGGCGAGGCCGGGGATCGTCCAGCCTTTCAGGGCCACCGCGTCGGTCGGCGCGAAGACGTCCTCCTCGACCCTGGTGATCCGCCCATCGCCGACCTCGATCAGCACGTTCTCGGCGCGGTGGCCGAGCCAGGCCTGCTCGGCATGCCACTTTCCCGAACCCTTCAATCGCGCATGGGGATGCGGACGCCGCGCTCGCTGGCGATCTCGAGCGCGCGCTCGTAGCCAGCGTCGGCGTGGCGGATGACGCCGGTCCCTGGGTCGTTGGTGAGCACCCGCTCGAGCTTGCGCGCGGCAAGCTCGGTGCCGTCCGCGACCACGACCATACCCGCGTGGATCGAGCGACCGATGCCGACGCCGCCGCCGTGATGCACGCTCACCCAGGAGGCGCCGCTGGAGGTGTTGAGCAGGGCGTTCAGGATCGGCCAGTCGGCGATGGCGTCAGAGCCGTCGAGCATCCCTTCCGTCTCCCGGTACGGGGAGGCCACCGAGCCTGAGTCGAGGTGGTCGCGGCCGATCACGATCGGCGCCTTGACCTTGCCTGTGCGCACGAGCTCGTTGAATCGCCGCCCGGCCCGCGCGCGCTGGCCGTAGCCGAGCCAGCATATGCGCGCCGGCAGGCCCTGGAAGGCGACGCGCTCGCCGGCCGCTTCGATCCACCTGACGAGGCCGGGGTCTTCAGCGAACTCGTCGATGATCGCGCTGTCGGTGGCGGCGATGTCCGCGGGGTCACCGGAGAGGGCGACCCACCGGAACGGTCCCTTGCCCTCGCAGAACAGCGGCCGGATGTATGCGGGGACGAATCCGGGGTAGTCGAAGGCGCGTGTGCTGCCACCAAGCCTTGCCTCGGCGCGCAGGCTGTTCCCGTAGTCGAAGACTTCCGACCCGCGGTCGAAGAACGTCACCATCGCGTCGACGTGGCTCGCCATGCTCTCTCGCGCGCGTCTGATATATGTGCCCGGCTCGTCGAGACGAAGCTCGGCCGCGTCCTCGGGCGTAAGCCCGGCGGGAACATAGCTGAGCGGGTCGTGCGCCGGCGTCTGGTCGGTGACGATGTCGACGTCGAACTGCCGCGCCGCGAGCTCGGGCACGATGTCCGCCGCGTTGCCGAGCAGCCCTATCGACAGCGGGCGCCTGGCTTTCTTGGCCTCTGTCGCGAGACGCAGCGCGTGCTCGAGGTTGTCGGCGCGGACGTCCAGGTAGCGGTGGTCCAGCCGGCGCTGAATCCGCTCGGGGTCGACCTCGACGCAGATCGCCACCCCGCCGTTGAGCGCCACGGCCAGCGGCTGCGCGCCCCCCATCCCGCCGAGGCCCGCGGTCAGCGTGATCGTGCCGGCAAGGGAGTTGTTGAAGCGCTTGCGGGCGATGGCGGCGAAGGTCTCGTAGGTCCCCTGGAGGATGCCCTGGGTCCCGATGTAGATCCACGAGCCCGCGGTCATCTGGCCGTACATGGTCAGGCCGAGGGCCTCGAGGCGGCGGAACTCGTCCCAGGTCGCCCACTCGGGCACCAGCATCGAGTTGGAGATGAGCACCCTGGGCGCCCACTCGTGCGTGTCGAACACGCCGACGGGCTTTCCGGACTGGACGAGCAGCGTCTGCTCCCCGCCCAGGCTCTTGAGCTCGCGGACGATGGCGTCGAACGCCTCCCACGAGCGGGCCGCCTTGCCGGTACCCCCGTAGACGACGAGGTCCTCCGGACGCTCGGCGACCTCGGGGTCCAGGTTGTTCATCAGCATCCGCATCGCCGCTTCCTGTGGCCAGCCCCGGCAGGTGATCTGGGCCCCACGCGGCGCGCGGATGGTGGGGCTCACCGCAGCGGCCCAGCGGCGGCTTCGGCCGCCTCGATGACGGCACCGGACCGGATGAGCTCTTCCGCGGCGGCGAGCTCCGGGGCGAGCACGCGGTCAGGGCCCACGCCCTTGACCTGCTTGCGCAGGAGGTCGCGCACGGCGCCGGTCGCGGGCGAGGGCTCCAACGGGCGGCGCAGCTCCTGGGCGCGCGCCGCGGCGCACAGCTCGACCGCAAGGATGTGCGCGAGGTTGTCGAGCACCGTACGCAGCTTCAGAGCGGCCCCCCAGCCCATCGAAACGTGGTCCTCCTGCATGCCCGACGTCGGTACCGAGTCGACGCTGGCCGGCGCCGCGAGGCGGCGGTTCTCCGCGACCAGGGCGGCGGCCGTGTACTGGGCGACCATGAGGCCGGAGTTCACCCCCGGCTCCTCGGCCAGGAAGGGCGGCAGGCCCTGGGAGCGATGCGGGTCGAGGAGGCGGTCGACGCGGCGCTCCGCGATCGAGCCCACCTCGGCGGCCGCGATGGCCAGGAAGTCGGCGGCGAAGGCGAGGGGCTCGCCGTGGAAGTTGCCGTTCGACTCCACCTCGCCGCTCTCCAGCACGATGGGGTTGTCGATGGTTGACGACAGCTCAACCTCGGCGGTCCGCCGCGCGAATTCGAGCGTGTCGCGCGCGGCCCCCGCGACCTGAGGGCTGCACCGCACCGAGTAGGAATCCTGCACCGCGTGCTGCGAGTGGCGGTGCGAGGTCACGATCTGCGAGCCCCGCATCAGGCGTGCAAGGTTGGCGGCGCTCGCCACCTGACCTGCATGCGGGCGGACCTCGTGGAGGTGCGCCTGGAAAGCGCGGTCGGTGCCGAGCAGCGCCTCCGCCGACATGGCCGCGGTCACGTCCGCGGTCTTGAACAGCCGCTCGGCGTCAGCGCAGGCGAGGACCAGCATCCCAAGCATGCCATCGGTTCCATTGATCAAGGCGAGGCCTTCTTTGGTCTCGAGCTTGACCGGCTTCAGCTTCGCCGACCGCAGCGCCTGGGCCGCCGGTCTGCGCTCTCCCTGCGCGCCCATCACCTCGCCCTCGCCGACCAGGCCAAGGCCGATGTGCGCGAGTGGCGCAAGGTCGCCGCTGCATCCGACGGAGCCGTACCGGGGCACCAGCGGGGTGATGCCGGCGTTCAGCATCGCGATCAAGGCGTCCGCCAGCAACGGCCGCACGCCTGACATGCCCATCGCGAGCGTGCGTGCGCGAAGCAGCATCGTCGCGCGAACGACCTCCTCCTCTACCGGGGGCCCGACCCCGGCCGCGTGCGAGCGAATCAGCGCGATCTGCAGCTCCGGCTGCCGAAGCGGGGCGACGCGCGTCCCGGCCAGGGCGCCGAACCCCGTCGAGACCCCGTAGACGGGGTCGCGCGAGCTCGCGGCGCGCTCGACGCGGGCCCGGCTGCGATCCATCTTCTGGCGCGCGGACGCGGCGAGGGCGACCTTTTCACCATGACGCGCGACTGCAACGACCTGATCCTCTGTCAGGCCTGGGCCGCGCAGCGTCACGGTCATCGGCTCAAGGCTAACCGATGTTTTTAAGGGCCTCGCGCCGGCTCAGACCGCTCAGCCGAGACTCGTTGGCACGCACGTAGCGCGCGACCTCCCGAGGGTCTGTCCAGGCGTACTGGCGCAGCGCCCAGCCGATCGCCTTGCGGATGAAAAAGTCGCGGTCAGCCAGGTTCGGCTCGATGTTCGAGTAAAGGAGATCGAGGTCGGTCTCGCGCTTGAACCTGAGCTGGCAGATGATCGACACGCGCCGTTTCCAGGGGTCTGGGTCGGTGCTCCACTTTCGCATCAACGGGCGGATCTGCTTCGGATACCGGCGCAGCAGCTCGCCGACGACCATCGCCAGCTCGTCGACGTGGTCCCACCACGCCCCGGTGACGATCATCTCTTCGAGCATCGGCATCGAGGCAGGCTTCAGGCAGGGGGCGTGGCGCTCGAGGTTCAGCAGGTAGGCCGCTGCGTAGCGTTCCTCTCGCTTCTGCGCGCGGCGCCATAGCTCGAGGATCGTCGCCCGCCACTCTTCGCAGTCCATCCGCTCGCCGTCGAACACGGCGCGGCAGATCGCGCGCACGCCGGGCAGATTGATGCCGTAGTAGGGCATCGTCGACTTCATGTAAGCCTGCATGCCGAGCGCGCGCTGGGGATCGGCCGCGGCCGCCATCTCGCGCCGCAGCGCTTCGATCAAGGGGCGGGTAGGTATCGCGCCTTCACCGGCTCATGGCCGTCGACGTCGAGCACCCAGGTCGAGCCCTTCTCAAACCCCCCATCGCCAGCTCTGATCACGTGGCGGTTGACCAGGTCCTCGACCAGCTCCCACACGATGTCACCGTGTGTGCTCAGCACTGCCCCCTCGAGCTTGGGATCGCCGAAGAACTCCGCGAGCCCGCTGACGCCCCGACCCTCGGCGAGCGAGCTCGTCGGCTTGATGGCGATCCGGCTCGCTCGCGCGAGCGGCTCCACGGTCTGCACACACCGCACGTACGGGCTCGAGAAGATCGTCTTGATCGGGAACTTCTGCAAGACCTCGACGAGCTCTTCGGCTTGCTTCACACCCTTCTTGCTGAGGGGACGCTTGCGATCGTCGCCGGTCCAGTGGCCGCGACTCCCTGCCTTGGCGTGCCGCACCACATAGAAAGTGCGCACGGCCACTTAGGGCATCCAGTCGCGCAGCTTCCTGCGGTCGAGAGACTCCCAGACCCCGGGCCACGCGACGCGAGCCTCGTTGGCCGCGATCCGCTCCAGCGCGATTAGCTCCCCCGCGACGAAAGCGCGGCGGCCGCTTACCTTCGCGGCCCGCAGCCAGGCCTGCGCGGTGACGCTGTCCTGGTGCTCGCCGAGCACGGTCTGCAACCTGGCCGCGGCCTTTCCGAAAGCCGCCGCGTCAGCGCCAGCCACTGGCGCCACCGCCTCGGCCGCGTAGCGCGCTCGCTTGGCGAGGATGCGGATCCGGTGCAGCTCCGGGTCCGACGGCGTGACGTGCAGCTGGCGCACTGCCGAACGCAGCCGGCGCCACGGCGTGGTGGCGAGCGCGGGCAGCACCATGGACGCCGGCTGCTCAGCGTCCGGAAGCGTCACCGGCGAATGCGCCGCTTCGACCAGGCGCTCGACCAGGTCGACGTAGCGTCGTGAGTCGAGGTCGACCGCGAGGTTCGCTCGCAGCTCGTCTATCTCGACCTCCAGCAGACGCAGCAGCGCAGCACCCGACCGGGTGTCGGTCGACGGCAGCGACTTCGCGCGATCACGAAGCCGGTCGAGCAGCACCTCGCGATCGCGCACGGCGCCAAGCCCGGTCGCAAGCCAGCCGAGCTCGGATCGGAGCGGTTCCGTCCACTCGACGTCCAGCAATGGTCCGAACGTCCGCAGGTTCGAGCGCAGCTTGCGGGTGGCGACCCGAGCCTGGTGAACCGCCTCGGGGTCGCGCCCGGTCCTGACCAGGGGATCGTGGCGAAGCAGGCCGGCCACCGATTCGGCGAGGTTGTACCGGATGACGTCTATCGCAGGCGCCGCGGGGAGCAGCGGCTCGGGGGCCACCTCTGGAGGCTCGATGGCGCGCGGACCCAGGGCGCGGATGTGCTTGGGGGTTGGATCCGGGGCCCCGGCGCCAGCAACTCGGAGCCGCGTGACCAGCGGCGCGATGATTCCCTCTGCGCCGTTTTCGCTCGTGACTTCGACCTCGATCTCGCGGAAGCGCGCGGCCACCCGACGACCGTCGCGGACCGACACCTCGTCGTCGACGACCTCCGCGACTCGGGCCCCGCTCCCGTCGACGAGACGCACGCGCCTGCGCACGGTCGAAAGCCGCGCCACAGGCACGAGCTCGGAGCGTCGGACGTAGGCGCGCACGACTCCGAGGGCGGCGGCCGGCGGCTTCTGGCCGCCATGGAACGTGATCTCGTCGCGCTCCAGCACAGCAGCAGGCTTTCCCGGAGTCGATGGTGGCGACGAGAGCTTGAGCGTCCATCCCTCGCCGGCCCGGCGCCGCAAGGAGACGCCCCAACGTGCGAGCCGCAGGTCTGGAGTGTCGAAGTAGACAGTCTCCAGGCGCACCGTCTCCGGCGGCGCGGCGGCAACGCCCTCGATGGCTCCGGCGAGGTCCGGGAGGTGGAACGCGGGGCCCGCCCCGAGCTTCACCTCTCTTTCAAGCATGCGTTACGCCGCTGACCCCATCGCCATGCGCGCTTTCGCGCGCCAGCTCCTTGAAGCGGTGGTGCGAGTTGAGACCGCGCACCGTGGGCACACGCGTCCAGGAGGCGTCGGCGCCAAGCTCCCACGCCAGCACGTCGTCCGCGAGCGAGATGTCGAGGATCTGCTGCAGACGGTGGCGGAGCTTCGGATCGCTGACCGGCACGACCGCCTCGACGCGGCGGTCGAGGTTGCGCGGCATCAGGTCCGAGGATCCGAGGTAGTACTCGGGCCTTCCACCGTTGCCGAAGCAAAAGACGCGCGAGTGCTCGAGGAACTGGCCGACGATCGAGCGCACGCGAATCCGGTCGGAGAGGCCGGGCACGCCAGGGCGCAACGAGCACATGCTGCGCACGAGCAGGTCGACCTGCGCGCCGCCCTGCGAGGCGGCGTACAGCGCGTCGATGATCTCCTGGTCGATCAGGTTGTTGACCTTGATGATGATCCGGCCGCCGACGACGGACTCCCGCTCGATCAGCTGCGTGATCGCCGCGCGAAGGTTCGTCGGCGCGACCAGGAGCTTGCGGTAGCGGCTCTGCCGGCTGTAACCGGTGAGCAGGTTGAAGAGCTCCGTGACGTCTGCGCCGAGGTCGGAGTCTGCCGACAACAGGCTCACGTCCTCGTAACCACGGGCGGTGTTCGGGTTGTAGTTGCCGGTGCCGACGTGGAGGTAGTGCTGGATGTGGCTCCCTTCGCGCTTGACGATCAGCGTCACCTTGGCGTGCGTCTTGAGGCCGAGGAGGCCGTATACGACGTGTACGTTCGCCTCTTCGAGGGCCCTCGCCCAGCCGATGTTTGCCTGCTCGTCGCCGCGCGCTTTGATCTCCACCAGCGCCACGACCTGCTTGCCGCGCTCGGCCGCGCGGATCAGCGCGCGGACGATCGGGCTCGCGGGACCCGATGTGCGGTAGAGCGTCTGCTTGATCGCGAGCACATCAGGATCGCCGGCGGCCTGGTCGATCAAGGCCTCGACCGATGTCGCGAAGGAGTCGTATGGGTGATGCGCGAGCACGTCCCCCGCGCGCAGGACCGCGAACAGGTCGGGCGCCTCGGCGCCGACACCACGCAGTCGCGGCTGCGTCGTCGGCGTCCAGACCTCTTCTTTGAGATCCGGACGGTCAAGTTGAGTAAGCACATGCAGGCTGCCCATGTCGAGCAATCCGTCGATCTGATACACGTCGGCAGCCTGGAGCTCCAGCTCACGGGTCAGAAGCTCGAGCACCTCGCCCGTCATTCGCGGGTCGACTTCCAGCCGGACCACGCGCGCGTGACGCCGGCGCCTCCGAAGCTCGGTCTGGATTGCGGCCAGCAGGTCCTCGGCGTCGCTGTCGACGTCGTCCAGGTCGCCGTCGCGCGTGACCCGGAACGGGTAGTGGCTGACGATCTCCATGCCTGGGAACAGGGCTGGGAGGTGTTGCGCGATCACGTCCTCGAGCGGCATGTACCGCTCGCCTTCGACGAGCGCGATGAAGCGCGGCAGCACGGGCGGCACCTTGACGCGTGCAAACAACTGCTGTTTGCGCTGAGGGTCACGGACCATCACGGCGAGGTTCAGCGATAGGTGGGAGATGTATGGGAAGGGATGCCCGGGGTCGTGCGCCAGGGGCGTGAGCACGGGGAAGATCTGCTCGCGGAAAACCGTGTGGAGCTGGGTCAGCTCCTTGCGGCCGGCTTCGTCGCTGCGCACCAGCGTGATCCCGGACTGCGCCAGCCCGGGCAGGATCTCACTTCTGTAGATCCCGACCTGGCGCTGGATCAGCCCCTCGACCCGAGTGCGGATCGCCTTCAGCTGTTCAACCGGCGACAGCCCGTCGGGGGACGCAGCCGCGACGGCCGCCAGGACCTGTTCCTTGAGGCCCGCGACCCGGACCTGGAAGAAGTCGTCCAGGTTCTGGCTGAAGATGGAGAGGAACCGAACCCGCTCGAGGATGGGCAGCTTCGGATCCTCCGCCATCGCCAGGACCCGTTCATCGAAGTCGAGCCGGGAAAGCTCGCGGTTGATGTAGCGGGAACTGGGGAGCGAGAGGACGGGTGAGGACTCGGGCTCGGGGCGGGCTCCGATGGCCACGGAATGAACTTTACAGTCTGGTTTCGGAGCCGAGGTTAAGGACGGTTGCAGGCCCAAAGCGGCACTGCGGCACCCGCCTGGCTACCGGAGACAGGCAGGCGGCCTTATTCCAGAACCCAGGCTGCCGAGTTCGGAGGAAGGCGCAGCGCCCCCGAGCGTAGACCGACCAGCGGATGGCTTGCCAGGAGTAGCCTGCCGTTGACGGGTAGGCGTGCTGGCCGGTCCCCGAAGTTGCACACCACCGTGAGCGGACGCCGGGAGTAGGCAAGTACGCCCCGTGGTGCTGGACGCCACTCGAGCCGGTGCGGCAACCGCCTGGCGATCCGGCGCCGCGCCGCGAGCGTGCGCCGGAATTGGCCGAGCATCGACCCACCATCGCCGGCCTGTGCATCCACCGCCAGGCGGTCCCAGCCAGGCGGCACCGGCAGCCACGGGGCTGATTTCGAGAAGCCCGCGTTTGGCCGCCCGCGGTGCCACGGGATCGGGACCCGGCAGCCGTCCCGCCCGCGCTCCCGGCCCTGGCTGCGAAGGAAGATCGGGTCCTGGCGTGCGCTCTCGGGCACATTCGCCTCTTCCAGCCCCAGTTCCTCGCCCTGGTAGAGGATCACCTGCCCCGGTAGGCCGAGGAGAAGCAGCAGCGCGGCGCGCACCCTCGTGCGCCCCAGCTCCCCGCCTCCAAGCCGCGTGACCGGCCGGGTCGCGTCGTGGTTGGTGAGGCTCCACGTCGGCTCGATTCCAGGATCCCGGAGCGCCCTTCGGCTTTCGTCGATCGACTTTCTCCACAGGACCGCGTCCCAGCGCTGATGGATGATCGCGATTGCCATGTTCAGCTGGTCAGGAAGCACGTACATGGACTGCCGCCGCGCCCCGAAGATCTCGCCCACCAGGACTCGCGGCGGCTCGTACCTGTCGGCGATCTGACGCCACCGCCGGTAGACGTCTTTCAGCTGCGGCTGGTCGATGATGCCGAAAGCCCAGTCGAGGCGCGGCCCGCCGGTGATCCGGTCCGCGACCAGCGGCCGGTCGGCAAGGTCGCGGCGCTTGAAGAGCGCCGAGGCGACATCGATGCGAAAGCCATCCGCCCCACGGTCGAGCCAGAACTTCAAGATGCGCTCGAACTCCTTCTGCACAGCGGGGTGATACCAGTTCAGGTCGGGCTGCTCCGGCGCGAACAGGTGCAGGTACCACTGCTTCCCGTTGGGCTCAGGCGACCACGCCGGCCCGCCGAACGTCGAGGTCCAGTTGTTGGGCGGCGAGCCGTCCGGGTTGGGATCGGCGAAGTGGTACCGCCGGCGCATCGCGCTTCGAGGCGATTTGATCGCGGCCTGGAACCATCGGTGCTGGTCGGACGTGTGGTTGGGAACGATGTCCACCAGCACCTTCAGCCGCAGCTCGTGTGCGCGCACGACCAGACGGTCGAAGTCCCTGAGCGTGCCGTACTCGGGGTTCACGCGGAAGTAGTCGGCGACGTCGTATCCGTGGTCCTTCTGCGGCGAGGGGTAGAACGGGGTCAGCCAGATCGCGTCGACGCCCAGGTCCCTGATGTAGTCGAGCCGGGAGGTGACGCCCGCCAGGTCGCCAATCCCGTCGTCATTCGAGTCGGCGAAGCTGCGGACGTAGACCTCATAAAAGACGGCGCTTCGCCACCATGGCTGGGGCACGAACGTAACTATCGAGCAATGGATGGAGGCGCGGGCCGGCACCACCACCCACCATGCCCTGCCCGCGTTGCCGGCGGTTGAGCTGGCTTGCCAATCCATCCACCTCCTTTCGGGGTCTCGAGAGCGCGTGCTGCACGGTACTTCGCTCCACGCTCGACGTCGGCTTTCATTCACCACAGTCGTGTCAACAGTTTGTGATCAAATTGATAAGCGAAGCTAATATATCCCGGTGCGCAAGCCGGCGTTCACCCTCGAACAGATCCGCTCGTTCGCAGCCGTGGCGGAAACCGAGCACGTCTCGCGGGCTGCCGCGGCCCTCTTTCTGACCCAGGCGGCGGTCACCCAACAGCTCCATCACTTCGAACAGGCGGTCGGCCTCCAGCTCCTGGAACGCAGCGGACGGCGGGTGCGCCTGACCGACGCGGGACGCTCCCTGGCGGAGTCGTGCCGCGCCGCCCTCCGCGCTGTGGAGGTCATGGACGACACCGCCAAGGCGGCGCGCGAGCTGGAGGAGGGTTCGCTCCACGTGGGGGCGAGCCCGACCTGCGCCTCCTACTACCTGCCCCCGCACCTTGCGGAGTTCGCCCGGCGCCACCCCGCGGTCAGGCTCTACGTGGCGGTCGCGCCGACTGCTGAGCTCAACGCCAAGGTGCTGGCGGGCTCGCTCGATTGCGCCCTGGTCGAGGGTGATCCCGACCCCGCCCTGACCAGCGTCGAGCTCTCGCCTGACGAGCTGATCCTGGTCGCCCATCGCGACCATCCCCTCGCCCACCTCCGCCGGATCACGCCGAGCATGCTGGCCAAGCACCGCTACCTGCGGCGAGGTCCCGAGTTCTCGGCCGAGCGCAACGTCCGCGAGATGATCGGGGAGCCGTACGACCGGATGGAGACGATGAACCTCGGACATCTCGAGTACGTGCGCGCGCTTACCATCGCCGGACTGGGTTTCGCGGCGCTGCCCAAACGCGCGGTGATCGACGACATACGCAGGGGGATCCTGAAGAGCCTGGCGGCGCCGCCCATCGTCCGTTCGATCACCGCCGTCCGCCGGCCTGCACGCGGCGGCCCGGCGCAGGAGGCGTTCTGGGACCTGCTGACGGGCGACCTGGACTAGTCGAAGGCGCCCAGGCTCTCTCTCTCCGCGACCCACATCTCCTCGAAAAGCCGGTCGATCTCCTCGGGCGAGCAGACGGCGGCGGTCAGCGGGTCGAGCATGAGCGCGTACTTGGCCTGGGAGCGGTCGCGCTTCAGCAGGGCATCGACGACCAGCTCGTGCACGGCCATGTGCGCGCGGTTCAGCGCGGCAAGCTGCTCGGGCAAGGGTCCGAACTGGCACGGATGGATGCCGCTCCGATCGACATCGCACTCGACCTCGACGCAGCCGGCAGGCAGGTTGTCGATCCAGCGTTGGTTGCGGACGTTGCCGTGGATCGAGGCGGCACGCCCGCCCTCCACCGCCTCGATGATGTCCGCACCGTACTCATGGCCGCGCCGGCGCGGGATTGGCTTGTCGCCCCGCAGCATCGACGCGATCGACTCGTCGTTCTCGCGGCGCCAGCGCGGCCAGTTGTTGGCGTAGAAGCCACTTTCGCCCAGGTAGCCCGCCCGGGTGTACTTCTTGACGAGGTCGGGCCGTTTGCGAAAATAGGGCACGTACTCGGAGAAGTGGCCGCTTGACTCGGTCACAAAGGCCCCGAGGTAGAGCATGACCTCGAAACGCACCGGATCCTGCTCGTAGATATCCGGCATGCGGGCCAGTTCGCAAAGGCGTGGATAGAGGTCTTGCCCGTTGCGCTCGAGCTTCGTGAACCAGGCGTTGTGGTTGATACCCGCGCACCGCCACTCCATCTCCTCATACGGAATGCCCAGGTAGCCGGCGATCTGGCGTGAGGT
>DASXSD010000166.1:0-5482 GCA_036506195.1 Candidatus Dormiibacterota bacterium
GTCGTGTTTACCCATATCCGCAACGGCATGTACTTCACCGAAGACCTGCCCGTTTACATCAGCAACTCGAACCGGCTGCTCAAGGTGACGGTAACGCCAGACCAGCCAACGTACGCCAAAGGCCAGATCGCACACGTGACCATCACGGTGGTCGATAGCGCCGGCGCGCCCGTTGCCGCGAAACTTCTGGCGGACGGCTACGAAGCGCGCATGAGCTCCAATGTGCTCGTCGACCAGGCCTCGATTGCCGCCGCCTTCCTGACGCCGAACCGATTGGCCACCAACGGGTCGAGCTCTCTTGTGAGCATCGGCACCTGGGGTGGCGGCATGTGCGGCGGAGGACCACCTGACGTTGCCGGGTTTGCGTCGGGCAACTACCCCGGGCAGTCGAACGTTTGGCTCTCCGGCTTGTCCACAGATTCGACCGGCCGCGCCTCGATTGACGTCCCGATGAACCTGCCTGGCCCGGTCCGATTTGTGGTGATCGCCAACACAGCCACTTCATCGTGGGGCCAGGCCGAGATTGACATGAGCCTTCAGTGAGGTGCGCTTCCTTTTAGCGGTCGTCGTCACCTTGCTCCTGAGCCCGGGCTGCGGTTCCGCTTCAGAGACATCAGGATCGCGCAGCGATCACGTGAGCACGACCGTTCGAGAAGTGCACAAGGGCCAGGTCGTCGACGGTGTCCCATGTCTGGGCGAGGACCTCCCCGTGAATCACTTCCATGTTCACGTACAGGTTCTTCGCGATGGCAGCCAGGTGACGGTGCCGGCGGGCATCGGCGTCGGCCGGCCGTGGGGCGCCGCCGCGGACGGATTCATCCTGACGGGGAGCTGCTTTGCATGGATCCATACGCACGACACCAGCGGCGTCATCCATGTTTTCACCCAGGTCGGTCAGCCCTACGCGTTGGGACAGATCTTTTCGGTCTGGGGGCAGCCGCTCGATGCAAGCGGCGCTCTCGGAGTAAACGAACCGCTCAAGGTGCTCGTCAATGGAAGGGCTTTCGACGGCGACCCCAGGTCGGTGGCGTTGAAGAACTTCGAGAACATCGTCCTGGAGCTGGGCAAGCCTCCCGCGACGCCGCCGCCGGCCATGTACGACTTCGGTACGATGCGGCGGTAGCGCGAGGAAGTCGGTAGCGAGCCAACCACCGGCCGAAGCCGCCCCGCCGATAGAATCATCGGCCGTGCCGAGGTAGCTCAGCTTGGTAGAGCACTTGACTGAAAATCAAGGTGTCGCCAGTTCAAATCTGGCCCTCGGCACCACCAGGATGTGCAAGTTCGGCTGTTAGGCGACAATACGCCTTCGACTCCTGCGCTCCAGACCTTCGGCTGGTTCGCTACATCTACTTCGGTACCTGCGCGACACTCGCCGGCCATGAGGGAGATGCGTGACTGAGCAGAGTTACAAAGCTGTGCTGGCGGTCATCGCCGACGGGAGAACGGTGGGTCAGGTGAGCAACCGCTACCCGTTCCTCTTTGGCGTCAGGGCGCCGAGCCGCAATTAAGGTCTCTTGTCGCCTCGCCTTGCGGAGCTGATCCGCCAGTAGATCCCAACGACAATTCCTGCCGCAAGGAGTAGTTCGGCGATGACGATCAGATGCTGCATCTCAGTCACACCAGGCTGACCGGGCGAGCGTGCTCGACAGGTAGTGTCGGCAATAGAAGGTCTCACTCATGGCCCCGATGTAGATCACGAGCTGGTTGTACCACGGATTCACCTGCTGGGTGTAGTTTCCGATCACTCCCATTTGCGGTGGCTGACAGGCGCCGAAGCCTGAGCAAATTGGATTCTTCCAGTTGTTCCAGGCTGAGTTGCAGTAGCTGACAGTGTTGCCGGTGGTGAACGCCACATATGTCGCCCACTGTTCCCAACTCTTGAGGTAGTAGCCGAGCTGTGTCCCGCAGGCATAAGCGAGTGCGTCCCGGCTCGACTGAGTGCGGCCGGCGACGATGAGCGCTCCGACGCTGAATCCGGCATGGACCCAGCCGAACCCGTGACGAATGACGTATTCACCCGGTTGCGTCATGACGCCATTCTCTGAGACCGTCGCTCTTGGCCAGCAGCTTCGAGCTTCGGCCAGCGTGAGCCCGACTTTTTGGCCGGTCTGGAATGCATGGATCTTGGCGGGTTGACACGACGTCGTGCCCAGCGGCACCCCTGGCGGGGCGGGGTCGGGAGTTGAGGCCAAGGCGATCGCCTCGCTGCCACTCCACATCCCAAGACCGACAGTGGCTGCCAGAACAGCTATGTAGAGAGATCGCTTCATGGACTGTCCTCCGGGTGCGCCAATTTCGGGTATGCGCCGCACCAAGCCAAGCTTTGTCGCGCTCGGGGTCGAAGGTCAACGCCCTTAACACGCGATGTGCACGCGAACGCTGAGACAATCGCCTTGAGCCATGACCGGGAGTCGCTCTTTCCGATTCGGCGTCCAGGAGCACCGAGCTCACAGCGCCAAACAGTGGCGAGAACGCGCACGGGCGCTCGAGTCGATGGGCTACGCCACGCTCTACCTGCCGGACCACTTCAGCGAGCAGCCAGGGCCCATCGCCGCGCTTATGGCCGCCGCCGACGCCACCACCAGGCTTCGAATCGGCTCGCTCGTCCTCGACAACGACTACCGCCATCCGGTCGTCGTCGCCAAGGAAGCCGCGACACTCGACCTCCTCTCGGACGGCCGTCTCGACCTGGGCATCGGCGCGGGCTGGATGGTCTCCGACTACCAGCAGGCAGGCATCCCCTTCGACTCCGCCGGGACGAGGATCGAGCGCCTGGAAGAGGCGGTGCAGATCCTCAAGAAGTTCTTCGCCGGCGGCGCGTTCTCATTCGAGGGCAAGCACTACAAGATCCACGGGCTCGAAGGGGCGCCCGCACCTGTGCAGAGGCCCCATCCGCCGCTCCTGCTCGGCGGTGGCGGCAAACGCATGCTGAGCCTCGCCGCGCGCGAGGCCGACATCGTGCACGTCAACTACAACCTCAGTGAGGGACGGATCAACCCCAAGCTCGTCCAGACTGGCATGGCGGAGCGGACCGGCGAAAAGCTGGGCTGGATTCGCGAGGCGGCCGGCCAGCGGCTGGAGGAGATCCACCTCGGCTTCACCGTGTTCTTCGCCAACGTCACGGACGACCGCGAGTCGCTCGCCTCGGCACTCGCGCCGTCGATGGGATTCGAGACGCGCGACGTGCTCGAGATGCCGCACTTCCTCATCGGCACGATCGAGCAGATCGAGGAAGACTTGCGCGCGCGCCGGGAGAAGTACGGGTTTTCGCACGTCATCCTTCCCGGCGAGACCGCGGACGAGCTGGCGCCGATCGTGGAGCGCCTCGCCGGGCAGTAGTAGATTGAGTGGCGATGGCCACCACTGAGCACATTCAGCTCAAGGGCGCCGTCGAAGGCCGCGCAAGCGAGGTCCTGACCGAGGACGCGCTCGCGTTCGTGGCACGTCTGCAGCGCGAGTTTGGCGGCCGCCGGCAAGAGCTGCTCCGGCTGCGCGACGAGCGGCAGACCCGCCTCGACGCGGGCGAGTCACCCCAGTTCCTGATGACCACCAGCTCGGTCCGTGATTCGGACTGGAAGGTGGCCAAAGCGCCGAAGGACCTGGAGGACCGTCGAGTCGAGATCACCGGCCCTACGGATCGCAAGATGCTCATCAACGCGCTCAACTCGGGGGCCCGCGTCTTCATGGCCGACTTCGAGGACGCCAACTCGCCGACGTGGTCGAACCTGGTCGAAGGCCAGGTCAACCTGATCGACGCCATCGAGCGCCGGATCGATTTCACCAGTCCCGAGGGCAAGGAGTACCGCCTCAACGACAAGGTGGCCACGCTGCTCGTCCGTCCGCGCGGCTGGCACCTCGACGAGAGGCATGTGGAGGTCGACGCCAAGCCGATTTCAGGCAGCCTCTTTGACTTCGGGATTTACTTCTTCAACAACGCGAAGCGGCTGCTCGACAAGGGCAGCGGTCCGTATTTCTATCTGCCCAAGCTGGAGAGCCACCTCGAAGCCCGGCTGTGGAACGACGTCTTCAACCTCGCCCAGGACGAGCTCGGCATCCCGCGCGGGACCATCCGGGCGACGGTGCTCATTGAGACCATCCTCGCCGCGTTCGAGATGGAGGAGATCCTTTACGAGCTCCGGGAGCACTCCAGCGGCCTGAACGCCGGCCGCTGGGACTATATCTTCAGCATCATCAAGAAGTTTCGGAACCGGCCGGAGTTCGTCCTGCCCGACCGAGCACAGGTGACGATGACCGTGCCCTTCATGCGCGCGTACACGGAACTGCTCGTGAAGACGTGCCACAAGCGCGGCGCGCACGCGATGGGTGGGATGGCGGCGTTCATACCGTCGCGCCGTGACCCTGAGGTGAATCGCGTCGCGCTCGCCAAGGTGAAAGAGGACAAGGACCGCGAAGCGGGCGATGGATTCGACGGAACCTGGGTTGCACATCCAGACCTGGTTACGACCGCCACCGAGGCGTTCGATCGAGTCTTAGGCGACCAACCCAATCAGCTGGAGAAGCAGCGACCGGAGGTCTCCGTGACGGCGGGTCAGCTGCTGGATGTCAAGGTCCCGGGCGGGACGGTCACAGAGAACGGGCTGCGTGCGAACGTGAGTGTCGGCATCCAGTACATCGAGTCGTGGCTGCGCGGCACCGGGGCGGCCGCCATCAACAACCTGATGGAGGACGTGGCGACAGCGGAGATATCGCGGTCACAGATCTGGCAGTGGGTGAGGCATTCGTCACGCCTGAGCGAAGGGCCCACGATTGACTCGGATCTGGTCCGCGAGATCGCGGACGAAGAGATGAGCAAGTTGAAGGGAGGACGGTTCGACGACGCGCGAAAAGTGTTTGAGGAGGTCGCGCTAGCGGAGGACTTTCAGCCGTTCCTCACGCTGGTGGCGCTGAAGCACATCGATTAGGGCTTGGCTGGCGCGGGAGGCTTGCCTGGCAGCCGGCGCCACTGCCGCGGCCCGACTCCGTTGTTGGGGTTGCCGGGCACGAAGGCGACCGACGAGGGCTTGACCATGCAGTTGTCCTTGCGGACGACGCTGCGCTCGCCGCCCTCGTGGTGCTCGATCACGACCGTCCGCTCCAGTACTGCACGGACTCGAACTTGCTTGCCATCGACGATCGCATTGAAGCCGCCGCTGACTTCGTGGTTGGGAGGGGGGACGATGCTGGCCAGCGAGACGAGTTCGGCGGTCTTGCTCATAAGCGGGGCTCCCTCGGGCTAGGCGGCGGTAAACGCGCCGCGGAAATCAGCAGGCGCCGAGCTTTTCGGCAGCAGCGAATGTTACCAGAGCGAGATCGCGCGACTTACAAAGGGTAAGCGGGCTTACGCCGCCGAGCTGTGCTGTTCCTGGAGCCTGAGCTGGCGAGCGGCTTCTCGACCGCGACGGGCGGCCTCCTTGCTCGCGAGGTGGCGGACGCGAAGGTGTCGCGGGTTCACGAAAAGCCGCCTGCGGTTGACCAGCACCTT
>DASXSD010000167.1:0-4993 GCA_036506195.1 Candidatus Dormiibacterota bacterium
TTCATCCCCGAGGAGCTGGTCGCGCGCCTCCGCGCGGTCATGTCGCGCTCGACGACCGCACGCGGGCTGAGCCCGCTGACCGGCATGAGCGGCAACGCGGACATTCTGCGCGAGATCAGCCGCCGCCTCGCCCAGAACGAGCGCTTCGCGGTCCTCTACCCGGACATCGATTCCTTCAAGAGCTACAACGACCATTACGGGTTCCTGCGTGGCGACGACGTCATCAAGACGTTGGCGACGATCGTTCTCGAGGTCCTCGAGGAGCATCATTCGCCGTACCACTTCGCGGGACACGTGGGCGGCGACGACTTCGTGATCCTGACCGAGCCCCGCCTCGCCGAGACTGTCGCCACCGAGATCACGAAGCGATTCGATGAGGCGATCCCCGCCCTCTACGACCCTGCCGACAGGGATCGAGGCTGGATCGAGTCCGAGGAGCGGAACGGCAACATGCTGCGCACGCCCCTGGTCTCCGTCTCCATCGGCATCGTCATCGCGGAGCCCGGCAGCTATGGCAGCGCGGCCGCCGTCGCCGCACGCGCTTCCGAGGTGAAAGGTGTGGCCAAGCGCATGCCAGGTTCCAAGTGGGTCCTGGACCGGCGCCGGGCCCCGGAGCGATTCAGCTGATGGGTCTCTTCGGTAACGGGAGGGAACGCGAGGAGCCCGGTGCTAGCATCCGTCCCGCCCCCACCGTCATGAGCGACGTCACGACCGAACTCCCTCCCGGCCCTGCCGCAGGCTTTCCCGAGCCTGAGGGTCGCACCAAGGTGGTGGTGCACCGCCTCGACGGCGGCCTCGACGAAGGCGAGTCGGACGCGCGGAGGATTTCCGGCGACGGGTTTCCCGTCTACTCGGGCGCTGGCGCCGCGCGTCCGCGAATCGTGCCGACCCGCGAGATCAAGTACGTCGTCTTCGGATCGGTCGACGACCCCTCGCTGGAACCTGACCCTGGTGACCGGAGCACGTCCCGCAAAGCGGTCATGCGTTTCCGCGACGGCGAGTGGATAGCCGCGTACGTCGAGCAGGGCGAGCAGCCTGATGGCGACGGTCTGGCGATCAAGATCCGGCTGACGGAGCTTCAGCGCGTGATCCCCGCCGTGGCAGCGCTGCCTTCGTTGCTCGAAACGCAGTACGTGGAGATGTGGACCGCGCCGGGTGCGGACAGTGCCCCGCCGCCGGGCACGCCGCGCCGGCGACGCTCCGACATCCTGGAGGCGGCCGCGAGCCAGGGCCGGGACCTGAACAAGCTCGCCAATGACTTTCGCGATCGGCTCGCGCTGATCCGCGATGTCGGCCTGACCACCGGCGACACGCTCGCGTTCTCCCGGGCCGTTCGCACACACCTGGATCGCTTCCTGCTCGAGGACGGTATCTCCCTCAACCCGCAGGAGAAATCCGCGCTCGCCGACATCATCCTGCGCGCCGCGGTCGGTTACGGTCCGCTCGACAGCCTTCTCCACGACCGCTCAGTGAGCGAGATCATGGTCAACGGTCCGGACCAGATCTTCATCGAGCGGCGCGGCGTGCTGACCAAAGCCGAGATCCGCTTCGAGGACGAGAACCAGCTCCTGGAGACGATCCGCCGCATGGTGGCCACCACGGGCCGCCACATCGATGGCCTGAACCCGATGGTCGATGCTCGCCTCCCCGATGGAAGCCGTGTCAACGCCATCATCCGGCCCGCTGCCATCCACGGCGCGGCCCTGACGATCCGCAAATTCAAGGACGCGGTCCTCGGGATCGAGGACCTCAAGCACGAGGGGAGCCTGAGCCCCGCCATGGCCGAATTCCTGCAGGCCGCAGTCCTGGGACGCATGAACATCCTCGTCTCGGGAGGCACCGGGTCAGGCAAGACCACCACCCTGAACGTGGTCGCGCGCTTCATCCCTCACAACCAGCGTGTGATCACGATCGAGGACGCGGCCGAGCTGCAGATCGACCACCCGCACGTCATCGCGCTCGAGCACCGTCCGCCCAACGTGGAAGGCAAGGGCGAGCTGACGATCCGCCAGCTCTTGCGCAACAGCCTCCGTATGCGACCCGACCGAATCCTGGTCGGTGAGGTCCGCGGCGCTGAGGCGCTCGACATGCTGCAGGCGATGAACACCGGCCACGACGGCTCGATGTCGACCATCCACTCCAACTCGGCGCGGGACGCGCTGTCCCGTCTCGAGACCATGGTCATGATGGCCTCGATCGACATCCCGTTCGAGGCCGTGCGTGCGCAGATCGCCTCCGCCGTCAACCTGATCGTCCACCAGGCCCGCATGCCGGACGGCCGGCGCAAGGTCGCGCAGATCGCCGAGGTCGTCGGCTACGACTCGAATGGCGCGATCCTCCGCGACATCTTTCTGCTCGGCATGGGCCCCGACCTCCGGCTCGAGTACAACGCGACGGGTTACGTGCCCACGGCGCTCGACAAGGCCGCGTTCTACGGAGTGCAGGTCAACCAGGACCTGTTCGACCCGGTCAAGTCGCGATACGTCCCGGCCGGCTCGGACAGCATGATGCCGGTGGTCCACGATCCTCTGATCGCGGGCCAGGCCAAGGCCAAGACCGAGAACGTGGTCCGCCAGGTCGTGGTCGTGCCCTTCACCTCCGACCGGCCAGGGGAAGCAGCGGCTCGCACCGCTGCTGCTTCGGGGTCGCCGCCGGCGCAGACGCCGGAGATGCAGGAGGAGATGCGCAAGCTCATCGACGCCGCGCGCTCCGCGGTCGCGGACTTGCAGGCCGCGGCGCCCCAGGCGCCACCCGCCGCTCCGCCACCCACTGCCGCGGCGCCCCTCGCGCCGCCGGTCTATGCGGCCCCACCCACCCCATCGACCGCCTCTGAAGTGATCCACTCGGCGCCACCGGCCTTCAGCCAATTCGGCGAACCCCAGGCGGGCCAGGCCCTCGAGGCCGCGACAGCCATGGCTCGAGCGACCACGGCGCTGGGTCAGCTCGCCGCCGCCACGAGCGGCTTCAGCGGCATGCTGCCCACGGTGCGGGCGACGGACGGGTCGCCCGGCCCGGTGGGAGCGTCGCGCCGAGTCCAGGCGGTTATCGAAAGCATCATCACAAGACGCGGCCTCAGCCTTCGACTGGCGCCCGCGCTCACCCAGGCTTTTGAAGGGGCCGAGCTGAAAGCGAGCGACTACGCGTCTGCGAACAAGGTCAGCAAGGATTCCGCCGGTCGCGAGCTGCGCCTGGCCGCCGAGTCAGGGCTGCTGCAGATGGTGAGGTATCCGCAGGGCGAGGCCGGCTTCCGCGCCTCCCAGGGATTGCTTCGCGAGATTGCGGAAGGTTTCGGCCAGCCGATCAACACGGCCGCGCCGCTGACGGCGGAAACCATCATCGGCAGCCTGGGGGTCGGGCAGACCGAGGGCACGGTCACGATCATGTTTACGGACGTCGTCGAGTCCACACGCCTCCTCTCGACGCGAGGCTTCACCGAATCCCACGAGATCATGAAGGCGTACGAGACGATCATCGACGACAAGGTCGAGCAGCACGCCGGGCGGCGCATCAAAGGCCTGGGCGATGGCTACATGATCAGCTTCGGCTCCGCCCGCCACGGCGTCGAGTGCGCCCTCGACATCCAGAGTGCCATCGCGGACTACAGCAAAAAGAATCCTGAACGCAAGCTGCGGATCCGGATCGGGCTCAACACGGGCGAGGTGATCGAAGAGTCCGGCGACATCTTCGGCGCGGCCGTCAATGTTGCGGCCCGCGTCGCGGGCAAAGCGAGAGGCGGCGAGATCCTGGTCTCGGAGATCGTGCGCCAGCTGGTCGGACCGGTCGCCGAGATGAAGTTCGACTTTCGCGGCCGCTACAAGCTCAAAGGATTTCCCGACCGCTGGCGCCTGCACCAGGTGGCGCCTGGTGAGGTCAAGGAGGCGACGCGGGTCATGACCTCAGCTGAGGGTTTCGTGGGCCGCGACCAGGAGCGCCTTGACATCCGGCTGGCAATGGACCGTGCCACGACCGGCAGCGGTTCGCTTCTCCTGCTGACGGGCCCGGCCGGCATCGGCGCGTCGAGACTTGTCTCCGAAGTGGCCGCGGAGGCCGCCGCCAATGGCTGGCTCGTGCTCGGCGGCCGCTGTCTCGAGAAAGACGGAGAACCGTATGGCGCGTTTCGTGAGGTCCTCGCCTCGGCAGTCGCAGGATCCACCGCGAAAACACTGCATGAAGCCGTCGGGCAACAGGGTCCTCTGCTGGCGACGCTCGTTCCCAGCCTTCGCCTGAAGGTACGCGGCATCGGGGCGACCCATGAGATCGGGGCGGACAAGGTCCGCGAGCAACTTTTCAAGGCGGTCCACGCGCTGCTCGCGGGAGTGCAGGGAAACAGGCCGCTGCTGATAGTCCTGGAAGACCTCCAGTGGGCGGACGAGGCGACCGTCCTGCTGCTTCGCGACACTGCCGAGCGCCTCGGCGGCAGCCGCATGGTCCTCCTCGGGACGTACTGGGACTCGGAGCTCGACTCCGGACGGCCCTTCGCCGGGGCGCTGTCCCGACTGATGAGGCGCCGGCGAGCGCAGCGGATCTCCCTCGGCCGCCTCACCGACCGTGACGTCGAGAGAATCGTCGCCGGCCGCGCGGAGTCGCCATTGACACCCGAGCAGCTGCTTGGCATACAGGCGGCCACTGAAGGGAATCCTCTCTTTGTCGAGCACTCCCTGCTTTACCTCGGCGAGTCGGAGAGCATGCTCGCAGCCGGCGCCCACTCGAGCTACACAGAGGAGGATCTCGAGCTCGCGCAAAGCGTTCGCGGCCTGATCAGCCGCCGGATTGAGAGGCTGAGTGAACCGGCGCAGCGGATGCTCGTCGCCGCCGCGATCATCGGACGCGACTTCGACCTGGCGCTCCTGGAAGCGTTCGGCGAGCTCTCGGGACACGAGCTGAGAGACGCCCTTGAGGAGGCGACGCGCGGCCACTTCCTCGTCTCCCCGACGCGCGAGACCTATCGCTTCGCGCACGAGCTGGTTCGCCAGCGCGTGATCGCCGCCATGCC
>DASXSD010000168.1:0-6763 GCA_036506195.1 Candidatus Dormiibacterota bacterium
TGGGACGAGCTCGCTCGCGCGGTGCTGGAGGAGTTCGGCGCCACGACCGAGGTCGAATCCGTCCGCACCGAGGCGTATCCCGCCGCCGCCCGGCGGCCCGTCAACGGTTGCCTGGCGTCGACCCGTTACCGGCCGCTGCGCCCGTGGCGGGAGGCTCTTCACGCCTACGCCACCGAGGTTCTCCAGGCCCCAGGGAGGGGCTCCAACCCATAAAAAAGGCTCGGGCCGGGCGATTTCTCGACACCGGCTCCGAGCTTGGCTGCGGGGGGTGAGGTTCTAACTAAGAATGAGTTCCGTGATTCCTTTCTGAAGGCCCGCGCGCTCTGTTGCGCGGTGAAAAGTTTGGCACAAAAGGGCGGACGGATTTATTGATCTCTGCACATTTTCAACGACGAAATGCCTGCGTCGCGCGTGAAATTCCAAGCCCAAACTTCAGTAAGAAGGTAAAACTCCGACTGCTTTTTGATATGGATTCGTTAGTCCGAGTACAGCGTCTTGCAAAGATTGATCAGTTCGAGGGATGTGGCGACTCGCCTGGGCGTCAGCCAGGCGACGGTGGCGCGTGCCGTCGCGCGAGGCCTGCTTCGCCCCGCGCTGATCACGCCTGGCGGCCACCGCCGGTTCAGCGAGAAGGACGTCGAGACCTATGCGGCCAGTCTCCAGGACGAGCCTGAAGGCGCCAGGCTGATCACCACCGGCCAGGCCGCCCGCTTGCTGGGCGTCAGCCAGCCGACCCTGAACCGGGCGGTCCGCCGCGGCCGGCTCCAACCCACCCTCACCACCCCCGGCGGGCACCGGCGCTTCGACAGCGCGGAGCTGAGCGCGGCCCTGTACTTCGAGGACGAGCCGTGAGCGCGAAAGGGGAAGATCCCGGCCACCTCGTCGGGGCACCCGAGGGTGCCCGCAGCGTCACGAGCGTGGCGTGGAGCGTGCTCCTCAACGGAGTCCTCGTCGGCGCGTTCGTGGTCGGCGCGATCCCGATCGTCGCCATCCTGCACGGCTTTGTCGAGATCGTCCGGCAGTCGCAAATCCGAAGCGGCGCCGACTGGCTGGCCTACGGACTTGCCTTCGCCGGACTTTTTCTCGGCGCCATCTTCTTCGCGTACGCGGTCAAGTACTACCTGAGCACCACGATGGTCTTGCTGACGACGCTTGTCGGCGCCGGCCCGCGCAACGGCAACGGCAGAAATCAGGCAAACGGCAACGGCCTGAACCGGATCAACGGCAACGGGAACGGCAACGGCTACCACCTCGAGCTCGGGTATCACCCATTCGTCTCCGTGCACGTCGCCGCCTACAACGAGAAGCGCGTGATCGAGCGGCTCCTGACCGCGCTCTCCCAGCTCGAGTACCCGGAGTACGAAGTCGTGGTCGTGGACGACTCCACAGATGAGTCGGTGCAGATCCTCGAGAGGTGGCGCGGACGGCCCCGTTTCAAGATCCTCCACCGCACGAGCCGCGCCGGCTACAAGGGCGGAGCGCTGCGCGAGGCGCTGCGGGTCACCGACCCGCGCGCTGAGTACGTCGTCGTCTTCGACGCCGACTCGGTGCCGTTCTCCGATTCCATCGAGCGCCTGCTGCCGCTGTTCTACCGCGTGGGCGACGGCGCCTCGAGCAAGCGCTTCGAGGCGGCGTTCGGCCGCACTGAGCCACCATCGGAACCGGGCCAGATCAAGCGCCGGCCAGAGGTGGCCGCGGTCCAGAGCTACCAGTGGCACGTCCTCAACAAATCGGAGAGCTGGCTCACGGAGGCTGTGCGCGCCGAGTACGCGGGCAGCTACATGATCGAGCGTCCCTTCCAGGACGCGATCGGCGCCCTGAAGATGGTCGCCGGCACCGCCTACATGATCCGCGCCGACGTCCTGCGCCAGGTCGGCTGGGGAACGAGCATCACCGAGGACTGGGAGCTCACCCTCAAGCTTTACGCGCGTGGGTACAAGGTCATCTACACGCCTTGGGCGGAGACCCCCGCGGAATGCGTGAGCACGTTCTCGCGGCTCGCAAGGCAGCGCATGCGCTGGGCGGAGGGGCACACGCACAACGTCCGCAAGTGGTTCGTCCCGATCATGAGGTCGCCCCACGTCACACCGATCGAGAAGCTCGAGTTCCTGTACGACGCCACCTATTACCTGCAGGCCGGGCTGTTCCTCGTCGGATCGCTCAGCTGGCTCTTGTCCGAGCTCGTGTTCCAGGCGCACGTCCCAGGCTGGACGGCCCTCCTCGGTTGGTCGCTGCTGTTCTCCAACATCTTCGCGCTGCCGCTCATGAATCTGGGCGGACTAATCCTCGAGGAAGCGCCCGCGCGCGACGTGCAGGGCGTCTTTGGCGCCCTCGTCCTTTCCTTTGCCCTGGTCCCGTTCCAGGGATGGGCCGCGTTCAAGGGTCTGGTCAGCCGCGACGAAGGTCCGTGGTTCCGCACGCCGAAGACGGGGCGCGTCACCGACGAGGTGCGGCACCTGCGCCGGTTGTTCATGCTCCGGCGGTGGTTGACGGGGCGACGCGCCGCGACGCGCTGGGCCCCGCCCATTGCGCCTGCGGTCAGGTTGACGGCTGGCGGGCCGGCGCGGCACAGCCGCTGGCTGGGTTGGATCGCCGTCGGTGCGCTTGTCGTGCTGTTCGCGAGCCTGGCGGTCGCGTCGACGGGAGCGCCGGTCGTCAACGCGGCTGGCAACCCGCTCTACCTCCACGGATCCGGAACCGCTCCCGGTTGCACGGGGACGACTCTCGACCAGACCATCGGGACTCGCGGCACCGCCTGTCAGATTCAGTCGCAAGCGAGCGGGATCAGCACCACGTGGTCGTTCAGCGGCCTGCCCGCCCAGACCGTCGCCGCCGGGGTGTGGACGTTCACGATGTACTGGACCGGCGGAACGGGCAGCACCAACGACACCGTGACCATCGCGGCCGGCGTCTCGGCCACATCGAGCTGCGCAGGCTTCGTGGCCACCGTGCCCAACGCGGGCTCGACGTGGTCGACGACGTTCGGCTCCGGCGGAGCCAACGCCTCGAGCCCGTTCACGGTGAGCACCAGCGCCAGCCAGCTGCCGCTCGTGATCACGCCCGGCGGCTCGCTATGCGTGTCGGTGACTCTCACGCACAACACCGGCGGCAAGCCCTCGCTGCTCTACGACGGAACGGCCGGCGTGGCCGACACGAACATCGTCCCGCCCAGCATCGTCGTGCCTGAGGGATTGCTCGGATTGCTTGGTTTCGTCGTGGCCGTGCCGATCTTCGCGTCGCGACTGGTGCGGAGAAGGCGATGAGGTCCCCGGGGCGCGAGCGGGACAGCGTCAACCTCACTCTCATCGCGCTCACGTGCGCGCTGCTGATGCTGCTTCCGCTCGTGACGACGTTCGACGAGCTGCTCACCGCGTGGGCGATGCATCTCGGCGCCAACAACCCGCTGCAGGCGGTGGTGCCCGCCGAGTCGAGGATGGTGGTGACCCTGCTCGGGCTGGCCGGCGTGCACGCGGCGGCATCCGGCAGCCACCTCGTCGTTTGGGATACGTCAGGGTCGATGCACACGCTCTTCATCTCCTGGAACTGCATCGGCTGGCAGAGCCTGATCCTCTTCGGCGTCAGCCTGGGGACCGGACTTCGGGGCATCTACACGTGGGAGATGCGGGCGCAGGTCGTCCTGATCGGTGTGGCGGGCACGATGCTGCTCAACCTGGTCCGCGTGGCCATGGTGGCGTTGATCGCCGCGACGGTCGGCGTCGCGCCGGCGATCTTCTTCCACGACTACGGCGGCACGCTCATGTTCGTCGGCTTCCTGTTCGCGTTCTGGGCGCTGGCCCAGCGCTGGATCCTCACGCCTGTGCCGGCCGAGGCCGAGGCGATAGGTTGAGCCGCTGGCTCCGCCTCGGCCTGCAGACGGCGTTCGGGCTCGTCCTGTTGTGGCTGT
Source organism: Candidatus Dormiibacterota bacterium (assembly GCA_036506195.1). Taxonomy (GTDB): domain Bacteria; phylum Chloroflexota; class Dormibacteria; order Dormibacterales; family Dormibacteraceae; genus 40CM-4-65-16. The sequence continues at coordinate 3,905 of DASXSD010000168.1, forward strand.
GGCTGCGGACCGTGTCCCTGCCCGAGATCGTCGCCCACGCGCGCGTCCAGAGCTGGTGGCCGGTAGTGCTGATGATCGTGCTGTTCCTGATTACGAGCCTCATCCGCGCCCGCCGCTGGCTCCTCCTCCTGCGTCCGCTGGCCCCGGTCGGCATGGTCCGCGCCTTCGCGATGAACGCGGCCGGCGGCCTGCTCAACTACGTGCTCCCGATCCGATCCGGCGACGCGGCGAGAGCCTGGTGGCTGTGGCGCAGGCACCGGATACCCGCCGGTTCCGCGCTCGCGACCATCGTCATCGACAAGGCCTGCGACCTTGCCGCGGTGGCCATCTTCCTTGCCGCGCTGTCGGTCATCGCGCTGACCGGTGTCGTGGACGCTCCGCGGGGCCTGATCGGCGCCGCGGCGCTCGCGGTCGCCCTTCTCGCCGCAGTCCTCGGAACCGCGTTGGTCGGGCCGCGGGTCGCTCGCTCGCGGCTGGCCCGCCGAGTGCTCCCCGCCAGGTTCGCCTCGGCGATCGCCGGCCAGGCGTTCGCATTTCGCGCCGGGGCGCGGGGGCTGTGGACGCCGGCCCTTGCCGCTCGCCTGGCAGGGCTCACGGTGCTCGCGCTCGTCATCGACGCTTTCAACTTCACGCTGCTGTTCGTCGCGGTCGGCATCCCGGTGCCGGCTCTGAAGGCCATGGCCGCCTACCCCGCGTTGCTCCTGAGCTTCGCTGTGCCGGCGGGCCCCGGCTACCTCGGCAACCTCGAGGTGGCGGGTTCGCTCGTGCTGGGCGGAGGCCTCGGGCTCAGCGCGGGGGCGGCAGCGGGCGCGATCGTGCTCTACCACGCCATCACGGCCGCCTACGCGTTGATGCTGGGCGTGCTCAGCTTCTTCCTGGTCGGCGGGCGGCGCGACGCGCGCAAGAAGGGCACGCGGAGGATCGCGGTGTTCCACTGCGGCTTCACCTACTCGGGGGGAGGCGAGCGCCTGGTCATCGAAGAGGTGCTCGGGCTGCGCCGGCGCGGCTACGAGGTCGAGTGCTTTGCACCGACCGTCGACTCTTCGCGGTGCTACCCAGACCTCATCGGCGAGGTACGCGTGAAGACGTTTCTCCCGCAGCTGCCGCGTTGGTTTCCTTACCGCGAGGCCGTCCAGATGGCGGCGACCTCGCTCCTGATGCCGCTGTACGCGTGGCGCTTCCGCGGCGTCGACGCGATCGTGGGCTGCAATCAGCCAAGCGCCTGGATCGCGTGGTGGGCGGCGCGTCTCATCGACGTGCCCTACGTGGTGTACCTGAACCAGCCGAACCGCCTGGTCTATCCCCGCAACATCGACCGCCAGACGGGCTGGGTCTCGAACGCCGACTACCGGTTGCTTGCCGCGGTCGTGCTGCGCGCGACCCGGTTCGTGGCATGGGCCGACCGCCGCTCGGTCCAGGAAGCGGATCAGCTGCTGGTCAACGGCAACTACATCGGCGACATCATCCGCAGGACGTACCGGCGCGAGGCCGTGGATTGTCCCGCGGGGTGTCACGTCGCCGCGTCCGGCTTCCCGCTGCCCCTCGACGCTCGTTTCTCAGGCGGGCTGACGATCAACGGCTACCCGATCCGCCGGCCCTACGTGCTCCTCACGAACCGCCACTACCCGCAGAAGCGGTTTGACCTCGCGATCCGCGCGCTGGTCGAAGTGCGCAAGCGCCATCCGCGCGTCCAGCTCGTGATCCCGGGACCCTCGACCTCGCACACCGCATCGTTGAAGTCCCTCGTCAGCGAGCTCGGACTCGAGGACGCGGTGCTGTTTCTCGGGCCGATCAGCGAAGAGGAGCTGCAGTCGCTGTACGAGGGAGCCGCGGTCTACGTCTACCCCGCGCCTGAGGAGGACTTCGGCATGGGAGTGATCGAGTCGATGGCGAAAGGGGTGCCTGTCGTGGCGTGGAACCAGGCGGGCCCGACGGTCACCATCGCCCCCGACACGGGCCACCTTGCCGAGCCGCTTGACGTCGACGACTACGCCGCAGGCATCATGAGGCTGCTCGACGACCGCGCCGGCAACCAGGCGACTGGAGAGCGCGCATTCGAGTGGGCGCGCCACTTTGACTGGGAGAGGCACATCGACGTCATGGAGAGGGCTGTCCTCGAGGTGGCCCGGGCTCACGAGCAACTGGCCCTGGAGGCAGCCACCGCGTGAAGCTGCTGCCGAGGCTTCTCGCCGATGAGGACGATGAAGACGAGGCGCAACCAACCACCGACGAGGCCCCGTCCGAGCTTCCACGCCTGCACTGGGTATGGCTGCCGGCGATCGTCGCGCTCGCCGCGGCGCCTCGTCTCCTCTACCTGTTCGTATTCAGCGATCCGGAAAACCCTGGGGTGCGTCGCTACGGCGATGTCTGGCACCACTGGCAGATCGCATATCTCACCAAGGAGATCGGACTCTCGGCGCCCGGCGGCCCACGCCTCTGGGACCTCAAAGGCCTGGACTACTTCTGGGGCATCCTCCACCCGTTGCTGATGGTCGCGGTCTTCGACATCACGGGGTCGATCGACATCGTGCTGAACCGGCTCGTCAGCCTTGCTTTCGGCGTGGTCGTGGTGGTGCTCGTGTTTCTGATCTGCCGGCGTCACTGGGGCACCCAGGTTGCGCTCGCGGCCTCGTTGATGGCTTCGCTGCTGCCGACCAGCGTGATGAACGACGCCTCCGGAATGCTTGAGCCGCTGGGTGTTGCGCTGTGCCTTGTCGGCCTGGTCGCGTGGCCTCGCCACGGCTTCTGGTCGGGCCTTGCCTTCGGCCTGGCGACGATGGCCCGCGCGGAGGCGTGGATTTTCAGCCTCGGCATGGTTGTCGCCGCCTTCTTCAAGCGCGAGGGATGGTCGCAGCGCAT
>DASXSD010000169.1:0-8494 GCA_036506195.1 Candidatus Dormiibacterota bacterium
AGGAACGACATGATGCCGATCGCTGCGTCTGTGCTGAGCGCGGCGCGGGCGAAGTTCTGCGACTCGATCTCCAGCGCCTCGTCCAGGCGAAGGTCGTAGCCGCGCCGCACCGCGTCCTTGATCATCGCGATCGCGAACGTCGCCGCCCTCGCCAGCTTGCCGGCCAGCTCATCGACCGCCGCCTGGAACTCCTCGGGCGAGACCGCCCGATCGACCCAACCCACCGCCTCTGCCTCTTTCGCCGACAGTCGCGTCGACTCGATGATGTAGCGGCTCGCCCGCGCTTTGCCGATGAGCCGCGGCAGCCGCTGCGTTCCGCCGGCGCCCGGGATGATGCCCAGGGACGACTCGGTCTGGCCGATTCTCGAGCGGCCGTCCTCGACCATGACGCGGAAGTCGCAGCACAACGTGAGCTCGCTGCCGCCGCCGAGCGCGTGGCCGTTGATGGCGGCGATCACGGGCTTCGGGCAGCGCTCGATGGCGGCGAAGTGATGGTTCATCCGGCGCATGAAGAGGGCAATCTGGTCGGACGCATCCGGCGCCTCACGGTCGACGGTCGCCATCGCCGTCAGGTCGGCGCCGACACTGAAGTACTTTTCATAGTCGGAGGCGAGCACGATCACCCGCACCGACGGGTCGTGACCCAAGTCGCCGAAGGCCTCGGCCAACTCCGCCATCAGGTCTTCGGCGATCGCGTTGTTGCCTTTGCGGTGCATGACGACGCGCGCGATCGGGCCTTCGCGCCGGACGTCGATGAGCTCGCTCATCGCTCAGGCGGTGAAGAGCGGGATTCCGCCGGCGACTTCGATCACGGCGCCGGTGATGTAACCCGCCTCTTCGGTGCAGAGGAACGCGATCGTGTTCGCGATGTCCTCGGGCTGCCCGAACCGCTTGAAGACCGTGCGTGCCTTGAATCGCTCGTACATCGGGTTGTTGGCGGCGGCCGCCTTCCCGGCCTCCGACTCGATGATGCCCGGCGCGATGGCGTTGGCCGTGATGTTGTGACGCCCGCCCTCGAGGGCGGCGGTCCTGGCCAGCCCGATCAATCCTGCTTTCGTTGACGAGTAGCTCGCCTGGCCGAATCCGCCCAACGTCCCCGCGACCGAAGACATGTAGATGAGGCGACCCCACCTGTTCTCCACCATGTAGGGCCAGACCTCTTTCGTGCAGTTGAAGGCGCCCGTGAGGTTGACCTTCACGTCGCGGTCCCACAGCTCGTAGGACTGGTTGGGGATCTGCGCGGCGTGGTCGAGGGTGGCGGCGTTGTTGATGAGGATGTCGATCTTGCCGAACTCGTCCTTGACCTTCTTGAAGACGTCCTTGACCTGCTCCCGGTTGGTCACGTCCATCTTGATCGCGAGCGAGCGGCGGCCCATCTCGCGGATCTGCTCGGCCGTCGCGTTGGAGTGCACCCAACCCTGGGACACGGCGACCTGCGCGAGCATGCTGCCCTGCGACTCTGCGGTCTGCTGCAGGTTGGGGTCGTCCTCGACGAGGACGTCCGTGATCACGACGTCGGCGCCCATGCCGGCGAGAGTCAGCGCGTCCTGCCGACCGAGCCCTCGCGACGCCCCGGTGACGATGGCTACGCGACCTGAGAGATCAAACATCCGTTATCCCCTCAATTTGATGGTGCCGCGCTGTCCCGTCAGCGCGCGCGAGATGACCAGCCGCTGGATCTCCGCCGTGCCCTCCCAGATCTGGTAGATCTTGGCGTCGCGAAACCACTTCTCGACCGGGTACTCCTTGATGTAGCCGTACCCGCCCAGGACCTGGATCGCGTCCGTCGTGACCTCCATCGCCACGTCCGCGGCGAAGCACTTCGCCATCGATCCCTCCGCGCGCTCGAAGGGCACGTCTTGCGTCGCCATCCATCCCGCGCGCCAGATGAGCAGTCGCGCGGCGTCGATTTTCATCGCCATGTCGGCGAGCTTGAAACCGACTGCCTCGTGCTGCCACAGGGGCTTGCCGAACTGTTTGCGTTCCTGCGCGTAGTCGAGGGCGAACTCGTAAGCGGCCCGCGCGATGCCGAGCGCACCAGCGCCCACGCCCGGCCGTGTCGCCTCGAGCGTCATCAGCGCCCCCAGCGCCCCCGGTCCCGCGTTCTCGGCGTCCGGCTCGCCGCCGAGGCGATGGTCGAGGGGCACGTGGCAGTCCTCGAGGATCACCTGCGCGGTGTGGCTGGCGCGCACGCCGAGCTTTTTCTCCTTGCGTCCCATGCGCAGCCCCGGCGTGTCTTTCGGCACCAGGAACGACGCGATGCCGGCGGGGCCTTTCGACGGGTCGGTGTTGGCATAGATGACGTGGTAGTCGGCGATCCCGCCGTTGGTGCAGAACTGCTTGGTGCCGTTGAGGACGTAGCCGTCGCTGACCCGCGTCGCCCGCGTCTTCATGGCCAGCGCGTCCGATCCTGAGTCAGGCTCGGTCAGGCCCAGGCCGCCCAGGACGAGCTTGTCCGGGTTTGTGAACTCGGGAAGCCAGCGCTTCTTCTGCTCCTCGGTCCCGCTCGAGCGGATGCCGGCCATCGCGAGCGCCATCGACTGGATGCACACCGCGATCCCGGCGCAGCCCCAGTGCAGCTCCTCGTTGACCAGGAGCTCGGTCAGGTAGTCGAAGCCCTGGCCGCCGTATTTCTCGGGAAGAAAGGCCGCCGGGCTGAGGCCGAGCCGGTGCGCCTTCTTGACGACCTCAAAAGGAAACTCCTCGGTCTCGTCGAAGTGCGCGGCCACGGGGCGGATCTCCCTCTCCGCGAACTGGTGTGCGAGCTTGCGGATCTCCTCCTGTTCTGGTGTGAGGGAGAAGTCGAGGGTCACGGGGCGTACTCGGCCGAGGCCTTGGTGAGCACCGCCTCGCCACGCTGGTTGAGGGCCTTGATGTCCAGGCTCCCGTCGCCCGCCTCGTCGGCGCTGAAGGTGACGGTGTCGCCCGGCACCACCATGCCCGCGAAGCGGACCGACATCCGGCGGAGGCGCTCCGGCCCGCCGGCAGCCTCAGCGGCGACGGTCGCCGCGATGCCCATCTGGAGCATGCCATGCGCGATGAGCCCCGGCAATCCGACCGAACGCGCGAAGTCGTCGTCGAGGTGGATCGGGTTGTGGTCGCCCGACGCGTCGGCGTAGGCGGCGATCTGCTCGCGCGTGAACGTAACGCTTCGCACCGTCATGTCCGGATCACGAACAGCGCGCGCGAGCGACAGACGAGGTCGTCTCGCTGGTCGGTGGTATCCGTTTCCAGCGAGACAAAGCGCATGCGGCGGCGGCTCGTGTCCGAGGCGACGCGCGCACGGGAGGTGACCGTCTCTCCGACCCGCGGATGGCGGTGCCACTCGAACTCCTGCTCGGCGTGCAGGAGCTTGCCGAAATCGATGGCGGCCTCCTCATCGCCGAACAGCTGCGGCGCGGTGGCCTCGAGCGCGTAGGTGGCGGCGAACGTCGGCGGGACCCCGTCGCCAGGGTCGGCGCCGATCGCACGCGCGAACGCCGCGACACGCTCCGGCTCGATCTCGAACTTCACCGCCGGGTACGTGCGCCCGGCGACCGCTGCCACGCGAAGAGATTAGGGCCTGGTTGGTCGGAGACGCGCGAGCACGCGGCGGAGCAGCATCGGGCGCAGTGACGTCCATGCCTCCATGACTGCGGCACGAGTTGTCGCGGCGATCTCGGGCGGCGCGTACGCGGCCACGACAAATCCATTCGCGAGCGCGTTCACCGGTTCGGAAGTCTCGGGGAACGTCCGCTGTAGCCGCCGGCCGACCTCGAAGGGAGTCTCGCCCGGCCGGCGTTGAGCGCCGGCCAGGTTGGCGAGCGTGAGCGTCCGTTTCCACACGGCCATGACGCTCCGAGGCCGCAGGTATCGGGACAGCGCCACCAGGAGCAGCAGCAGCAGGGCCACGATTCCGCCGCCGATCCGCATGATCGAGTTCGCGTCGACCGCCGACACCCTGATGCCTCCCACGCTCACGCCACCGGCGTCGTTGCGCTCGCCACGGTTGACTCCTTGCGAGCCCTGGTTGCCGGCCGGAAGCGTGACGCCGCCGCTGGTCGGCGTGTCGCAACCGTTGTCGCGGAGGCAGGTCGCGCCCGAGGCGCCGCGTGGGATCGACTGGTAGACGCTCTGGTTGTCAGCCGTCGGCTCGAACGGGATCCAGCCGTACTTCGGGAAGTAGACCTCGACCCACGTGTGGGCGTCCTCGCCTCGGACGATGTACTGCTGCGTCTGGTTGTCGAACGTGCCGGGCCCGAATCCGTTGACGAGCCGCGTCGGGATGCCGAGGGAGCGGAGCATATCGCCCATCGCGGTGGCGAAGAACTCGCAGTAACCCTTCTTCGACGTGAAGAGGAAATACTCGATGGGGTCGACACCGGCCGGGAACTTGGCGTCCAGCGAGTAGGTGAACTTGCTCGGGTCGCGCAGGTAAACCTCGATCGCGTGCGCCTGGTCGTAGGGGGTCGTCGCGTTGGCCGCCTTGACGATGCTCACGGCGAGGTCATGGATCTCCTGCTCGACGAACGGCGTGCGGTAGCCGCGGGTCGGCAGCCCGCTGTAAGGCGTGAGCCATTCCGGGTAGTCGGTGCCGGCGGACTCGAGGTCGGAAGCCGTCGCGATCGAGTACTCGACGGTGGCGAGGTAGTTGCCCGAGGACGTGGTCGGTTGGACGCTGCTCAGCCGGTCGATCGTGTACGTGATCGCGCTCTGCCCGAACGCGGGGTTGGGGACCTGCGTGCTCATCGCCAGGCGATCGACCTTGTACATCAGCCCCGGATAGAAAAGGATGTCCTTGTCGTTCACCGGGGGTCGCAGCATCCTCACGTTGACGGCGCCCACCGCGAGCTTCTCGTACTCCTCCCCGTACACGAACACGTCGTTCTTGGAGACGATCCTGCGGAGTCCGGTGTCGGCGGCCGGGTAGCGCCACATGCCGCCGAGGGTGAGCGTGGCGTTGACCCCTCGGAAATACCTGGGGCCGGAGAAGTCCGTGACCTGGTACGTGAAGACGATGTCCCGCGTTCGCTGGAGCTGGCCGGTGAGCTGCACGCTGTCCGTGAACCCGGTGACGCCGGTCGAAGGCCCGCTGTTGAAGAAGCCGGGGTGGCTGAGCCGCTGCTGAAGCTGCGCCCAGTTCGTGAACATGCCGGACTCGACCTCGAGCGTGCGGTCGGCGGTGGAGAGCGGAGGCAACATGATGCCGAGCACGATGAGCGCGGCCATGGCGACTAGGCCGCTCTCCCAGAAATCCCACCGCGCGTCGCCCGTCAGCTTGACGCTCGCGCGCGCCGCGTTGGCGAGGGACCCGGTGTAGTTCGTCCACAGCAGGAGCGAGAGCGTCAGCACGAGCATCGCGAGGGTGTAGCCGTTCTGGTCCTGCGGCACATTCAGCACGTTGGTGGCAAAGGCCGCCGCACCCGGGATCAGGCCGAGCATCGGCTTGCGCCAGCGGAGAACACACCATGCAAGCCACGCGCCGGCGACCCACATGAGCAGGCAGATGAGGACGAGGTAGAAGGAGGTGTCGGACCCGGCCGCGCCGTTGTTGATGCGTTCCCACCAGATGCTCACCAGCTGCGGGCTGACGACGTCGCCCGGATGCCGAAGATGGATCTGCGGCCACGACGCAAAGAACGCCACGAGGGGAGCGAGCAAGAGGCCGATGACCAGCGAGATCGGCTCGCGCACCGGAAGCAGCGCGAGCACTCCCATCAAGATCGCTCCCGCCAGCGCCACCCACGTGATGACCTCGATGCCGTCGACCCAGCCGACGGTGGCGGTGGACCGTGCAACCGTTAGGGTCAGGAGGAGGATGAGGACGGCCGACATGAAGCGGCCGCCGCCCATGCTCTCCCGAGCCCGATCCAGCAGCGCGGCCGGCCCGTGTGAGGTGTCAAAAGCCGCGTCGGGGCCGACGAGACGGCCCTCAGGCGATACGTATCGCATCTCGCGTCCTCACGAGGCGTGCGAAGTCGTCGCCGCAGCGCACCACGTACAGGTCGACGTCCTGGCCGAGGTCGAAGCTCGGGTTCTGGTCGGGGCCGCCGAAGCTCGCGGCGTCGATGTAGAAGACGATCAGGCTCGAGCGCCGGCCGCGCACGGCCTGCAGCAGCTGCACCCATGACGGATCCGCGCTGGGCGTGATGACAGCGATCGCCCGCCGGGGCAGGCGGCGGATGCGGTCCCAGGCCAGGGTGTCGCTCAGCGCCGTCCTGCCGTCGGCCTGGCAGACGGCCAGGTAGTCGAGGATCAGGCGATCCTGGCGGACGGCGCGGTGGGGCTCGAGCAGGGTGCCGCGGGAGTCGTTCGCGATCAGGCCGACCTGGCGGCCCCGACTGTGCACCTGGGCGGCCATCGATGCGGCCAGGCTCACGGCGTATTCGACGGTGGATTCCTCGCCCTCGCCGAAATGGACGCCGCGGTCGAGGTCCAGCAGGATCCACAGGTCAGTCGTCAGCGGCTGCTCGAACGTCTTCGACATCAGGCGCTGGTGCTTGACCGACAGGGCCCAGTGGATGCGGCCGAAGCTGTCGCCCGGCGTGTAGTCGCGGACGCCGCCCGTCTCCGGCGGGTAGTCCGACCACGCGCCGAACGTCTGCGTCGTTCCGACCTGCTGCGAGCTCGGCGTCATCAGATCAGGCACCGGTCGGACGCGTGGGTAGACGAGGATCGACGTCCGCTGCGAAAGCTTGAGCTCGCGGTCGAACAGCCCGAACGGCTCCCGGATGCGCAGGGACGTGGGGCCGAGCGCCATCCAGCCCCTGCGCCGGTACACCCCGCGCGCCTTCCAGCGCACGAGCTCGCTGCCGAGCGAGATGACGCGGCCCGGCTGGTAGTCGGAGAGCTGGCTCAGGTCTCGCACCTCGACCCACGGGGCAGGAATCCAGCCCTTGCGCCGCACCTCGAAGGTCTCTTCGTACGTCTCACCGACGATGGGTGTGCCGGGGTCGACGCCACGCACCACGGTGATGCCGCGGATCGCCAGCCGGGGCCACGCCCAGGCGATGACGAAGAGGAGGCACAGGGCGTACGTGAACGCGTACGCGGGACGGATCGCGGTCAGCCAGGTGAAAAAGAGGAGAAGGCCAAGGGCACCCGCGAGAGCAACCTTGCTCATGGCTGAGCGGCGGAGCCGCTACCCGTCGTAGGCCATCTGCGGCACGTGCTCGCGCTCGAGCAGCCCCGCAACGAGCTTGCCGGCGCTCTGGCCCTGCATCTCCGCGTTGGGGCGAAGGATGATGCGGTGGGCGAGAACCGGCTCGGCCAGCGTCTTGATGTCGTCGGGCAGGACGTAGGTCCGGCCCTGGATCGCGGCCAGCGCCTGGCTTGCGTGGTACAGGTGCAGAGTGCCGCGCGTGCTCGCGCCCAACGCGACCTCAGGGTTGCCGCGAGTGCGCCCCACCAGGCGGGCGATGTACTCGCGCAGCTCCGGCTTGACGAAGATGTCGCGCACGGCGGCCTGCGCCGCCGTCAGCTCGTTGGGCGAGACGACCGGCTGTAGCTCTTCGAAGGGCGAGTCGATCTTGTGCTGGTTGAGAAGGTTGGCCTCCTCCTTCTCGGTCAGGTAGCCCAGCCTGACCTTCATCAGGAAGCGGTCCAGCTGCGCCTCGGGCAGAGGGAAGGTGCCCGAGTACTCGACCGGGTTCTGGGTAGCCATGACCATGAAAGGCTTCGGCAGCATGTGCGTCTCGCCGTCGATGGTGGCCTGGCGCTCCTCCATCGCCTCGAGCAGCGCGGCCTGTGTCTTCGGGCTCGCGCGGTTGATCTCGTCCGCGAGGAGGATCTGCGCGAAGACGGGCCCCGGGCGGAACTCGAACTCGTTGAGCTTCTGGTTGAAGGCGCGGACCCCGGTCACGTCGGACGGGAGCAGGTCGGGGGTGAACTGGATGCGCCGGAAGGTGCAGTCGAGGGAGCGTGCGAGGGACTTGGCCAGCATCGTCTTGCCGACGCCTGGTACGTCCTCGATCAGCAGGTGGCCCTCACAGAGCAGGGTGACGAGACAGAGCTTGATCTCGTCCTCTTTGTTGACGATCGCTCGGGAGACGTTAGACAAAAACGCGTCGGCGACCCTCGTCACGACTTCGGTGGCGGCCACTCCCGCGATTATAGGTTCGCCCTGTTCCCGCCCCATCTCAGGTCAATACGGCCGAAGGTTGCACTTGGTTCCACCCACGATCGTTACGAACGTGTACCAGCCACGTCTGAGAATCAGATGAGATTCCTCGCCGCGTTGCTCCTCCTGGCCGGCGCCGCAGCCTGCGGGGCGGCCCCGCCGGCGCCTGTCGGGAGCCCTCTCGGCGAGGCCCAGCTCAAGTTCGCGGTCATGGACGCCGCCGGCAAGCCGGTTTGGTGCGACCCGGACTTCTATCCGATCGCCCGCCAGGACGAGCAGGCCGTCGCGATCGCCAGGTACCAGGAGATCAAGAACGACTCCGCAACCTACGCGGCGATCGTCATTCATGAGCGCCTCCCGGCGGGCAACCTCACCGACACGCAGAAGCTCATCCTG
>DASXSD010000170.1:0-9651 GCA_036506195.1 Candidatus Dormiibacterota bacterium
GTCTTCGCCACCAGCGGGCCGGGCGCGCTCAACCTGGTCACCGGGCTCTGCACCGCCTACATGGACTCCGTGCCGATGATCGCGATCACCGGCCAGGTCATCAGCACCCAGGTCGGGCGCGACGCCTTCCAGGAGTCGGACGTCATCGGCGCCACCTCTTCGGTGACCAAGCACAGCTACCTGGTCACCAGGATCGACCAGCTGCCGCGTGTCATCCACGAGGCATTCCACATCGCCACCACCGGCCGTCCGGGACCGGTCCTGATAGACGTCTGCAAGGACGTCCAGCAGGCCGAGGCCGAGCGCGTGATCGCGGACCGGCTGAACCTGCCCGGATACAGGCTGAACGGGCACGTCGATGTGGAGGGGGCGAAGCAGGCGGCGCAGGCGCTGTCCGGTGCGGAGCGACCGGTGATCCTGGCCGGGCACGGCGTCATCCTCAGCCACGCCGAGCCGCAGCTCCAGGAGCTGGCCGAGGCCGCGGCGGCACCGGTCGGCACCACGCTGCTGGGCATCGGCGGCTTCCCGGTCAAGCACCCGCTCTCGCTGCACATGACCGGCTTCATGGGCACCGGTTGGTGCCTCAAGGCGGTGCAGAACGCCGACGTTCTGATGATGGTCGGCATGCGCGTCGACGACCGCGTCACCGCCAAGCTCGCCGAGTTCGCGCCCAAGGTCAAGACCTTCATCCACGTCGACATCGACGGCTCGGAGATGGGCAAGAACGTGCGCCCGCACATCGAGCTGGTCGCCGACGCGAAGCAGGCACTGGCGGCGATGCTGCCCCATGTCGGCCAGGTGCGAGAGGGTCGCGGCACCTGGCTCGCCCAGATCGACGCGTGGCGGGAGGAGCACCCACTCCGCTACAAGCACTCCAACGGCCAGCTCCAGCCGCAGGACGTCCTGATCGACATGTACCGGCGCGCCAACAGCGAGGCGATCGTGGTCGCCGACGTCGGCCAGAACCAGATCTGGGCGGCTTTGTGGTGGAACTACGACAGGCCCGGTCTGTTCATCAACTCGGGCGGCGCAGGCACGATGGGCTTCGCGCTTCCCGCCGCGCTCGGCGCCAAGTTCGCTCGGCCCGACGTGCCGGTCTGGTGCGTCGCCGGCGAGGGTGGCTTTGTGATGACCGCGCAGGAGCTGTCGGTCGCGGTCGAGCACCAGCTCGACGTGAAGATCGTGCTCCTCAACAACTTCTCGCTCGGCATGGTGCGCCAGTTCCAGGACGACTTCTACGGCGGGGTGCGCTCCCAGGTCGACCTCACACACATGCCGGACTTCGTGAAGCTGTCCGAGGCCTACGGCATGCCGGCGCTGCGGGTCGAGAAGTTCGAGGACATCGCGCCCTCGCTGGACGCCGCGCAGCGGACCAAGGGGCCGTTCCTGATCGACTTCCGGATCGACCCCGAGGCCAACGTCTACCCGATCGTGCCCCTGGGCAAGAGCCTGAACGAGTTCTGGGAGTCACCGTCGGATGGCTGACAAGATCCGCGTCCTCTCGGCATTGGTCGAAGACGGCCCGAACACGCTGACCAAGGTCTCGGGCGCGATCCGCCGCCGTGGCTTTCACATCACCGGCATCTCCGTCGGTCCGAGCAGCGAGCCCGGTCTGTCGCGCATCACGCTGCACGTCGACCACGGCCACGCCGAGGCGGACCAGGTCCGCAAACAGCTGGAGCGCCTGGTCGAGGTCGTCGAAGTCGAGGACGTCACCGCCGACGATGTTCACAGCCGCGAGCTGGTCGTCGCCACGGTCGCGACGTCAGAGGTCGACGGGCTGGTGAATCGCGGTGCCAAGGTGCTGTCGACGAAGAACGGCACCACGACAGTCGAGTTTTCGGGAGAGCGCGACGAAGTCGGTCAATTCGTCGCCGAGCTGGCCCGACACGGCGTCGTGGAAGTGGTCCGCTCAGGCCCCGTGGTGATGAGGAGACAGGCATGAAGATCCACTACGAGAGCGACTGCCCGCCGCAACTCGGCGAGCCGGTCGCCGTGATCGGTTACGGCAGCCAGGGCCGCGCCCACGCGCTCAACCTCCGCGACTCGGGCGAGGACGTGCGCATCGGCCTGTACCCGGGCAGCAAGTCGATCGAGCGCGTCGAGGCCGACGGCCTGCGCGCGGTGCCGGTGCCTGAGGCGGTCTCCGAAGCGACGGTCGTCATGGTGCTCACGCCCGACGCCGGACAGGGCAAGCTCTTCCGGGAGTCGATCGAGGAGCATCTCCAGCCACGCTCGCTTCTCCTGTTTGCGCACGGCTTTTCGATCCACTTCGCGCAGATCAAGCCGAACCCCGACATCGACGTGGCGATGATCGCGCCCAAGGGCCCCGGTCACCTCGTGCGCAGCACCTACGTCAACGGCCAGGGCGTGCCGGCCTTGATCGCGGTCCAGCAGGACGCCACGGGCAAGGCCTGGCCTCGGGCGCTCGCCTACGCCAGGTCCCTCGGCGCGGGCCGCGCCGGCGTCCTCGAGACCACATTCAAGGAAGAGACCGAGACCGACCTGTTCGGCGAGCAGGCGGTGCTCTGCGGCGGTGTCGCCAATCTCGTCAAGACCGGCTACGAGACGCTGGTCGAGGCCGGCTACCAGCCCGAGCTCGCGTACTTCGAGGTCCTGCACGAGCTGAAGCTCATCGTCGACCTCATGTATCGGGGCGGCCTGGGCTTCATGCGCTACTCGGTGTCGGATACCGCCGAGTTCGGCGACTACGTGTCCGGTCCTCGAGTCATCGACGACCACGTCCGCCAGACCATGCGGCAAGTGCTGGCGGAGATCCAGGACGGGAGCTTCGCCGAGCGCTGGCTCGACGAGAACTCCAACGGCCGCAAGGAGTTTCTGGAGATGCGACGCAAGGACGCCGACCACCAAATCGAACAGGTTGGGCGCGAGCTCCGCTCGATGATGACCTGGCTGGAGCCTGTAGAGAAATGAGAGATCCGAATCCCGACCGCGTATTCATCTTCGACACCACGCTGCGCGACGGCGAGCAGTCGCCGGGGTTCCACCTCGACGCGAACTCCAAGCTGCGGATCGCGCGCCAGCTCGAAAGGCTCGGCGTCGACGTCATCGAGGCCGGGTTCCCGATCTCGTCGCCGGGCGACTTCGAGGCCTGCCGGCGCATCGCGCGGGAGGTTCGCGGCGCGACGGTGACCGCGCTCGCGCGCGCGGTGCGGGAAGACATCGACGCGGTCTGGGGCGCGATCAAGGACGCGCAGGACCCGCAGATCCACATCGTGCTCTCGGTCTCCGACGTGCACATCGACCGCAAGCTGGGCATGACTCGGAAGGAAGTGCTCAAGCGCGGCGCCGAGATGGTGGAGTACGCGCGCTTCCTGTGCGACAAGGTCGAGTACTCGCCCGAGGACGCAGGCCGCGCGGACCCCGATTACCTGGTCGAGACGGTGGAGACGATGATCGCGGCGGGCGCGAACGTCATCAACATCCCCGACACCACGGGATACTGCCTGCCCTACGAGTTCGGCGAGCTGGTGCGCCGTGTCATCAACGAGGCGCGCGGCAGCGAGAAGGCGCTGTTCTCGGTCCACTGCCACAACGACCTCGGCCTGGCGGTCGCCAACACGCTGGCCGCACTGGCCGCGGGCGCGCGGCGCGTCGAATGCACCATCAACGGCATCGGCGAGCGGGCCGGCAACACCTCGCTCGAGGAAGTCGTGATGCTGCTGAAGGTCCGCCAGTCGAAGCTCGGGCTCGAGTGCGGCATCGACACGCGCGAGATCACGCGCACGTCGCGCCTGGTCTCGGAGCTGACGGGGACGCCGGTGCAGCCGAACAAGGCGGTGGTCGGCGCCAACGCGTTCGCGCACGCCTCGGGCATCCACCAGGACGGCGTCCTGAAGGACCGGCTGAACTACGAGATCATGAAGCCCGAGGACGTTGGGCTCAACGATTCGCGGATCGTGCTCACGGCGCGCTCCGGACGCCACGCGTTCCACCACCGGCTGAACCGCCTCGGGATCTCGATCGCCGACCCCGCCAAGGCCGACGCCGCGTGGCAGCGATTCCTCCAGCTCGCCGACACGAAGAAGGAAGTGACCGACGAGGACCTGCGCAAGATCGCGGCGATGTCGGAGAGCAATGGGCACGAGGGCAACGGACATCCCCCTGTCACCGACCAGCTCCACGACCACAACCACGTCGCGGACGCGATGCGCCATCTGATCTTCGGGTGAAGGTCGCCTATCAAGGAGAACCCGGCGCCTATTCGGACGAGGCGGTCTCCGCGGTCTTCCCCGACGCCCAGGCGGTCGGCCTTCCGACCTTCCGCCTGACGTTCGAGGCGCTGGCGATGGGGGCGGTGGACGCGGCGGTCCTGCCGGTCGAGAACTCGAGCGCGGGCGTCGTCCAAGAGGTGTCCGACCTGCTGTGGGAGCTGCCCGGGCTGCGCGTGGTGCGCGAGCACGTGCAGCCGGTGCGGCACTGCCTGCTCGGCTGGCCGGGGCCGGTGGAGCGGGCGCTGTCGCACCCGCAGGCGCTCGCCCAGTGCGACCGCTACCTGCACGCGCGCCAGATCCGGCCGGTCGCCTTTCACGACACGGCCGGCGCCGCGCGCGCGGTCGCTGAGCAGCGGCAGCCAGGCACGGCGGCGATCGCCAGCAAGGCGGCGGCCGCCCGCTACTCGCTCTACGTGCTGGCGGAATCGATCCAGGACGACTCAGAGAACCGGACTCGCTTCGTGGTCGTCGAAAAGGGGGCGCCGACGCGACCGCGCGATGCCAAGACCGGCTGGAAGGGCTCGATCGCGTTCGTCACGGCTCACCGCCCGGGCAGCCTGGCCCACGCCCTGGCCTGCTTTGCCGAGCGGGGGGTCAACCTCACCCGGCTGGACAGCCGGCCGATGATGGGCCGGCCGTTCGAGTACCGGTTCTACCTGGACTTCGCCATCAACGGGGACTCGGGGTCGCCGGCCGCGGCCGAGGCGGCGCTCAGCGCGCTGGAAGAGGCGAGCGCGGACATCAAGCTGTTCGGGACTTATCCGGCGGTATGAAACAGAGGGGTTAGCCCCCTCCGGTCCGGGCGGCTTCGCCGCCGGGACCACCTCCCCCGGCAAGCGGGGGAGGGTTCGCCCCCCTCCGGCCTGAGCGGCTTCGCCGCTGAGGCCACCTCCCCCGGCAAGCGGGGGAGGGAAGTTTGTTCAACAAAGAAAAAACAGGCCGCGGCGGGAAGCACTCTGACCGCGGCCTGCGAACTCAAGTTTAACTTAACAACGTTAAGTATGTGTCGAATATGGCGGTGGGGCGACTCCTGAGCTTGAAACGAGCGTTTCAGAAATCTGTGACGACACGCGCGAAGGTTTTCGTATAAAGTGACAAGCCGTGGCCAGCGGGCGCACTGACGCACCTGTTGCGGCAGATGCGCGCACCAAGCGGCGCCGCCTCCCCGGCGTAAACGTCCGTCCCGGCTCCGTGAAACAGGCCCGCCTGGAGTCGGGTCTGAGTCTTGCCCAGTTGGGTAAGGGCCACGTCACCGCGCCGGCCATCTACCTGATCGAGACCGGCCGGACGCGGCCTTCGCTGCCGACCCTCGAGCACATCGCGCGGCGCACCGGCAAGCCTGTCGAGTTCTTCCTCGCCGAGCCGATCGGCGCCACGGACGACTTCCAGGCCAGGCTGATCGAGCTCGAGGCCCTGGTCGCCGACGGCCGCCACCACGACGCGATCAGCCTGGGGACGTCGCTCCTCGACCGAGCCTCGTCGGCCTTCCATCTCGGGCGTATCCGCTTTCTCCTGGGGCAGGCTTACCTCGGCTCGTCTCAACCTGAGCGCGCCACCCCCCTGCTGGCCGAAGCGCGAGCGCACTTCGAGGCAGTGAACGATGGTCCGATGCTCGCCGAGTGCATCGGCGCGCAGGCGGCGCTCGCCAACCACACCCAGGCCAAAGACGCGGTGTTCCTTGCCGAGATGGCGCTGTCGGTGTGCCGCCGCCTCAAGCCCGTGCCCCAACCCACCGAGGCCCGGCTGCTGGGAATCCTGGCTGAGGCGCATGTGGCCAGCCACGAACCCGACCGAGCCATCGCAGCCTACGAGGCGGCGATCGAGGTCGGCCGGGCGATGACCGACTGGCAGCGGCTCGCGCGCCTCTACGCAGGCCTCGCCGCGGATTACAGGGGTGCGGGCGAAACGGAGACCGCGACCCGCTACACGCTCCGGTCGCTGGCGGTGATGGAAGTGATTCGCGATCGCGACGTCCTCGCCAAGTCGGAGAACGACCTCGGGCTGGTCCTCATCGCCAAGGGCGAGCTCGAAGCGGCTCGCGGACATCTCTACCGTGCTCTCGCCCTGTGCGACGACACCAACCTGAGGTGCGGCCGCAGCCTGGTGCTGCTGAGCCTGTGCGAGCTTGCCATGCGCGAAGGAAATCCCGAGCAGGCATGGGGCCTGGCGACGGAGGCCCTCGAGCTGGCGGAACGCCTCGAGGAGGGGGCGACCATCGCCGAGGCGCACGTGTGGCTGGGCCGGATCGCCGACAGCCGCGGGCAGCCCGTCGAGGTCGACCGCCAGCTCGAAGACGCCATCCGCGGATTCGAAGCGCTGGGCATGCGCGAGAGGCTGCTCCAGTGCCACGGCATCTACGCAGAGATCCTCGAGCGCCGAGGCGAGCTGGCTCGGGCGTACGAGCACATGAAGGAAGCGCTCCAGGCCAGCCGGCCGGGACTGCTCCGTCGCGAGCGGCTGCAGGAGCGCCTGAGCTCTGCCTGAATCCCCCTCCGCCCGGGCCGCTTCGCGGCCGGGGCGACTCCCCCGGCACGCGGGGGGAGTGAAGCGTTCTCCCTTCGTGAGGGACTGCTGGGAACGCGTGTTAACGTAGGTTCAGCCGCGTAGCGGAAACTATGGCGAAAGCGCTTCGCAACTCGAAATTCACCCTTTCCGCCGAAGCCATCATCGCCGACTACCGGCTGGCCTACAGCAGCCGCCGGGCGAGCGTCATCGGGCGGGCTGAGGTCCTGCGCGGGAACGCGACCTTCGGCATCTTCGGCGACGGCAAAGAGGTCGCCAACATCGCCATGGCCAAGGCCTTCCGCCCCGGCGACTGGCGCGCCGGCTACTACCGCGACCAGACCTTCATGTGGGCGACCCGCATGTCCAACGTGCGCGAGTTCTTCGCCCAGCTCTACGGGACGGCGAACACCGAAGCGGACCCGGCGTCCGGCGGCCGGCAGATGGGCAACCACTTCGCGACGCGATTTCTCGACGCCAGGGGCTCGTTCGAGCGCAGCGTCGACATGCCCAACTCGAGCGCCGATGTGTCGAACGTCGCCGGCTGGATGCCCCGCCTGATCGGGCTTGCGTACGCGTCGAAGCTGTATCGCGAAAACGCCCAGCTCAAAGACGTGCAGGACGGCTTCTCGGTCAACGGCAACGAGGTCGCCTTCGGGACGATCGGCGACGCGTCGACGAGCGAGGGCCTGTTCTGGGAGGCGGTCAACGCCGCGGGCGTGCTCCAGATCCCCATGGCGCTGTCCGTGTGGGACGACGGTTACGGGATCTCCGTCCCCATCACCGCGGAAACGACGAAGGCTTCGATCTCCGACGTGCTGCGAGGCTTCACGCCTGACGACCGCCCCGGCATCGACATCTATGTCACCAGGGGCTGGGATTACGCGGGGCTCGTCGAGACGTACACGACCGCGGTCGACAAGGTGAGGCGTGAGCACAAGCCCGCCCTGATCCACGTCACCGAGATGACGCAGCCGCAGGGCCACTCGACCAGCGGCAGCCACGAGCGATACAAGTCGAAAGAACGGCTTAGCTTCGAGAGGGAGTACGACTGCGTGGCGCGCATGCGCGACTGGATCATTGAGTCAGAGGTCGCCAGCGAGTCGCAGCTCGAGGGCTGGGAGGCCGCCGACAAGGAAGCGGTGGAGGCGGCGCGGGACCTGGCATGGGAGGCCTTCCAGTCGCCGGTCCGGGCCGAGCGTGATCGGGCGGTCGCCATCTTGCGTCGGGTGGACATGCCCGAGGTGGCCGAGATCACGAATGCGCTCGACGAGGCGCACAAGATCACGCGGTCGTTTGTCATGGCGAGCGCTTCACGTGCGCTGTTCCAGCTCCGTGGCCTCGACTCGCCCGCGCGCACCGAGCTCGCCAAGTTCGTCGAGGACTACCAGCGCGAGAATGTCGAGCGGTACAACTCGCACCTCTACAGCGGCTCGCCGGATTCGCCGCTGAACGTGCCGGTGGTGCCACCCGTCTACTCGGACAAGTCGCCGACCGTCGACGGCCGGCAGGTGCTGGTGCGCAACTTCGACGCCAACTTCGCGCGCGACCCGCGAATCTTCGTGATCGGCGAAGACGTCGGCAAGCTGGGCGACGTCAACCTCGTGTTCGAGGGGCTGCAGGCGAAGCACGGCGAGCTGCGGCTGACGGACACAGGGATCCGCGAGGCGACGATCCTGGGGCAGGCGATCGGTTCCGCGATGCGCGGGCTGCGGCCGATCTGCGACATCCAGTACCTCGACTACTTCCTCTACGCGCTCGAGGTGGCGTCGGACGACCTTGCGACGCTGCACTGGCGAACGGTCGGCGGCCAGAAGGCGCCGGTCGTCATCCGGACGAAGGGGCACCGGCTGGTCGGGATCTGGCACTCGGGCTCGCCGATGTCGGTGGTGCTGAACGCGTTGCGCGGGATCTATGTGTGCGTGCCGCGGAACATGACGCAGGCGGCGGGCTTCTACAACACGCTTTTCCAGGGCGACAACCCGGGCATGGTGATCGAGGTGCTGAACGGTTACCGGCTGAAGGAACGGGTGCCCGACAACATCGGCACGTTCACGGTCCCGCTGGGGGTGCCGGAGGTTTTGCGCGAGGGTTCGGACGCGACGGTCGTCACCTACGGCGCGTGCTGCGCGATCGCGCTGGATGCGGCGCAGGCGCTGGAGGAGCTGGGCGTGTCGTGCGAGGTGATCGACGTGCAGACGCTGAACCCGTTCGACGTCAACCAGATGCTGGTGCGCTCGGTGGAGAAGACGCACGCCCTGGTCTGCGTCGACGAGGACGTGCCCGGAGGTGCGTCGGCGTTCATGCTCCAGCAGGTCCTGGAGGCGCAGAACGGCTGGTGGCACCTGGACGCCGCGCCGCGGACGCTGTCCGCTTCACCGAACAGGGCGGCGTACGGGCCGGACGGGGACTACTTCACGAAGCCGAACCGGGAGAGCATCGTGCGGGCCGTCTACGGGGTCGTACGCGAGCGCCAGCCGTGGAGGTTCGCGGCGCTCGACTCCTGACCGCCGTGCGCAAACGCACGATAGTTCGGACTAACGCGATAAATCGGGCATGCAGATGCGGCGATAGTCCGGACTATCGCGGTTAGGGCCAGTACTCCATCACTGCCAGCGCCGGCGCGTGGTTCAGGATCCTGAGTCCCTCGAGCATGTAGCCGAGCCAGCCGCCGGCGGCCGCGGGCTGGGCGAGGGGCGGAATCATCCGGCGCGGGCCGCGCACCTCGCGGAGGGGCGCCTTGTCGGTCAGCTTCGCCAGCGAACGAGCCTTCGCAAGGCCGGCGTCGAGGCCGCCCAGCTCGTCGACGAGCTTGCGCTCCAGCGCCTGACGTCCGGTCCACACCTTGCCCTGGGCGATCGGCTCGACCTCGTCGGTCGTCATCTTCCGAGTCCCCGCGACCAGCTTCAGGAAA
>DASXSD010000171.1:0-5729 GCA_036506195.1 Candidatus Dormiibacterota bacterium
CGCCCGCAGCGACCACGTCCCGCCGGCGGTGAACAGCAGGGTGCACATCGCGAGCTGGACCATGGTCAGCGACGCCGAAGAGGTGCCCGGCGACCACCGGCCGAGAAGCACGATGTGCAGCGCGAACAGGACGGCGCACGCAAGCACCAGGAGGTCGCCCAGGTTCATACCGGAGGGGCCGCCGGTAAGCATGAGCAGGCCGACCAGGGAGATGGCGACCGCGGTCCACGTCCACCAGTGGATGGGCGTGCCGAACTTGCGGTTCAGGAGCGGTGTCAGGACGACGAACAGGCCGGTGATCAGGCCGGCGTTGCCCGGGCTCGTGATGACCAGGCCCGCTGTCTGAGTGAGATAGCCGGCAGCGAGCACTGTCCCAATCACCGCGCCGAGTTGCAGCTCGCGACGCGTCGGCAGCCGGTGGACCACCACCGCGACCACGACAAACGCGAGCGCGAATCGAATCTGTAGAAACGGCAGCGTCGGGTACTGTGTCACTGCGTCCTTGACCAGGACGAAGGTCCAGCCCCAGACCGCTGTGACCACCAGCAATAAGAGGACGTAGATCAATGAGGCGGCTGTGGGCGCCATGGCGCATGGAGTACATCGGCGGCGAGCAGCGGCCCGGCTGCCTTTTCTGCCGGGTGATCGAGCACCCCGAGGACCCGGACGCAAATCTCGTCGTGTGGCGGCCCGAGGGCGCAATCGTGCTTCTGAACAAGTTTCCGTACAACCCCGGGCACGCGATGGTCGCGCCGCGAAAGCACGTGCCGACGTTCGAGGACCTCGACGACGATTCCTCGCTCGACCTCGCGCGCGCGCAGCGTCGGACTCTGCAGGTGCTTCGGGCGACCATGAATCCCGACGGCTTCAACATCGGCGCCAACCTCGGCAACGCGGCGGGCGCGGGCATCCCCGACCACGTGCACCTTCACATCGTTCCGCGCTGGAACGGCGACACCAACTTCATGGCCGTCCTCGACGACGTGAAGGTCGTCAACGAAGCGCTGGCTCAGACCGCGGAAAAGCTCAAGCGCGCTTTCGCCGAAACGTAACGCGGCCGCCCACGACCGTCGCCTGGACCCGCCCGTTGTCGACCACCGTCAGGTCGCACAGCTTTCCGGGCCGCAGCGAGCCCAGCTCGTCCTCCATGCCCGCTGCGTAGGCAGCGCCGGCGGTGTAGGCGCGCAGCGCCGACGCCTTCGTCAGCGCCAGCTCAGGGTGCCATGCAGCTGCGCGACGCCACGTGGTCGCGGCTTCGATGCCGGCGAGCGGGTCGGCCGTCTCCACCGGGGCGTCAGAGCCGAAGGCCAGCCGTACTCCCGCCTTCTCGAGCATTCGCCACGCGTACGCATGCTGCGTGACCGCCGGCCACAGGGCGTCGGCGAGCTCGCGGTCCGAGACGGCGTGGATCGGCTGCATGGACGCGATGACGCCGAGACGCGCCATGCGCACCGCGTCCTTCGGCTGCACGGATTGGGCGTGCTCGAGTCGCGGCCGCCACGTGCTCCAGGCATTGCGGTGCGCGGCGAGCGCGTCGATGGCGCGCCGGACCGCACCGTCACCGATCGCGTGCAGGCATACGTTCAGCTCGGCCCTCGCGCAGCGCCGGAGCATCTCCTCGAGGTCGGGCTGGGCCAGCCGCGCGGTGCCGGATCCGTCGAGCATCTCGGCCGTCCGGCTGCCGAGCGAACCATCGAGGAACGCTTTCACGCCCCAGATCCTTAGCCAGGAGTCGCCCCACCCCGAGCGGACGCCCATGCGCTCGGCGTGCGGGAGGTCGGCCAGCGGAAGGTTGTAGGTGACGCGAACCGGCAGGGGGCCGCGGGCGCAGAGTCGCTGCAGTGCGGCAAAGCAGCGCGCGCTGTCCATCGAGTGCACGGCCGTGAGGCCGAGTTGCGCCAGCTCGGTGAGGACCTGCGCGAGGGCGGCGTCGAACTCTGCGTCAGCCGGCCGCGGCAAAAGGTCGGCGACCAGCACCATGGCGGTCTCGCGAAGGATCCCGGTCGGCCGGCCGCGTCCGTCGCGATCGATCGCGCCGCCGGCCGGGTCGCCGGTCGAGTGGTCAATGCCGGCGATGCGGAGCGCTTCGCTGGACGCCCACGCCGAGTGCCCGTCCTTGCGGCGCAGGAACACAGGCCGGCCCGCTGCCACGGTGTCCAGTTGCTCCCGGGTCGGGAATGCTGGTTCGCGCCAGGCGTCGTTGTACCAGCCGCCGCCGATCACCCACGCGTCCTTCTTCAGCGGCCTCGCCCACGCCTTCACTCGCGCCAGCGCCTCTCCCAGGTCGGCGGCGCCCCCGAGCTCGAGGGTCAGCCTGCGATCGGCCAGGCCCTCGAGGTGGATGTGGGAGTCGATCAGGCCGGGCCAGACGGTGCCGCGGAGACGCACGACCTCGGCCTTCCGGCCGGCGGCGGCACGCGCTTTCGCACCGACCGCGATGATCCTGCCGTCGAAGGCCGCGACCTCGGGGTCGCAGCCTGCGAACAGGGTCGCTTCGATCACAGACCGTACGACTTGGCGATGATCTCCTTCATGATCTCGTCGGTCCCCGCGCCGATCCTCGCCAGCCGGGCGTCGCGCCACGCCCGCTCGACGGGAAATTCGCGCATGTAACCGTGACCGCCGAGGATCTGGATCGCGTCGTCGGCGACCTCGCACGCGACCTGGGTCGCCAGCAGCTTGGCCTGTGAGATCTCGCGCACCGGGTACTCGCCCTGGTCCCATTGCTTGGCCGTCTGGTAGACGAAGGACTGCACGGCGGCGATCTTGGTGCCCATGTCGACGAGCTTGTGCTTGATGACCTGGAAGTTCGAGATCGACTGCCCGAACGCCTGCCGGTTGCGCGCGTAATCCATCGTGTACTCGAAGACCCGCTGCGCTCCGGCGATGGCGCCCGCGGCCGCGATCATGCGCTCGCCCTGCAGCTCCCACATCAGGTTCTTGAAGCCTTCACCTTCTTCTCCGATCAGGTTTGCGACCGGGACGTGACAGTCTTCGAAGATCAGCTCGGCGGTGTCCGAAGAATGCATGCCGAGCTTCTTCAGGGTGCGCGTGACCTCAAAGCCTTTGGTCCCCTTCTCGATCACGAGCAGGTTGAAGCCGGCGTGCCCGCGATCGCGATCGCCTTTCGTCACCACGAGCGCCCACTGGCATCGGGCTCCGTTGGTGATGAAGATCTTGCGGCCGTTGACGATGAACTCGTCGCCGAAGCGCCGGGCGACCGTCGTGATGCCGGCGACGTCGGAACCGGCGTCGGGCTCGGTGATGGCGAGCGCCGCGATCTGCTCGCCTCGGATCGCGGGCACCAGCCAGCGCCGCTTTTGCTCCTGGGTGCCGAACTTGAAGACGGGCGGTGTCGCCATCTCGGCCTGGACGGCGACAGCCATCCCCAGCCCACCGCTGCCGGCGCGCGCCAGCTCCTCGGACAGCACGACCGCCGAGAAGTAGTCGCCGCCCTGGCCGCCGTACTCGGGCGGGTAGCGGAGGCCCAGGAAACCAAGCTCGCCGAAGCGCCGGAAGATCGAGTCGGGGAAGGTTTTTTCCTCCCACTCCTCGAGGTGCGGCTGGACCTCTTTCTCCAGGAACTTGCGGATGTGGAGGCGCAGCTCCTCGTGGGCGTCGGTGAAGTACATGCGGCAACGAGTGTATGCCGCCTTCCGGTATGATTCCCGGCCGGACCTCAACCGTTAGATCAAGCACGCACTGGGAGTTGGATTGGGCTCGGTAATCAAGAAGCGGCGCAAGAAGATGCGCAAGCACAAGCACAAGAAGATGCTCAAGAAGACGCGGTGGCAGCGCCGCGCGCACGCCTAGCCGGGCGCAGGTAGGATTTACGGCGCGATGGAATGGATCGTCGGCGGGGTCGTCGTCCTCATCCTCATCTGGCTGGTCCTCACCTACAACGGCCTGGTCACCGCCCGCAACAGGACCCAGGAAGCCTGGTCTGAGATCGATGTCGAGCTCAAGCGCCGGCACGACCTGATCCCGAACCTGGTCAACACCGTGCAGGGCTACATGGGGCACGAGCGCGGCACCCTGGAGGCGGTCACCAACGCCCGCGCGGCCGCCGTCGCCGCCGGGGCCACGGGTGATCCGCAGAAGATCGGCCAGGCCGAGAACATACTGACCCAGAGCCTGCGCAGCCTGTTCGCGGTCTCGGAGAACTACCCCGACCTGAAGGCGATCTCGGCGTTCACGAACCTGCAGGAGGCGCTGACGGCGACCGAGGACAAGCTCGAGTTCTCGCGACGCTTCTACAACGGCAACGTGCGGGACTACAACACCAAGCTGCAGACCTTGCCCACATCGCTCATCGCCGGGGTCCTCGGCTTCAAGCCGTTCGGCTTTTTCCAGGCGGACGAGGGCGACCGGGCCGTGCCCCAGGTCAACTTCCAGGGCATCCCGGGCCCGGGACAGTCATATCCGCCGACCGGCGGGCAGTCCATGTCGCAGACGACGCCGCCGGCATACCCTCCCGACACTGGCTCGGGCGGACCGCCTCCACAAACCTAGCCAAAGCCGGCTCGACTTCGGGCGTCCGACTCCAGAATATCGACGGCCGGTTGCCGCCCGGCGACATTTCCCAGGAGTGTGCCCATGCCCACCCACCTTTTGCCCGTGCGCGTACGTTCGATCGCGCTCATCCTCGCCGCGGCCCTGCTTGCCGCGGCCGGAATGGCTGCCGTCGCCGCGCGATCGGCCACCTCGAACGCGGATGCGGCCGCGACCACCGGCAGCGTCCACATTCTCATGAAGGTGACCGGCCACAACACCGGCGTCTTCAAAGGTGACAGTCCCCAGAAGAACAGGGCCGACCAAATCGTCGTCCTCGGCTACCAGTTCGAGGTCGACTCGCCTCGCGACGCCTCGAGCGGGCAGGCCACAGGCAAGCGCCAGTACAAGCCGATCGTGGTCACCCACGAGCTCGACGGGGCATCGCCGCAGTTCGTCAAGGCCGCCGCGATCAATGAGCTCCTGAGCTCGGTCGTCATCGACTTCTTCAGGGTGGACAAGACCGGCAAGGAGGTCAACTTCTATCGCGTCACCCTGACCAACGGCGGGGTCGCATCCGTGAAACAGTACTCGTCGGGCGCGACCGTGCTCGAGGATGACAGTCTCGCTTTCCAGACGATCACGCAGGAAGACTTGATCGCCAAGACCACGTTCACAGACAACTGGCAGTCGGTCATCTAGAGGCACCCGACCGAGCCCAATCCGATTCGAAGCGGGACCCGTACTCCGCCAGGGCGTACGGGTCCCTGGTCTTGATGTCGAGCTCGTGGTTGACGCCAAGACCGCTGACCGTCCAGTTGGCGGAACCCACGATCAGCTCACCGTCGAAGAGGCCGATCTTCGCGTGGAGCAGCACGCCCCTCGGCACCGGGTACCAGCGCACGTCGACCGCGGCCGCCCGGAGCACGGCGAATGGATGCAGGTTGTACTCCTGGTTGGGGTCGAGGATGACGCGTACGTCGACCCCGCGGCGGTGCGCGAATGCCAGCTCAGCGATCACGTCCGGGTCGGTCAGCGTGTAGACCTCCGCCGAGATGCGACGCGCGGCGTGACGTAAGGCCGTCTCGAGCATGGACCGGATCTCAGCGCCGGGCGCCGTCTGCGCGACGGCACTCGCATTGGCGTGTAGAGGAGCCGGATGTCCGCCCGCCAGCGCCCAGTCCTGCTCGAAGATGCCGGTGAGCCGCTCGACGTCCGCGGCCACCCGCGTCTGGAGC
>DASXSD010000172.1:0-21704 GCA_036506195.1 Candidatus Dormiibacterota bacterium
CGTGTCGACGGCTACCCGGTCACGAACCCGGTCGGCTTCACCGGCAAGAATCTCGAAGTCACGGTCTTCAACACTTTCGCGCCGATGACCCACATCGACGCCATCGAGAGCGTGGTCCGCGAGCTCGACCTCGAGCTTGCCGCCGCGGTCGCGCAGCCGTATGCGCTTGCGCGCGCGTGCGCCAACGAGGAGGTCTGGGCGGAAGGCGGGATCTTCGTCGACATCGGCGGCGGTACCACCGACGTTGCGTTGATCCGTGACGGTGGGGTGGAGGGGACGCGGATGTTCAACCTTGGCGGGCGCGCCTTCACGCGCCGCCTCGCGCTGGCTTTCGGGCTGAGCTACGAGGAGGCCGAGGCGAGAAAGCTCCGCCACTCGGAAGGCCTGCTGTCCGCCGAGCAGCACCGGCAGGTTTCGGAGCTTCTCGGCGCGGACGCGGAGGTGCTTCTGCAAGGTCTCGCGCTGAGCATCCGAGAGCTGTCCCGGGGGGAGCGCCTGCCCACAAGCATCTACCTCTGCGGTGGCGGAAGCCTCCTGCCCGAGCTGACGCTCGAGATGGTGAAGAACAACTGGGCGGCCGGCCTTCCGTTCCCGCGCGAGCCACGGGTGCGGCACCTGGTGCCGCCCGACGTGCGCAACCTGACCGACTCGACCGGGCAGCTTGTGAGCCCTCAGGACATCGCTCCGATGGGCCTTGCCAACCACGCCTTGCGAACCGAAGCGGAGGAGCGCGACACGGTCAACACCGTCATGAGACGGGTCCTAAGCGCTATAAAGGTCTGACCAGACCTCTAGGAGACATGTAAACGACATGGCAACGAACCCGATTTACGTTGAAACCGAGGAGGAGATCCCGGAGCTCGTCGAGCGCCTCCGGCGCTACCACGGCGAGGACACGATGGTCGTCCTGCCCATGCGCTCGCGCATCGGGCAGAGCCGCTTCAACTTCCAGCTGCTGCGCAATTACTCGGCGCGCCTTGGCAAGCGGGTCACCGTCGTCTGTGACGACCCCGCGGTCCAGAAGATGGCCTCCGAAAGCGGCTTCCCGGTGTTCGGAGCGGTGGGACCGCAGGGTGAGGGCGTGCCCAGCGAGGCGGAGGCTCCGCCGCCGGTCCGAAAGTGGTGGCAGCGCCGGCATACTGCACCGACCACCCACGTCGGGATCGCGGCGCCGACGAGGCTGCTCACCAAGACCGCGACCGAGCTCAAGCCTGGCCGCTTCCTTCTCTATGTGACCGCGATCACGCTCATCCTGGTCGGCTTGTTCGCGGCGGCCGTGTTCGTGCCCTCGGCCTCGGTGACCCTGGTCGCCCAGGCGGAGCCATTCGTGCAGAAGGACGTCGAGATCCAGGCCCAGCCCGGCAAGCCGCCGATCAAAGTTCGGGCGGTCACGATCTCGAAGTCGAACTCGCAGGGATTCAAGGTCACAGGCGTCATCAACGTGCCCCTGGCGCCCGCGACGGGCCAGGTCGTCTACGAGAACAAGTTCCCGAAGCCCAAGGCAGGTTCGTTGAACTACGGATCCCCTGGGATTCTGTTTCGCTACGGCCAGCGACTCATCAACACCAATGGCCTCGAGTTCTTCCAGGTCTCGGGGAATGTCATCGTCCCGTGGGAAGGAACCGCGACCGCAAACGTCGTCTCCGTCACTCCCGGGTCAGTTGGCAACGTTGGCGACCACACGATCACCGTGATCAAGGGGAACACCTTCGATCCGAACAAGCTGACCGTCACCAATCCCCAGGCGACCGGAGGCGGCACCGACCCATCCTCGACACCGCTGATGACCGTGGCCGACTTCGACGCGGCGCGTGCCCAGCTCGAGCAGTCGCTGCACCAGGCGATCGCGCAGCAGCTCGCGGCTGGCGCCAAGCCCGGCGAAAAGCTGAGCGAGACGATCATCTTCGGCCCGCCCCAGTTCACGACCGACCACCAACCGCAAGACAAGGTCCCGAGCTTCACCGGCACCATGACGGTCAGCGGCGAGGGGGATTACTACACCGATGCTGACGTCATCCAGGCTTACAAAGACCACCTCACCAAGCTTCTGCCGAACAACCAGCAGCTGCTGACGGAGAGCCCGATCCAGGTGAGCTACCGCCTCCTCAGCGCCGCCAAGGGCGGCTACCTCGTCTTCGTCGGCCAGGCTTCGGGCTACGTCGCGCCCAAGCTCGACGAAGACAAGATCAGAGCTCAGATCGTCGGCCGCCCGGTGCCTCAGGCGCGCTTCTTCCTCGAGAAGCTGCCCGTGAAATCGGTCGCCATCAAGGAGCAACCGATCGCGCTTCCGCTGATGCCGCTGCTGGACCGCCGGATCCAGCTTCACTACGTCGTCGAGTCGAACGCGCCCACGGCCGAGGCCGCGTCGGAAGGACAAGCTTCGCCCTCGCCTACGCCTTCGCCCTGAGAGGTGAGGGTGCTGGCGGTGGATCCCGGGACGAAGAGGGTCGGCCTGGCCCTCAGCGACCCGACCGGGACGATCGCCCAGCCCCTGGCCACGATCGTGGCCGAGCCTCGTGGGACGCTGGCCGCCAGGCTGGCCGGAATCGCCAGGGAGAAGGAGGTGAGCACCATCGTCGTCGGGATGCCCCGCCGCATGGACGGCTCGTTTGGACCCGAGGCCAAAGCAGCGAGCGAGCTCGCGAAAGAGCTCCGCGAAACCACCCGCTTGCCTGTCGAGCTGTTGGACGAGCGTCTCACCACCGCGGCGGCGGAAAAGGCATTGCTCGAGGAGGGCATGCGTCGCGAGAAGCGCCGCGCCACCATTGACCGCGTGGCGGCGGCTCTCCTTCTCCAGACCCACCTCGACCGCCAACGTGGCTGAACACGTCACGCTCGTCGACGAGACCGGCGATGAGCGGCGCTTCGTGCTGCACGATGCGTTCGACCTCGAGGGCGTGGCTTACTACCTCGTGGAGGACGCGGCGGACTCCGAGCGCGTGCTCCTCCTTCGGGAGTCTGAGTCGGGGCTGGAGACCGTGGACGGGGACGAGTTCAAGCGCGTGATGGAAGCCCTCGAGCAGGACGCGGTCGAGTGAAGAAGCTCATCGCCGTGATCGTCGTGATCGGGCTGCTCGGGTTCGGTACCTCGCGCGCCTTCGACTGGTGGAACTTCAACGTCAACACCCCGATCGCGACGGCCAGCCACAGCGTCACCTTCCACGTCGACCCGGGAGAGACTCCCGCCCAGATCGGCAGCGATCTCTACGACCTGCGGCTGATCCGGAGCACGATCGCTTTCGATATGTACACGCGACTCACCGATTCCGGCCCGAAATTCCAGGCCGGCGCCTTCATTCTGAACACGAACATGTCGCTCAGCCAGATCGTCGAGGCGCTCAAGCACGGACGCCCCGACGAGAAGACGATCACGTTTCCAGAAGGCTTCCCACTGCGCTACCAGGCAGCGCTGGTCGACAGCAAGAAGATCGGCAACGCACCCGATTACATCACCGGTGCGGCCTATCTGACCGCGGCCAAGGATCCCGCCTTGAGGTCCAAGTACACATTCCTGCCGGCGGAGTCCGCGAGCTCGGAGTTCCGTTACGAGGGCTACCTGTTTCCTGACACGTACCTGGTCAACCCCGCGCTCGGCGCCAAGGGACTGGTCCAGGCGCAGCTCGATCAGTTCGAGTTCGTCTTCTCCGCCGACTGGCGCGCGCAGATCGCGCAGCCGGCAGCGGGCCGTCCCAAGGAGGACATTCGCACCATCGTCATCCTCGCGTCGATGGTCGACCGCGAGGCCAACGAAAAGAACGCCAGCGACCGCGGCAACGTGTGCAGCGTCTACTACAACCGGCTGCGACAGAACATCCCGCTGGGCGTCGACGCGACACTTCTATACGCACTTGGGCGCCTGACCCCTGAGCCGACGGCGGCCGAGCTGATCCTGGACACGCCTTACAACACCCGCAAGCACGCAGGCTTGCCGCCTGGCCCGATCAGCAACCCAGGCAAGGAAGCCCTGGCGGCTTGCATCAATCCGCCGGTGACCAGCTACCTCTATTACTTCACGGACAAGCAGGGGACCACGCATTTCGAGACCAACGCGCAGGACTTCGAGGCGGACAAGAAGAAGTACGGCGTGAGCGGCAGCTGAGCGGACGCCGAGTTTTTCTTCTCGGCGAGGGGATCTCCTACTCGCACAGCCCGGCCATGCACAACGCGGCGTTTCAGAGCCTGGGGATGGACTGGACTTATGAGCTTCTCGACATCCCGCGAAACCAGCTTCTCGCCGCGGTCGATGGGCTGAGGGCGCCGGACGTCGGCGGCGCGAACGTCACGATCCCGTACAAGCAGGCCGTGATGGAGCACCTGGACACGGTCGCGCCGGAGGCGGTGCGCGCGCGTGCGGTGAACACGATCGTCAACGACGAGGGGAGGCTGGGCGGTTTCAACACCGACATCGCGGCGATCCGCCTCGCGATCGACGAGGTCGGCATCGAGCCGGCGGAGGCGAACGCCGTGATCCTGGGCGCGGGCGGGGCGGCTCGGGCCGCTGCGGTGGCGATCGACGGAGCGCACATCACGTTTGTCGCCCGCCGTCCACATGACGCCGACGTCCCGGGCCGGGTCGTCGCCTGGGACGACGCGTCGGTGGCGAGCCTGACTCGAGCGGCGGACGTGCTCGTCAACGCGACGCCGCTGGGCCGTCACGAGGAGATGCCGCTGCGCCCCGCCGCGCTCCCCAAGGCGGGGGCGGTGGTCGACCTTGTGTACGTCACCGGAGGCACCCCGCTGGTGCGCAAGGCTCGCTCGCTGGGTTTGCCGGCAGTGG
Organism: Candidatus Dormiibacterota bacterium; assembly: GCA_036506195.1. GTDB lineage: Bacteria > Chloroflexota > Dormibacteria > Dormibacterales > Dormibacteraceae > 40CM-4-65-16. The sequence continues at coordinate 4,778 of DASXSD010000172.1, forward strand.
ACGGGTGGGAGATTCTGCTCACCCAGGGATCGCAGTCTTTCCTGATGTGGACGGGTCGCAGCGCGCCGCTCGACGCGATGCGGGAAACTCTCGACCCGTGAATCCGTATCTGCTAGCGCTGCTGTGGGCGGTCGTCGGCGCGGGCGCGGGCTGGCTCGTGCGGTGGGGCTCGGTCAAGCTCGCCCGACTCGAGGGCCTCCAGCCAGGCAGCGCGCCGTGGCAGGTGTTCGGCCCGCCGGTGCTGTGCGCCGTGGTCTTTGCGACCTACGGGGCGGTGATCACTCCGTTCCCGCTGCTGGTCGTGCGCAGCGTCTTCGCGTTGGTCCTCGTCCAGGTCATCTTCTTCGACTTCGAGCACCGCCTGATCCTGGATCGCGTGATTTTCCCTTCGATGGTGCTCGCCGCGCTGGTGAGCCTCACGCCACTCGTCAGCAAGAGTCTCGGATGGTGGCAGCAGCCATGGTGGGTGGGGATCGCGATGGGGGTCGCTGCGGGGGTCCTGTTCCTCATCCTCGCGCTCGCGGGCCAGGCCATATTCAAGGCGGAGGCCCTGGGCTTCGGCGACGTCAAGCTGGCCGCGTTCATGGGTCTCATGCTGGGGTGGCCCTACACGTTCTCCGCGATCTTCTACGGAGTCCTGATCGCCGGGCTGGTGTCGATCGGCGTGATCGTGTGGCGACGCTCGATGAAGGGCACGATCGCCTACGGCCCATACCTCGCGGCGGGGGCGCTGATCCTGCTGCTGGACCCGCTCCGGTAGGCGAGAATATCCGGCCATGAGCAAACTCCTCCCCGGCGAGCACCTAGTGATCAAAGCTCACCCGCACTGGATCACAGTCGTCAAGAGCGTTGTCGTGCCCGTCGTCCTCTTCCTCGTCATCCTCGTCGCCGACTTCACCGTGCTCGGGCCGGACTACGGCTTCTACGTGCCGAAGCTGCGGACCGTCATGACTCTCGGGATCGTTGCACTGGCGCTCCTTTGGTTGATCGTGGTGTGGATCCGCTGGCAGTCGATCATCTATACGCTGACCGACCAGCGCATCACGATCCAGTCCGGAGTCTTCAGCCGGCAGGAGAGGATCGTCCCCATCGACCGCGTGCAAGACTGCAGCACGAGGCAATCGCTGATCGGCCGCGTCCTCGACTACGGGCGCGTGGAGGTCGATGCAGCCGGTTCACAGGGTGCGGAAGTGGTGCTCGACCACCTGCCGAAGCCAGGCGACTTCCGCGACCAGGTCTTCGTGCAGTCGGAGCAGCGACGGGGCGGCGTGACGGCGGGGACGCCCTCCGCGACGCCAGTTCCAGCCAACCCAAGCGGCGTCTAACCACCTACCGAAACCACTCGCGTTGCTCGGCTTCATGGGGTCGGGCAAGACCCTCGTCGGGGCGCTCGTCGCCGAACGCTCGCGCGCGACGCTCTTCGACCTCGACCACATGGTCGAGCACGAAGCGGGCATGTCGATCGCCGACCTCTTCGCCACCGCGGGTGAGCCGGCGTTTCGAGAATTCGAGAAGAAGGTGCTGCCACGCGCGCTGCGGCCGGGAGCGGTGGTGGCCCTCGGCGGCGGCGTCGTGATGGACGATGACAACTGGGCCTTGATCTCGGACCGCGCGGTGACCGTCTACCTGGAGGTGCCCTTTGAGAAGGTTTGGGGCCGCATCCGTCAGATTCCCGGCCGGCCCCTCATCGCCGGCCGCACCGCGGCGGACGTCGAGGCGCTGTACGAGCGGCGGCGGAACCGTTACGAGCAGGCGCAGCACCGGGTCGACGGCGACCGACCGCCAGGTGAGGTGGCGCATGAGGTGATGAAGATCTGGTCCGCCTGATTCTCGACTCCGCCTCAGGCGGCTATCCCGTCCTGATCGGGAGCAACCTGCAGCGCGAGCTGCGGAACGTGGTCACGCGCCTCGACCCGACGGGCGCGGCCATCGTGACCGACACCAACGTCCGGCCGTGGGCCGTCAAAGTGGCTAAGGCGATCAAACGCGCCGGCCTCAAGACCGCCATCCACGCCATCCCTGCCGGCGAGCGGTCGAAGTCGCTTTCCCAGCTGGAAACGGTGGTCTCGTTCCTCGAGCGGCAGCGGATCGACCGCGGCGGATGTGTGATCGCGGTCGGCGGCGGCACGGTGGGCGACCTGGCTGGATTTGCAGCCTCGATATGGCAGCGCGGCGTCCGCCTGGTCGCGGTCCCGACGACCCTGCTCGCGATGGTGGACTCGAGCATCGGCGGCAAGACCGGCGTCAACGGCAGGCGGTCGAAGAACGCGATCGGCGCTTTCTGGCAGCCGTCCGCCGTGATCTCCGATCTCGCCACGCTTGAATCACTGCCAACGGCCGCCTATCGAGACGCCTTCGCCGAGGTTGTAAAGTACGCCGTCGCCATGGACCGAGGCCTCTTCGAGCTGTTGCAGCGAAATGGGCCGCGCCTGGTCGAGCGCGACCCGTCGATGCTCGAGCGAGTCGTCTTTCGGTGCGTCGCCGCCAAGGCATTGATCGTTGCCAAGGACGAACGCGACCGGGGTCCGCGGGCGATTCTCAACTACGGCCACACCGCCGGCCACGCTCTCGAGGCGGCGACGGGTTTCCGCATAAGCCACGGGCGGGCGGTGGCCTTTGGCATGAGGGTGGCAGCCCGGATCGCCGTCGCGTTGGACCTCTGCAGCAAGCGGCTGGTCGATTCGCAGGACGAGCTGCTGGCGTCGCTCGGCCTTCCCGACCGGGCGCCGCGCGCTGACCCGGAGCGCGTGCTCGCCGCCATCGCGCTCGACAAGAAGGCACGGCGCGGCAAGGTCGCCTGGGTGCTGCCGCGGCGAGTCGGCCATGCCGAGATCGGACATGCCGTCCCCGGGGCGCTGGTCCGGCGGGTCGTCACCAGGTCGCTGACGTGAAGCGGGTGGTGATCGTCAACGGCCCGAACCTGAATCTGCTGGGCAAGCGCGAGCCTCACATCTACGGCACGCGTTCTCTCGACGACCTCAACCAGACCGTGCAGGAGAAGGCAAGCGCCCTCGGCCTCGAAGTCACTCTTTTTCAGAGCAACCACGAGGGCGAGATCATCGACTTCCTGCAGAAGGAAGCACCGGGCTCGGCCGGCATCGTGATCAACCCGGGCGCGCTCTCTCACTACTCGCTCGCCCTCTACGATTGCCTGCAGGCTCTGGCCCTGCCGGTCGTGGAAGTGCATCTCTCCAACATCCACGCGCGCGAGGAGTTCAGGTCCAGGAGCGTGACGGCGCGCGCCGCGCGCGGTGTGATCACCGGGCTGGGCTTCACCGGGTATGAGCTGGCGCTCGAGTTTTTGGCCAAGCAGGAATGATCTCGACGAACGATTTCCGCAACGGGACGATGTTCGAGATGGACGGACAGCTGCTGTCCATTGTGAGCGTCGAGCACATCAAGCTGGCGCGGGCCGGGGCGGTGATCAAGGCCAAGCTTCGCAATGTGCTGACGGGGTCGATCTTTGAGCAGAGCTTCCGCAGCGGCGACAAGTTCCGAACCGTGCGCATCGACAGCACGGAGGCGACCTACCTATACGCTGACGGATCGCATCACTACTTCATGGACACCAAGACCTACGACCAGGTGCCGGTCGATGAGGAGATGCTGGAGTCGATCCTTGCCATGCTGAAGGAGGGCAGCACCGTCTTTCTGCAGCGATACCAGGACCGCCTGATCGGCGTCGAGCTGCCGATCAACGTCGACCTGAAGGTCGTGTCCACGGATCCTGGCTTCAAGGGCGACACCGTGTCCGGCGCGACCAAACCCGCGAGGCTCGAAACGGGCGCCGTCATCCAGGTCCCGCTGTTCATCCAGTCGGGCGATGTGATCCGGGTCGATACTCGCGATCAGTCGTACGTCGAGCGCGCATGACAGGACCCGCCCCTCACCCTCGATCCCGGCGCGCAGAGCGCGGCAAGGACGGCGCTACGTGCGCCTCGCCTCCTGATTGCTCCCCTGAAGGGGAGAGGGCAACTGGCGACTCGAAGGGGTAGGATCAGGCTGGTTATGAGCGAGAACGGTTCGCTGGGGGCTGTCCGTGTGGCCAACGAGGTGATCGCGAGCATCGCCGCCCTCGCCGCGTGCGAGGTGGAGGGCGTGGAGGGCATGGACGAAGCCGCGGCCCGCCACTTTGGCGACTTTGTTCGCCGCCAGGCTGCGCATCGCGGCGTGCGCGTGCACATTGAAGGCGATCGTTCCATCCACCTCGAGGTCTTCATCACCGTCGACTCCGAGGCGAAGCTTGCGGACGTTGCCACGGCTGTGCAGTCGAACGTCGTCGAAGCCACCGAGCGCATGCTGGGTCTCGAGGTCGGTGAGGTGAACGTCTTCGTCTCGAGCGTCGCCTTCGCCAGCTAGAGCAACTTAATTGGGCAAGCGCCACCAGGCCAGGGAGCTGGCGCTCAAGGTTCTCTTCCAGCTGGAAGGCAGCGACGACGACCCCGAAGAGGTCCTGCGTTACCACGCGTCAGAAGGCGCATTCAGCGAGGAGAGCACCACCTTCGCGCGGCAGCTCATGGGCGGCGTGATCGCGAACCGCGACAAGCTCGACGCGATCCTCAGCGAGACCTCCGAGCACTGGAAGCTCGACCAGATGGCGAAGGTGGATCGCATCATCCTCCGGATCGCGGTGTATGAGATCGCGATCGACCGCAAGGTACCGACCAAGGCCGCCATCAACGAATCGATCGAGCTGGCGAAGACTTTCTCCGGCGAGGAGGCTGGCCGGTTCGTCAACGGGGTCCTGGGTCGCGTCGCCGCCACCGCGACTTGACGGACCGTCCTCCACTGGACGACCTGCTGGGCGACCTTGAAGCGACGATCGCGAAGCTGGCGGACGGCACGGCGCCGCTGGAGGAGCTCGTCGAGGCGCACGCGCTCGCCGTCCGGCTGCTCGGCCAGGCGCAGGCGCGTTTCGCGGAGCTAAAAGCGCGTGCCGAGCAAACGGCTACATTGCTCGCGGATTGAAGTTCCTGCTCGCGCCGCTGGTGGCCTGGACGATCGCCCAGGCGGCCAAGGTCCTGCTCACGTCGTTCCGGCAGCGGCGCCTCAACCTCCGCGTCCTGGCTGAGACAGGTGGCATGCCCAGCAGCCACAGCGCAATCGTGATGGGCCTGACGACGGCCGTCGGCAAGTACGCGGGTGTCAGCTCCGCCGCGTTCGCCATCGCCCTTATCTTCACGTTCGTGGTCATGTACGACGCCGCCGGGCTGCGGCGCGCGGCCGGCCGCCAGGCGGAGGTCCTGAACCGCCTGGTCGACGACCTCGTCCACATGCGGGGCGTGCAGGAACAGCGGCTGCGGGAGCTGCTCGGCCACACGCCGCTCGAGGTCTTCGTCGGGGCCGCGATCGGACTCGCAGTCGGACTGATCCTCTAACTCTGTATGCCGCGCCTCGACGTGCTCGTGACCAAAAGCGGATTGGCCGAGTCGCGCGCGCGGGCGCAGGCGCTGATCCTCGCCGGCAAGGTCCGGGTCGCGGGCGAGACGGTGCGCAGTCCGGCGAGGACTGTCAGCGAGGACGCGGCGATCGCAGTCGACTCCGAGCCTGCCTACGCCAGCCGAGGCGCACTCAAGCTCGCACCCGCGCTCGAGCGATTTGACGTCGATCCTCGAGGCCGCGTTTGCGCCGACATCGGCGCCTCGACAGGCGGCTTCACCGACGTCCTGCTCCGCCGAGGCGCCGAGCGCGTATACGCGTTGGACGTGGGTCGCGGTTTGCTGCACTGGCGGCTGCGCCAGGACCCGCGAGTCGTCGTCATCGAACGCACCAACGCGCGCGACCTGCAAGCTTTTCCCGAGCCGGTGACGCTGGCGGTGGTCGACGTGTCGTTCATCAGCCTCGATAAAGTGCTGCCCGCGCTGCGGCGTGCGGCGCCGGAGGCGGCGGTGGTCGCCCTGTTCAAGCCACAGTTCGAGGTGGGCCGCTCCGAGGTGGGAAAGGGCGGCATCGTCCGCGACCACGCCGCGATCGAGAACGCGCTGGCGCGTTTCCGTGAATGGTGCAGCAGCAACGGCTACGCGGTCGTGGACGAGGTGCCGTCGGAGATTGCGGGGGCCGAAGGCAATCGCGAGATCTTCGTACACCTCGAGCCGAGGCCGGCATGAAGGTCTGCCTGCTTCGAGGGGCCGGTGTCGACCAGAAAGTGGTCGACGGCGCGATGCGCGTGATGAAGGCCAGGAATGTGGAGGCGGGCGAGGTGCCGCGCGACGCCCCGGCGGGCACGATGGCGCGCTCGCTCCGAGACACGGAACTCCTTCTCACCCTCGGCGGCGATGGGACTTTCCTCGCCGGCGCGCGCCTCGCCGCGCCTCGCGGGATTCCGATCCTCGGCGTCAACCACGGCCGATTGGGATTCCTCACCGAGGTCGAGGCCTCCGAGATGAACGACGGCCTCCGGCGCTACCTGGCCGGCAAGTACCGCATCGAGGAACGGACGATGCTGCACGTCAGACTTCTGCGCGGGCGTCGCACGCTCGTGCAATCGATCGGGCTCAACGAGGTGGTGGTCGACCATGCGGGTGACGCGCGCATCTTGCGTCTCGAGATCGACGTCGCCGGGCAGGCCGTTGGCCTGATCGACGCGGACGGCGCCATCGTCGCCACCGCCAGCGGTTCCACCGCGTACGCGCTCGCGAGTGGCGGTCCGATCCTCGAGCCGACGCTCGAGGACCTCGTGCTGGTGCCGATGAGCCCCTTCGCTCTCACGGTCCGCCCGATCGTGTTCGCGCCCGGCCAGGACATCACGCTCACAGTCGTGCGCGGTCCGGCCGAGATGCGCATCGATGGAGGACGGCGTGGTCGCGCGGTGGCGACGGGCGATGTCATCCGTTGTGGTTCGCACCCAAGAAAGCTGAAGGTGGTTCGCTTCAGCCCACCCGAGAGCTTCTACCGGCGCCTGGGCGACAAGCTGGGCTGGGGCCGGCCTCTCGTGCCCAAGAAATAGGAAGTTCGCGCCATCCGTTAGGCTTGCGCGCTGATGGAAACGGCGCCGAGCCGCCTGGCCGTCAGCACCCCGGTTTTCGAAGGCCCACTGGAGCTGCTCCTCGCGCTGGTCGAGCGCGAGGAAATCGACGTTTTCAAGGTCTCGCTCGCGAAGGTGACGGACGCCTATCTGGCGGAGCTGGCTTCACGCGAGATTCCAGACGCGCAGGAGATGGCGGAGTTCCTCTGGATGGCTGCGCGCCTGCTCCTTCTCAAATCGATGCGATTGCTCCCGGGCGAGAGCCCGACCGACGAGGAGACCGAGCTGCTGGGATGGGAGGACGAGGTGCGCCAGCGGCTGGAGGAGTACCGCGCCTACAAGGAGATAGCCGGCGAGCTGCTCGAGCGCGCTCAGCAGGAGTCGTTTGCGTTTCCGCCGCCGGCGCGGCCCGTGGAGGCGGGCGGCCAGGAGGCGCCGCTCGACGTAGACGTCCTCGTGGCGGCGTTCAACAGCGTGCTCGCGCGCATTCCACCGCGGCCGCTTGTCGTTCGTGGTCGGACGTGGACCCTCCAGGAGAAGCTCGAGATGATCAGCGATCGCTTGCGCGAGGGACCGATCGAGCTCGTCAAGCTGATCCTGGAATCCGAGGACCGGCTCGAGGCCGTCGTCACCTTCGTCGCGTTGCTGGAGCTGGTCCGGCGCTCGGTGGTCCGGGTGCGGCAAAAGGAACGATTTGGTCCGATCCACGTCGAGATGAGAGAGCCGACTGCGTGAGCGATCTCTCGGCCGCACTCGAAGCGATTCTGTTCAGCTCCAACCGTCCGCTGAAGGTCCGCGAGCTCCAGCAGGCGACCGAGAGCGATCGCAACAGCGTCGAGGGCGCGCTCGAGAATCTGCGCGAGTTGCTCGAAGGCCGCGGCGTGATGCTGATGCGGCATCACGACGAGGTGCACCTGGCGACGAGGCCGGAGCATTCCGGAGCCGTCCGGCGCGCGCTGCGGCCCGAGGTCACGGGTCGCCTCTCGCGGGCCGCGTACGAGACCCTCGCCATCGTGGCCTACCAACAGCCGGTCACACGGGCGCGAATCGAAGAGGTGCGCGGCGTCAACTGCGACAGCGTCCTGAGCAACCTCGAGCTCCGCGACCTGATCGTGGAGGTGGGGAGAGGTTCGGGCCCCGGACAGCCGAAGCTTTACGGCACGACGATGCGGTTTCTGCAGGTGATGGGTCTCGAGTCGCTCGACCACCTTCCCACGCCCAGCGACGGCGCGGAGCTGCGAGGCGCAGGCGCGGACGCTCGGCGAGAGATTCGGTGATCCAGGTGGCCCAGACTCGGGCGAAGCGACGAGCAGCGCAGCGAGCGCATCCAGTCGATTCGTAAGCGAGCAGCGCACACCAGCTGGGGTCCCCGCGCCGATGGCGTGGGGGAAGTGGGCCGCATGGGCGCCGAAGATCCGCCGAGCGCTCCGTGGTCCGCGCCTCCAACGCGCGAAAGGCTGAATCGGTTTCTCGCTCGCTCCGGCGTGGCCAGCCGCCGCGCGGCCGACGAGCTGATCGCTTCCGGCTCCGTTCGCGTCAACGGCGAGCGGCCGCCGGCGTCCGGAACAATCGTCGATCCAGAGCGGGATAACGTCACCGTTGACGGGCGGACGATCAGGCCGCCTACTACGCATCGCTACCTGATGCTGAACAAACCGCTCGGCGTCATCACGACATCGAGAGACGAGTCCGCGCGTGCGACCGTCCTCGATGTCATCGGCGAGGAGGGCAGGCACGGCCGCCGGCTCTTTCCAGTCGGGCGCCTCGACGCCGACAGCACAGGACTCCTGCTCCTCACCGACGACGGGGACCTCGCTTACCGGCTCACGCATCCGCGCTACAAGGTCGACAAGGAGTACGAAGTCGTGGTCGCGGGTGTGCTCGCGCCCACAGACCTCCAGGCGCTTCGTGAGGGAGTCGAGCTCGCCGACGGGATGACCAGCCCCGCCGAAGTCGCGGTGCTCCGATCGACGAGGGGCGGCCGCGATTCCGGCCGGGCCGTGCTGCGGGTCGTGATCCGAGAAGGGCGGCACCGCCAGGTGCGTCGCATGGTGGAGGCGCTCGGCCACAAGGTCCTCGGGTTGCGGCGGACCGCGTTCGGACCGCTGCGGCTGGGCCGCCTCAAGCCTGGAGGCTGGCGCGTCCTTGCCCCTGGTGAGGTCGCCGCCCTCCGCCGCGCCACCGGTCTCGACCAATCGTGATCGTGACCATCGATGGAGGCGTCGCCTCGGGCAAATCGGCGGTCGGCAAACGGGTCGCGGAGAAGTTGGGTCTTCCCTTCATAGACAGTGGCCTCATGTACCGCGCAATCACACGCCTGGCGACCGAGCGGGGGATCGATCCACGTGACCCAGAAGCCGTGACGCAGCTTGCCGAGGAGCATCAGATCCGCATCGAGGGGGAGCGCGTGTGGGCGGACGGCGTCGAGCTGACCGAAGGCATATACGACACCGACTACGCCGACGCGCTTCCGATCGTGTCGGCGATACCCGGCGTGCGCAAGGCGCTGGTCGCGCAACAGAGGCGAATGGCGGAGCCGGGCGTGGTCATGGCCGGCCGCGACATCGGCACCGTCGTGTTCCCTGACGCCGACCACAAGATCTTCCTGGTCGCGAGCCTGGATGAGAAAGTTCGCCGGCGCGCGGCGCAGTACGAACGCCGCGGCGAGCGTGTCGACGCTGAGGCCATGCGCAAGGAGGTCGAGCTACGTGACCGCGTCGACTCCCAGCGTCAGGTCGCGCCGCTGAAACCGGCCGACGACGCGGTGATCATCGATACCGACGACCTCGACCTCGATGAGGTCGTCGACCGCATCGTGCGTGAGATCAAGGCGCCTGGATGCTGACCCGTTTCCTCCGCGGGGTGATGCGTTTCCTCACGCGCACCTACCTGGTGGGTCTTTTCAGTGTGGAAGGCGCCGAGAACGTTCCCCACTCAGGGGGTCTCATCGTCTGCGGGAACCACTTCGCCACGCTCGATCCTCCCATGGTGCCGGCGTTCCTGCCGCGCTCAGACAGCTGGAGCATGGCCAAGTCGGAATATTTTCGAAAGAGATGGATGCGCTGGCTGTTCACTGCGTACCAGGCGTTCCCCGTGGTCAGGCACACCGCGGACCGGGCCGCGCTTCGAAAGTCGTTCGACCTGCTCAAAGCGGGCCAGGTGCTGGTCATCTACCCGGAGGGCACCCGCGTCGAGTCCGGAGTCCTGTCCCAGCCTGAGCCCGGCGCGGGCTTCATCGCTCAGAAGTCTGGATGCCCGGTCCTGCCGGTCGCTGTGACGGGCACCCGCGAGTGCATGCCCAAGGGCACCGTCTGGCCACGGCGCGTTCCCGTGAAGGTCCGGTTCGGCAAACCGTTCCTCGTCGCGAGCAAGCGGCATGACGGAAGCCGCATCTCGCACGGAGAGGCCTCGGACGCGATCATGCTCGCGATTGCGGAATTGCTGCCGCCTGAGAAGCGTGGGCGGTACAGCGACATGGAAACCTGGCAGAAGAAGCTTGGTGGAGTAACTCTCCCTCTCCCGCAAGGGGAGCAGGGTCCGGGCTAGCCTATTGCTGGCCGGGCCCAGTCGTCCTCGACGAGACTGCCGAGCGCCGGGTTGAAGCAGGCGTCGAACGCCTCCTTCAAGGTCTGGGGCGTTAGCCGCGGGTTCTGCTGGCGGTAGTTGGCCAGGTCGACGAGCCGCGCGATCAGCGCACGCGGGTGCGAGCCACGCAGCGGCTTCTTGCCGTAGAGGTTGTTGAGCAGGTAGCCGATGGCCTTCTCGTCCCAGGGCACGCCCTGGCGGTCGCACTCGTAGCGCAGGATGCGGCCGAAAGCCTCCGGCGTCGGGTTGCCGACACCGATCTTGTACGCCATGCGTCGCAGGAAGGCCTCGTCGACGAGCTCGGTGGGCGAGAGGTTCGTCGAGAAGACGACCTGGCAGAGAAACGGAAGCTCGATCTTCCGGCCTGAGGCCGATAGGTCGATGTAGTCAATCTTCTTCTCCATCGGGACGATGAAGCGGTTGAGGAGGCGCATGGGCGGCACCTCCTGGCGGCCGAAGTCGTCGATCACCAGCACGCCGGCGTTGGCCTTCCACTGGAGCGGCGCTTCGTAGTAGCGGTTCTGCGAGTCGTAGGTCAGGTCGAGCTGCTGCAGCTTGAGCTCGCCACCAGCCGTGACCACTGGGCGCTCGACCTTGATCAGCCGGCGGTCGATGGGCTGATCGCCTTCGGCGATCTTGTGGTAGACGGGGTCGATGACACGGACGATCTCGTCGCCGATCGCAACCGCGTGTGGGATCTCGATCGGCGCGCCCATCAGCAGGGCCATGCGCTCGGTGATGGTGCTCTTGCCGTTGCCCGGGGCGCCGAAGATGAAGAGCGAAGCGCGCGAGACCATGGCGCCGCCGATCTGGTCGATGACGTGCTGCTCGAGCTCCAGCTCGCCCAGCGCCTTCTTGAGCTGAGAGTCTGTCACCGGCGACTTGCCGGAGACCTGGGATCGAATGAGCGCCAGGTAGTCCTCGAAGTTGATGGGGCAGGGTCCGAGGTAGCGGGTCTGCACGGACGACATCTCCGAAGCGCGCTGGCGGCCGGCCGCGGAGATCGCGTAGTTCATCTTCACTGGGTAAGGCCGGCCTTCGAGGCTCGGGTCGTTGGACACGCCACGTGTGTCCATCAGCTGGTTCTTCTCGAACTCGTCGATCAGCGGCGAGAAGGTCTCGAAGGGGAGGCCGAGCCGCTGCTCGAGAGAGGACCCCGTCAGCTGGTCGGCAAAGGCCAGCGTGCGGAGGAGCAGGCTGGCGACCAGGTCACGGCGGACATGGAGGTCTTCCAGACGCTTGGGAGATTCGATCGCCCCGGTTACCATCGGGCGCACATATTACCTTCCATGCCGCGGGTTCAGACTCCGATTGGTAGCGCTTCGTAGAATCCGACCAGCTTGCCGGAGTATGTAGCCCTGGACCTCGAGACGACCGGTCTCGACCCCGCCCGCGACCGCGTCATCGAGATCGGCGCCGTGGCCTTCACCACGGACCTTGTGACCGGCACGATCGAGCAGCTTGTCGACCCGGGACGCGCCGTCCCCGACACCGTCCTCCGACTCACGGGGATCAAGCAAGAAGAGCTGAGGGGTGCCGCCAGCCCTGAGGTCGCGCTTCGCCAGCTTTCCGAATTCCTCCGCGGCCGGCAACCGGTCGGCCATGGGGCCCGGCTGGACGTCGAGTTCCTGGAGGCGGCCGGCCTTTGGGACTCCTCCCAGGAGATCCTCGATACGCTGGACATCGCGCGGATCCTGCTCCCGGCGGCAGGGAGCCACAGCCTGCCTCTGCTGTCGACCGAGATGGGCTTCACGCAGCCACGGCCGCATCGTGCCCTGGACGACGCCGACGCGACGCGACAGCTCCTGCTCCGCCTGCGCGATGAGGCGGTCGCGCTCGACGAGCCGCTCAAGGAATCGATGGTCGCGCTGGTCGCGCCGTACGACTGGCCCGTGGCGAGGTTCTTCGCGGAGGCGCTGACCGCGTCGAACCCAAACCCCGAACCAGAGACGGCCGTGCGGCTGGAGCCGGCCGGCCTCGGTCGCTCCGCGGCGGCGCCCCCAGATGACCCCTTCGTGCTGGCAGGCTTGCTTGGGCCCGAGGGGCCGCTGGCCGACCTCCTCCCGGGCTATGAGCATCGCGAACCGCAGCTGCAGATGCTCCTGGCCGTCGCGCAGATCCAGGCTCGAGGCGGGACGCTAGTGGTCGAGGCCGGGACGGGGACGGGGAAGAGCCTCGCGTACCTCGTGCCCTCGATCGCGCGCGCGGTCAGGCATCGCGAGAGGGTGGTGGTCTCGACCAACACGCACACGCTGCAGGAGCAGCTGATGACCAAGGACCTGCCGGGCCTGCGCGAGTGGCTGCCGTGGAACTTCAAGGCCTGCTTGCTGAAGGGCCGCTCCAATTACGTGTCGCTTCGGCGGTGGCGCCGCTACCTGGCGGAGCCGTGTAGAGACGCCGAGGAGTTGATGTTCAAGCTCAAAGTCATGACCTGGCTGCACACGACTGAGAGCGGCGACCGGTCTGAGCTTCGACTGTACGGCCGCGAAGAGGTCCTGTGGACACGCATCGCCAGCGATCCGCTGGACTGCGTTGGCATCCACTGCACCAAAGAGGACTGCTACGTGCATCGCGCGCGGGCGGAGGCCGAGACGGCGGACCTGGTCGTCGTCAACCATGCGCTGCTGCTTGCCGACGTCGAGGTGGGGGGCGGCCTGCTCCCCGAGTACGACCACCTGATCATCGACGAGGCGCATCACCTCGAAGAAGCTGCCACCCGCGGCCTGCGCCAGGAGGTCGACGGCCCCGGCCTGGTCGCGCTGCTCGAACGGCTCGCCCGCGACGACGGCGCGGGACGAACCGAGGGTCTGCTCGACGAGCTGCACAGGCAACCTCACCTGGGAGCATCCAATGACGCGTTCACCCAGGCGCAGCCCAGCGCGATCGCGGCGGCGGGTCACGCGCGAGAGCTCTTCCGGACCGCTGACGCGTGGGTGGCGGCGCGGCTGGGCGAGTCGGAGCGGAGGGAGGAGTCGGTTCGCATCACGCCTGCGCTCCGCGACGACGCCGACTGGGCGCCGATGCATGTGCCCGCGGAGAACGCCGTCATCGCGCTGGCCGCCCTCGATGGGACGCTGCGCCGCGCTGTCGCCGGGGTCCGGGACTGGCTGGGTGGTGAAGAGCCGGACCAGCGCATCCGCGAGCTGGAGATGATCCGCGGGCGGCTCGAGTCCTCGATGCGACTGCTCGACGAGGCGCTGCTGAGACCTGATGCGAACCGCGTCTACTGGTTCAGCCAGGTCTCGCGGGCAGAGAATCTCCTGCTTCGCGCTGCACCCATCAACATCGGCTACTTGCTGCGTGAGCGCGTCTACTCGGAGCGGCGCTCGACCGTGCTCACCTCCGCGACGCTGGCCGTCGGTGGCACCTTTGACTACTTCAGCTCCCGCGTCGGCCTCGGCGCGGAGATCGAGGAGCTGATCCTGCCCTCGCCCTTCGACTTCTACCACCAGGCGCTGGTCTGCCTGCCGACCGACGTGCCGCCGCCGGAGGACGAGATGTTCGACCTCTCGGTCGAGGAGTTGGTCGCGGCGGTCGCGCGACGCGTCGGAGGTCGGACGCTGGCCCTGTTTACCTCCCACCGTCAGCTCCGCGACGTCCACGCTGCGCTCATGCAGCGGGTCGATCTCGACGAGGTGTTGATCCTCGGCCAGGGCATCGATGGTCAGCGCAGGCAGTTGCTCAAGACGTTCGAGGAATCCGAGCGGCCGCTCCTGCTCGGCACGTCGAGCTTCTGGGAGGGGATCGACATCCCCGGCGAGCGGCTCAGCTGCGTGATCATCGTCCGGTTGCCTTTCCCTGTTCCTTCCGAGCCGATCTACGCCGCGCGCGCCGAGCAGGTCCGCGATCCGTTCACGCAGCTGGCGCTGCCGCAGGCGGCGCTTCGCCTCAAGCAGGGGTTCGGCCGCCTGATCCGGCGGTCCACCGACCGCGGCGCGGTAGTCATCCTCGACAGCCGCATCCTTGGTCGCGACTACGGCAAGACGTTCCTCGACGTCCTGCCGCCCGCGGCGCGCTACGTCGGCCCCGGCGGCGAGGTCGCCGAACGAGTCGGGGCCTGGCTCGAGGGCTTTTGAGCCTTTCCCTCCCCGCTTGGCGCGGTTGGTGGCGCGCAGCGCCGGCGGGGGGACTGTGAGCAAGCTCTATGTGGTGGGGACGCCGATCGGCAATCTCGAAGACCTGAGCCCGCGGGCCGTCCGCGTCCTCGGCGAGGTCGCCGCGATCGCGGCCGAGGACACACGCGTAACGTCGCGGCTCCTCGCGCGGCATGGGATCCGCAAGCCGATGCTCAGCTACCGCGCACCGGTGGAGCGGCGCGGCCTTCCGCGTGTCATGGCTGCGCTCGACGACGGCGATGTCGCACTCGTCAGCGACGCCGGCACGCCGACACTCTCCGACCCCGGGCAGGCGCTGGTGACCGCCGCCTGGGCCGCCGGCCACACGGTGGTGCCCATCCCTGGTCCGAGCTCGATCACCGCCGCGCTTTCGATCGCGGGCTACGGCGGTCCGGGCTTCACTTTCCTCGGTTACCTGCCGCGCAAGCCGGGAGAGATGCGCCGGCTCCTGGAGTCGCTGCGCGAAGATCCGCGTCCGGCGGTGGCGTTCGAGTCGCCGTTTCGGATCCGCAAGTCGCTCCAGATGATCGTGCAGTCTTTACCCGAGCGAACCCTCACGCTGACGCGCGAGCTCACGAAGCTGCACG
Source organism: Candidatus Dormiibacterota bacterium (assembly GCA_036506195.1). Taxonomy (GTDB): domain Bacteria; phylum Chloroflexota; class Dormibacteria; order Dormibacterales; family Dormibacteraceae; genus 40CM-4-65-16. The sequence continues at coordinate 20,029 of DASXSD010000172.1, forward strand.
AGGAGGTGCTGCGCGGCACCGCGGCGGAGGTGCTGGCCGCGCTCGGTGAGCGGGCGCGCGGCGAGTTTACCCTTGTCATCTCCGGTGCCTGATCAGAGAACTGTCCTCATCGCGCCTGCATGGCCGTACGCGAACGGCCCGCGCCACATCGGCCACGTGGTCGGTTTCGCCGTGCCCGCCGACGTGCTGGCCCGGTTCGAGCGGCTGCGCGGCTCGCGCGTGTTGATGGCGAGCGGAACGGACGAGCACGGGACTCCGATCACGTATGAGGCCGACAAGCAGGGTATCCCCCCGCGCGAGTTCGTCGACCGCAACAGCCGGCTGATCGTTGAGGACCTGATCCGGCTCGGCATGACCTACGACATCTTCACCAGGACTACGACCGCCAACCATTACCGTGTCACGCAGGACCTGTTCCTGAAGCTCTACGAGAAGGGCTACCTCGTCGCGCAAAAGCAGATGGGAGCCTTCGACCCGGTGAGCGGGCGCACGCTTCCCGACCGCTACATCGAAGGCAAGTGCCCGATCTGCGGCTATCTGGAGGCGCGCGGCGACCAGTGCGACAACTGCGGCAACCAGCTCGACCCGACCGACCTCATCGACCCGCACCAGCGGGGCAGCGACGCGCCGGTCGAGTTTCGCGAGACGGAGCACTTCTTCTTCGATCTGCCCGCGTTCGGTGAGCAGCTGACGAGCTGGATCGAGTCGCACGACAACTGGCGGCCCAACGTCAAGAAGTACTCACTCGAGTTCGTTCACAACCTCAAGCCGCGCGCAATCACGCGCGATCTCGACTGGGGCGTGCCGGTGCCACTTCCGGGCTGGGAGGACAACCCCGCCAAGAGGATCTACGTCTGGTTTGACGCAGTGATGGGTTATCTGTCGGCTTCGATCGAGTGGGCGAGGCAGCGGGGTGAACCAGATGCGTGGAAGGACTGGTGGGAGAACCCGGAAGCGTGCCACTACTACACGATGGGTAAGGACAACATCACCTTCCACACTGTCATCTGGCCGGCGATCCTCCTCGGCGTGGGTGGTCTCCATCTGCCAGACGACATCGTGGCCAGTGAGTTCCTGCACATGGAGGGCCGCAAGTTCTCGACGAGCCGCGGCCAGGTCATCTACGTCAAGGACGTGCTCGATCGTTACGACCCGGACGCGCTCCGCTACTACCTCATGATCGCGGGGCCCGAGAACCAGGACACCGACTTCACATGGGCCGAGTTCGTGCGCCGAAACAATGACGAGCTGGTCGCCACGTGGGGCAACCTCGTCCACCGCACGCTCGTCAATGCGCAGCGCAACTTCGGCGCCGTTCCTGAGCCGGGCCCTCTGGCGCCCGCCGACGAGACGCTGATCAAGGAGGTCGAGGCGGCCCTCGACTTGGTCGCCCAACAGCTGCAGGAGGCGAGGTTTCAGAACGCCCTCAAGCACGCAATGGCGATGGCCTCCAAGGTCAACGTCTATCTCGGCGGCGAGCAGCCATGGCACGTGATCAAGACCGACCGCGACAGGGCAGGCACGGTTCTCTACGTCGCCCTCCGGTGCGTCGACAATCTCAAGACCATGCTCGCGCCCTTTCTCCCCTTCTCATCGCAGCGGCTCCACGCGATGCTCGGCTACGACGATGTCCTCGCGCCGCAGCCCGAAATGCGCGAGTTCGCCGAGGACGCCAG